>CAYVJT010000001.1:0-85030 GCA_964451855.1 uncultured Actinomycetota bacterium
ACGCCGGCCTTTGGAGCCGGAATCCAGGGTTCGATCCCCTGCCCCCCAGCCACCCGAACCGTATGTAGACGGGCTCGTAAGGGCCTCTAGCGGCTTGCGGCAGCGTGTCGTGACCACGGCGTGACCACGAAACGCCGTGGGAGGTCAGCCGGGGTTGCCGAGGATGGCGGCCGCGACGGTGGCCGCCGCTGCCTCGTCGTCGGCCGGTACGCAGTGTTGTAATGGCGGAGTCGGATATTGGAACCCTCCGAATGCTTGTGCCGGAAGGCCCTGGAGGCTGTGCTGGGGCCGGGCGGCGGACGGCGAATCAGCCCGCCGGCACGGAGGACGGCCGGGACGAACAGGTTGAGGCTGACGATGTCCAGGCCAGTTACCGCGTCACACAGGTGGACGGGGCTCTCGTCGCCACGGAGCTCGTCGGTCAAGGCCACAACCCGGCGTACCAGCCGCTGCGGGCCCGGTGACGACGGTGGCCTCCTGCAGGCCCCGGGCGGTCTGCTGCGCCCGCCAGCCGTTGCCGTGGTCCTGACACGAGGCACCGTCCGACACCCCGCGACACGTCTTGAGATGGTCCGGAACGCCTGACACGGAAACGCTGGATTCTGGACGTTAGGCTGGCCTGCGAGGCCGTCTCCGGACCTGGACATGCTGCCGTTGCGGCCGCATCCTGCCGGTCATGAAGCGGAGACACAGACTGGCACTGGGCCAGGGCAACAGCTCGGCCGGGCGTTGCTGAACATCGGGTGGATGGGCCCCGGTAGGGCCGGCTACTACCTCACCGCCGTCGCGAAGCAGGACGGGGCCGAGGGCTACTACCTCGCCCGCGGCGAGGAGCCCGGCCGGTGGCTGGGCACGGGCGCCGAGCATCTGGGCCTGTCGGGTGAGGTGACCGGCCCGCAGCTGCGTGCCGTCCTCGACGCCCGCCACCCGGACACCGGCGAGCAGCTGGCCCGGCATCCGGCACGGAAGGTCCCGGGGTTCGATCACACCTTCGGGGCCCCGAAGTCCGTGTCCCTGCTGTGGGCCCTCGGGGACCGAGCCACGGCTGCCGAGGTGGTGGCGGGCATGACGCCGCGGTGGATGCCGCCATCGGCTACCTGCAACGCTCCGCCGGGTTCTCCCGTCGCGGGGCCGGTGGTGCAGAGACGGTCGAGGTGGAGGGGTTCGTGGCGGCAGCGTTCCGGCATCGGACCTCAAGGGTGGATGACCCGTTGCTGCACACCCACGTCCTGGTCGCCAACCTCGCCCGCACCTGCGATGACGGGGTGTGGCGGACGTTGGACTCGCGGAAGCTGTTCGCGCACGCCAAGACCGCCGGCATCCTCTACCACGCCCACCTCCGTCACGAGCTCACCGCCCGGCTCGGGGTCGCGTGGCGGCCGGTGGTCAACGGCCATGCCGACATCGACGGGGTCGACCGGGAGCTGATCGACACGTTCTCCCGACGGCGCACCGCCATCGTCGCCCACATGGAGGAGCGAGGAAACACCTCGGCTGCGGCAGCGCAGACCGCGACGCTCGCGACCCGGCAGGCCAAGGGCGAGCGGATGTCGGAGGCGGAGCTGCGCGATACCTGGACCCGACGGGCGGCATCGGCCGGGGTCCGGCCAGGCTGGCAGCAACAGCTGATCGGACGGACCAGCTGGGAGCAGCCGGATGTTGCCGAGCTGCGGCGACAGCTCGTGGTCGACGAAGGCCTCACCCGGTCCTCGTCGTCGTTCACCCGCCGGGATGTGCTGCATCAGCTCGCCGGACGGCTTCCTGCGGGTGCGCCGGTGGGGTGGTGCGAACGTGTTGCCGAGGTGTTGCTGATCTCCGACACCGACCTGCTCGTCGCCCTCGGCCCCACCCGCGGCCACCTCACCTCCGTGGACGTCATCCGCCGCGGCGAGGGCAAGGTCGTCCCCGCCGACCCGGGCGAGCGGCGCTACACCACGAAGGGTCTGCTGCTCACCGAACAGCACGCCATCAACAGAAGTCTCGACCGTCACGACGACCGGGTCGCCATCGTCGCTCCCCGGGTGCTGGAACGTGCGCTTCGTCGGCGAACGCTCACCGACGAACAGGAGCAGATGGTGCGTCGGCTCACCGGCTCCGGAGCCGGGGTCCAGGTGGTCGTCGGCAAGGCCGGGACCGGCAAGACCTACGCGCTGGACACCGCCGACGACGCCTGGGAGACCTCGGGGATCCGGGTCACCGGGGTCGCGCTGGCGGCCCGGGCCGCACTCGAGCTGCAGGAGTCCGCCGGGATCCGCTCGACCACCCTGGCGCGGCTGCTGGGCCAGGTCGACGACGGCCGTGACGGCTCGCCGCTGCAACCCGGGTCGGTCCTGGTGGTGGCCGAGGCCGGGATGGTCGGCACCCGACAGCTCGCCCGCCTCCTCCACCACGCCGAAGCCCAGTCCGTCAAGGTCGTGCTCGTCGGTGACCCCAAGCAGCTGCCCGAGATCAACGCCGGCGGACTGTTCCGTGCGCTGGCCACCCGGCTCCCTGCCATCGAGCTCACCGACAACCGCCGGCAACAGCACGGCTGGGAACAGGCCGCGCTCGACGAGCTCCGCCACGGCAACCCCGACGCGGCCCTCGCCACCTACCGGCAGCACGGGCGGATCCGGTCCGCCGACACCGCACAGCAGCTCCGCGACCGGCTCGTCGACGACTGGTGGGACACCGCCAAGGAGAACCTGTCCGGGTCGCTGATGATCGCGCTCCGCCGTGACGACGTGGACGACCTCAACCACCGTGCCCGCACCAAGATGCTCGCAGCCGGCCGGCTCACCAGACCGGCCATCATCACCACCAACGGCGTCCAGCTCCAGGCCGGGGACCGGATCGTGTGCCTGCGAAACGACCGGCGTCTCGGGGTGGTCAACGGCACCCGCGCCACCATCACCCGCACCGACCGTCACGAGGACGGACTCCACCATCACACCCACCTCGACGACCGCGACGAGGTGGCCTCCCTCGCCAGTCGCATCCGGCGCACCCGCGCCGAGGACCCGATCACCGAGCTGTCGGACCTACTGGGTGCCCGGATCCGCCAGCTCGAAGCCTTCCTGGCCCGCCCGGACGTCCAACGGCAACAGGACCTGGCCACCTTCCACGGACAGCTCACCACCCGACTGGCGCACGACCGCACCAGCATCGAAGCCCTCGACGCGCAGCTCGCTGAACTGCCCCGAGGTCTACGCGGCCTCGCCCGCCGTCAACAACGTGACGAGCTCACTCGGCAACGTCGCTGGCGGCAGACCACCCTCGCCCAGAACGCGCCACGGCTGGCTGAACTCGACCGCCAGCTGGCCGGGCTCCCCAGCCGGCGCCACATCCAGGCATCGACGGACGAGCTCGCGCGGCTGAGGGCAGAGCTCTACGGGCGAGCCGAGCGTGCTGTCGTCCGTTACGAGGCGACAGCACCTGAATGGCTCGTCGCCGCACTGGGGACCCCACCCCATGACCCTCGATACCGCGCCCGCTGGCGTGCAGCCGCTCGAGCCCTTGAACGCCACCGGCTGGGTTGGAGCATCACGGACCCCAGGCAAGCCTTCGGCAACGAGATCGTCAGCCCCACCCAGTCCGACGAACAGCGGCGCGTCCAACAGCACCTCGAGGAGACACGACAACAGCTCTACCCGCACCTGCGCCAGGCGCTGCGCCGGACGCGAGCACGGTGACGAGCAGATCGCAACGAGGTCCGCGATAGAAGGAGAGTGCTCGATCCTTCTCTCTCCTCCCGCTGGATGGAGGGCTCAGGATCCTTGGTGGTGCTTGGGCCGTTCAGGGAGCCACGCCTCGCAGGAACGCTCGGATGGTCGCGACCGCCTGCTGCCTGAGCCGGGCTGCATCGTCATCGACGGCGTCGGGGGCCGCCAGGAACCTGGCGTAGCTGGCGGGTCCGTCCTGTTCGGCGTCGGCGAACCGCTCGCCGAGGAGTGCGAGGGCTTCGCGTACACGTCCGTCGTTGCGGACGGGGCTGGAACGGGCTCTCTCACCGGCGGCGCGAGGGCCGTCGGGGGCGTTGAGCAGCGTGTAGACCAGGTCGTAGGCGTCCTTGTTCTGATGCCGGTCCTGGAAGGCGAGGATCTTGAGGGTGACGTAGGGCAGCACGTTCGCGATGCGTAGGTCGACCCGTGACATGCCGCCGTCATCGAGCCGTTCGCCCTCGATCGTGACCTCGACGAAGTCATCGCGAGCGAGGAGGGCTCCGCGCACGTTGAAGGCGGCCAGCTTGGAGCCCGTCCCTTCCCGCGGTCGGAAGATGTCACCCGCCGGGACGGCGTCGGTCTCGCAGAGGAACTCCACGGTGACGGTCAGTCCGTCGACGCTGCGCTGCCATGCGAAGCTCGGGGTGGCCTGCCGGAAGCCCGACCGGATGAGGTTGGTGTGCAGGGTCCGGTAGGTCTCGGGTTCGTCCTCGCCGAGCGCAACCCCGACCACGAGGTCGACATCGGTCGTGCCGACGTGCGGCTCGGCGCCCGCCGGTAGGGAGCCGACGAGGTAGCGGGGTGCCAGTCCGCCAACGAGGTAGATCCGTTCACGCCAGGGGCCCAGGTCGCCGAGCAGGGTGACCAGCGCTCGCTCGCAGCGCTGCGTCGCGGCTTGGTCGTAGTCGTCGTGGTGGCTACGGGTTGGCATCAGAAGCCGATCACCTCGGCGCGGAGTCGCTTGGCCTGTTCGGCGCCACGCCGGGGATCGCGGCGCAGGTCGACGTAGAGCCGGAAGGGGTTCACGGTCCGGGTGGGCCCGGTGCCGGTGGCGAAGCGGAGCGGGAGGTCCTCCTTCGCCTGGAGGAACACCAGGTTGTGTCCGCTGGTGACCTCCTCGGCGTCGGTGGCGTTGAGCAGCATCGCATCAGAGGCGGTCGCCTCGACCCACACCTCGACGACCGGGATCGCGGTCACGAACGGGGCGAGGGTCGCTGCGGCGGCAGCGCCGGTGAGTGCGTGCTCGATGCCCGCGTCCGTGAGTCCGTCGAGGACCTCGCGCGCGACCTGCTCGGTGGTCTGGCCGAGCCGGTAGGCGGGCAGACGCGTGGGGGCGTCCTGCTGTTCCTCGGCCCAGAGGTCGAGGAGTCCAGCGGGCTCGCGCACGACCCGGACCCGGGCCGGGCCCTTGCCGTGGCTCTGCACGAGCGTCTCCGTCTCGAGCCGGGTGAGCACCCGATGCACGAGTCCGGTCGAGACCCGGGCGACTTCCGCGAGGGCGCTGACCCCCCAGGCGCGCTCGGGGTCGAGCAGCAGGGCCTGCGCCACGACACCGGCCTTGCCGGTCAGTCGCGTCGGCGGTCGGCGTGCAGGTCGGGTGTCGTCGCCGGTGACGTGGATCACGACGCCGGGCAGTTCGATGTGGGCGTTGCCCTGGCCATCGACGATCCCGACACCGTGATCGCGCAGCAGCGCGCGAGCATCAGCCGTGGTCCGGCCCGCGACGACCAGCAGCGGCGCCCCGCGCTCGGCGCCGTCCGTGACGAGCTGTCGTGCCGCGCCGGCGTTAAGTCGCGCACTGGTCGCGATCGTGAGGTGCTGCGTCGTCCCGGCGGCGGTCAGGACCGCAACCCCCGGTGTGTCGTCGGTCGAGACGACGTCGACGCCCGGCAGCGCACGTAGGATCCGGAGCGCGTCGACGTCGAACGCTCCCGCTATCTTCACTCCGGATCGTTTCTTCATAGCAGTCGTGAAGATAGCATCTCACGTGAGGAAAGGAAGCGGAGAACGACCCGCGGCGGACGGTGGCGGGGCCTGTTCGTGACCACGGCGTGACCACGAACGAGCTGGATGTGGTCAGTACGGGCCGGAACGGAGGAGGACGGTCGAAGCGCGTTCTCCCTGGTCAGCGGCATGATCCGACACGGAGGCCCACCGTGCGGAACCCATCCGGTGCGGTTCGATCCCCTGCCCCCAGCCACCCAGCCAGCCGTGGACGGTCTCCCAGGGAGGCCTAGTGGGCATCGAGGTTCCGCCGTGACCACGAGGGCTGGCGGTGCGGTCGCTGACCCCTTGGAGGATGGCCGCTGGCGTCTCGTAATGTCGCAGGACGCGCGTAGCTTCGCCTTCGAGGTTGTGCGCCTCGATCGCGAAAGGCTCCTCGATGCCTACCGGTCTCGTTGATGGTCCCGACGCCCGCGTTCGCGCCGAGCGGCGAACGCGGCGTCTCTACGTGGTCTGGCAGAACATCGAGGCGGACGGTCGGCATGTCCTGCTCTTCCTCGCGTCCGGTGTCCGCCACGCTGCCGCAGACGAAGCCGCGATCTCGAGGCTCGCACCCGGAGACGAACTCAGCATCGTCCCGGAGCCGGACTTCAACGAGGTGAACGCAGATGCCTTGTTGCTGAACTCCGGCACAGGTGAGCGTGTGGGATGGATCCCGGACTACCTGTTGGACATGGTCCATGAGTACCGCAACCGGGGCCCTGTCAGCGTCTATGTAGAGCGTGCGAACGGCCCAGACGTCCCGGCACACGTCCGGCTGCTCTGCCGGCTGGAAGCTCATCCGCAGGGCTCGTGAAACACCGCTTCGGAGTGCGGCGAAACCTCACCACGGCGTGACCACGGGAGTGCTGGGAGCGGGTCGAACTGCGAGGTACAGGACAGGTCGGCTGTCCGGCGTTCGTCTCGTGCCTGGTCAACACCCGTGGAAGGTGCGAGACTCCGGAAGTCGGCTGGACGCTGGGCTCGTGGAGTGATGGGCCCGGTGGACCTCGTCCGTTCGGAGCGTCGGATCAGGCAGGAGTCTGGTGGGCCGTCGACGGTCGACCAGGGTCGTGCGCTGATCGCTGACCACCCGCGATCAGCTCCGATCCCGCGGACCTCTGGTCGGGGCGGGGGTGGTGATGCAGTTCGCCATCGGACGACCGGGCCTGCTCGTACCGCTCGTCCTCGAGACGCCGATGTCCCCTACGGGTTCGGTGGGACGAAGGATGTCGACGGCACACCCTGCCGGCCGGACCACGCCGGCCCGGCGGTGGGACCGCCCATCCGGACTTCACCGCCAGGATCGCCGACGGTGATCGCTCGGATGAGGACGCCGCGTCGCCGCGCAAGGTCTTCCGCGCGCTCCACGTCGCGCCGACCTACCACCTGGAGGACGAGGAGGCGCTCCTCGATCCGCTGCTCACCACCCGTATCGGCGATGAGCACTACCCGGGTCCCGCCGTGCCGAGCGACAACTGGCCCAACGTCCGTCCCGGCCCGATGGGGATCGACAACGTCATCTCACCCGCCCACGTCGATGTCAGCGGGTTCGCCGATGTCCAGCCGAAGCCGCGGGTGACCTGGATCCGAGGCACCGAGGAGCTCATCGTCTCGGACGCATCGCTGCTCGATCTGGGCAACCTGGTTGCGCTGGGATGACCACCCTGGGTGGCCGTGGTGGTGGGTCGTGATGCTCGCCGGTGGGGACCGCGCGCTAGTCACACGGGCTGTTTGGCCAGGCAGGTCGGGCTTGCATCGTCCCCCGGGGGGTGACATACACTGGTGTAAGCCCAGCCGGGTAGGGCCAGCTTCCCCCTCCCCGGACCCGACGAGCGTGGATAAGGGAGGTGGTCCGAGAGCCGCTGAGGCCGTTCGGAGCTGCCTCACCCGTATTCCCGCCCGCCCTCCTCGCGAGGGTGTTGGTTCGCGGGCACCGCGGCCGAACTATGCATGCGACGACGCAGCGAGACGACATCCGTTTCCGTGCGCCCGTCGCGGATGATGCTGCCGCGATCTGGCAGCTCGTCCGGGACGACGGGGGCCTCGATCTCAACTCCCCGTACGCTTACCTGCTGGTCTGTACCGACTACGCCGAGACCTCGGTCGTGGCCGAGGACGAGACCGGCCTGATCGGCTTCGTCGCCTCCTACCGGCCCCCGACACGGCCCGAGGCCATCTTCGTCTGGCAGGTGGGGGTCGCCAAGCGCGCGCGACGCCGAGGCCTCGGACGTCGGCTCCTGCACCAGATGCTGGACCGGCCGGCGAACGTCGACTGTGCCTACGTGACCTCGACGGTCACGCCGGACAACGACGCGTCGATCGCGCTGTTCCGCCGTCTCGCGAGCGATCTGCGCGTGCCCTGCGAGACCACACCACGCTTCACCGAAGACCACTTCCCGGGCGATGAACACGAACCCGAGGTCGAGTTCGAGATCGGGCCACTGTTGCCCGGAGCCGAGACCGAAGACCCAACCGAGGATCTGATACCCGTGCCGACCATGACCGACCCTGTCAACCGCTTGGAATCCGATGTCCGCTCCTACTGCCGGATGTGGCCCGCCACCTTCGAGACCGCTCGAGGAAGCAGGATCTGGGACGACCAAGGCAACGAGTACCTGGATCTGTTCGCCGGGGCCGGGGCGCTCAACTACGGCCACAACGATCCGGAGATGCGTCAGGCGGTGATCGACTACCTGATGAGCGACGGCATCGTCCACGGCTTGGACATGGTCACCGTGGCCAAGCAGCGGTTCCTCGAGCGCTTCCAGGAGGTGATCCTGGAGCCCCGCAACCTCGACTGGAAGGTCCAGTTCCCTGGACCGACCGGCACCAACGCGGTCGAGGCCGCGATGAAGCTCGCGCGCAAGGTCACGGGCCGTGAGCGGCTCGTGGGGTTCACCAACGGCTTCCACGGGATGACCCTCGGGTCCCTCGCGGTCTCGGGGAACTCGATGAAGCGTGATGGCGCAGGTGTCGGCCTCAACGCCGGTGCGAACGTCCCCTACGACGGCTACTTCGGCGACGACGTGGACACGATCAGCTACCTCGATGCGCTGCTCGCTGACGATGGCAGCGGGTTCGAGAAGCCGGCGGCGGTGATCGTCGAGTCGGTCCAGGCCGAGGGTGGGCTGACCACCGCCTCGCCCGAGTGGATGCGTGACCTCCGCGCGCTGTGCACCAAGCACGACGTGCTGATGATCGTCGACGACATCCAGGCGGGCTGTGGCCGGACCGGTCCCTTCTTCAGCTTCGAGGAGGCGGGGATCGAGCCGGACATCGTCACCCTGTCGAAGTCGCTGTCCGGCTTCGGCATGCCCTTCGCGGTGACCCTGATGCGCCGCGACCTCGACGTGTGGGACCCGGGCGAGCACAACGGCACCTTCCGTGGATTCAACCCGGCGATGGTGACCGCGGCCGTCGCACTGGATCGTTGGGAGGACGACACGCTCCCGACGTCGACCGAGCGCAAGGCCGGCATCGTCTCGCGGGCGCTCGACGAGCTGGTCGCCGAGCACCCCGGCAAGGTCCTCGAGCGCCGTGGCCGTGGCCTGATCCAGGGGGTGGTCTGCGCCCCCGGCATCGCCGAGGCCGCCGCACGACGTGCCTTCGAGGAGCGGGTGATCGTGGAGACCTCCGGGCCGAACGACGAGGTCCTGAAACTGCTCCCCGCGCTGACGATCGGCAACGACGAGCTGGCGGAGGGCCTCAAGCGGGTCGGCGTCGCGCTCTCCGACGTCGTCGACGAGTCCACCCCCAGCGCCGTCGCCTGATGCGACACGCGCACCACGGTGCGCTGACGCTCTGGTCCGGGGCCCTCGGCTGAACCCCGGTCCCGGACCTGATATCCATGGGCGTGGCCCATGATCCGACAACCGAAGAACAGGGTCCGCGACCTTCGTCCGGGCTCACCGCGCACCGGTCCCCGGTCAACGACCGGGGGAAGGCTTGACGCGGGTGAGCCCGTGACACCCGCAACCACGCAACCCGCCGGTCACCGAGACCGGTACGTCGAGAGGATGAACATCGAGAGGAAGTGAGGCAGCTACATGGCTGATGTACGGATGGCTGATGTACAGACGATCCGCAAGGACCCCTACCCATCCCGAACCCAGGAGCGTCCGCGACTGATCGACCGGGTCGATCCGGTCGTCTACGGTCCCGCAGACGCTGGACCACTGTCCGCTGAACAGGTCGAGACCTTCGACCGCGACGGCGCACTGATCGTCCCCAACCTCATCGACGGGGATGAGCTCGCACGGTTGCGTGCCAGACTCGATCGACTCGTCGCCGACCCCATGGTCCGAGCCGACGAGCGGACCGTGATCGAGCTCGAGAGCGACGAGGTGCGCTCGATCTTCGAGGTGCACCGCTCCGACGAGGTCTTCGCCGACGTGGCGTCCGACCCACGGATCGCGGATGCCGCCCGTCAACTGCTCGGCAGCGACGTCTACATCCACCAGAGCCGGATCAACCTCAAGCCCGGGTTCGCCGGTGCCGGGTTCTGGTGGCACTCGGACTTCGAGACCTGGCACGCCGAGGACGGCATGCCGAGGATGCGCGCCGTCAGCGCGTCGATCACGCTGACCGACAACCACCCGTTCAACGGGCCGTTGATGGTGATCGCCGGCTCTCACCGCACCTTCGTCACCACCATGGGTGCGACCCCGGAGGATCACTACAAGCGTTCCCTGCGCAAGCAGGAGATCGGTGTCCCGGACGAGGACAGCCTGCGTCGTCTCACCCAACAGGGTGAGATCAAGCAGATGACCGGCCCCGCTGGGTCGGTGGTGTTCTTCGACTGCAACGTGATGCACGGCTCGGGGGGCAACATCACGCCCTTCCCCCGCAGCAACGTGTTCATGGTCTACAACTCGGTCGAGAACGCTCTCGAGGAACCCTTCGCGGCCAACGAGCCGCGTCCGGAGTTCATCGCGGCACGCGACGTCTCCCCGGTGCCGCGACGCTCCTAGCCCGCGGCCGGTCCCGCCGGGCCGTGTATGCCCGGCGGGCACGGCCACGGGATCTTGCGTATGCTGTCCGGCATGCGGTACGCACTCCTGCTCCTTCGGTGCCGCGGCGAGGTCGGGTAGGACCGGCCACCTCGCCGCGGAGGTCTCGCGTGCCGGTCGCGCCACATCGACCAGTCAGACCACACCGAGGAGCGAGTGCCGTGAGCGATCCAACTTCCGTATCCCCTCCTGTATCCGCGTGGACCCCGACACAACGACCGTCGGGCATGCCGTTCCACCGCTACCGGCCCTACAACGACCAGTTCACGGTCGATGTGCCGGACCGCACCTGGCCGTCGCGCAGGATCGAGGCGCCCCCGCGGTGGGCAGCCGTCGACCTTCGGGACGGCAACCAGGCGCTGATCGACCCGATGGACGCCTCGCGCAAGCTGGAGATGTTCCAACTCCTGGTGCGCCTGGGCTTCAAGGAGATCGAGGTCGGGTTCCCGGCGGCGAGCCAGACCGATTTCGACTTCGTCCGGACGCTGATCGAGCGGGACCTGATCCCCGACGACGTGCTGATCCAGGTCCTGACGCAGTGCCGCGACGAGCTGATCGGGCGCACCTTCGAGTCGCTGGTGGGTGCCGACCGGGCGATGGTCCACTTCTACAACTCGACCTCGACGACCCAGCGGCGGGTCGTGTTCGGCCTCGATCGTGCCGGCATCCGCGACATCGCCGTCGACGGGGCGCGGACGGCGAGGAAGTACGCCGACGTGATCACCCCGGGCACCGATATCCACTGGCAGTACTCGCCAGAGTCCTACACGGGCACCGAGCTGGACTTCGCCGTCGAGGTCTGCGGGGCGGTGATGGAGGTGATCGAGCCGTCGACCGACCGGCCCATCGTGCTCAACCTGCCGGCGACCGTCGAGATGGCGACCCCGAACGTCTACGCCGACTCGATCGAGTGGATGCACCGCAACCTGCCGAACCGCGATCGCGTGGTCCTGTCGCTGCATCCGCACAACGACCGTGGCACGGCGGTCGCCGCCGCCGAGCTCGGCATGATGGCCGGCGCCGACCGGGTGGAAGGCTGCCTGTTCGGCAACGGCGAGCGGACCGGCAACGTCTGTCTCGTCACCCTCGGCATGAACCTGTTCAGCCAGGGCATCGACCCGATGCTGGACCTCTCCGACCTCGACGCGATCAAGCGCACGGTCGAACACTGCAACCAGCTGCCCGTGCCGGAGCGTCATCCGTGGGGAGGCGACCTGGTCTACACCGCGTTCTCGGGCAGCCACCAGGACGCGATCAACAAGGGGCTCTCGGCGCTCGCACGTGATGCCGAGGCCGCAGGGGTGTCCGTCGACGACATGACCTGGGACGTTCCGTACCTGCCCATCGACCCGAAGGACGTCGGCCGGACCTACGAGGCGGTGATCCGCGTCAACTCGCAGTCCGGTAAGGGCGGGGTGTCCTACATCATGAAGACCGAGCACCAGCTGGATCTGCCTCGGCGTCTGCAGATCGAGTTCAGCCACGTCGTGCAGGCCCGGACCGACAGCGAAGGCGGCGAGGTGACGCCCGAGGCGATGTGGAGCATCTTCGCGGACGAGTACCTGCCGTCACCGGGCGGCGACTGGGGTCGGCTCCAGCTCTCCCGCAGCCGACAGGAGTCCAGCGCGGATGGGGTCGACCACCTCACCGCCGAGGTGATCGACCGCGGCGAGCCCGTCACCCTCGCCGGTGAGGGCAACGGGCCGATCGCGGGCTTCTGCGAGGCGCTGAGCGCCCACGGGATCGAGGTGAAGGTCCTGGACTACGCCGAGCACGCGCTGTCCTCCGGACGCGACGCCACCGCTGCCGCGTACATCGAGTGCGAGGTGGGCGGGCGCATCCTGTGGGGGGTCGGTATCGACCCGAACATCGTCACCGCGTCGCTGCAGGCGATCGTCAGCGCCGTCAACCGCGCGTACCGCTGACGCGCGGACGGTCCCGCTCCACGACCCGACCGGTCTACGGTGGCACCCGATCGACATCCTCCGATCGACATCGAGGTGCCACCGTGACCGCGAACGTGACCGTCAACGCTGACCACAACGCCGACGACGTCGCTGTCGTGATCCTGGCCGCTGGCCAGGGCACGAGGTTCCACTCCGACACGGCCAAGGTCCGCCACCGTGCGGCGGGACGCGCCCTGGTCGGACACGTGCTGGAGGCGGTCCGGCCGCTCGGGGTGGGCCAGGTCGTGCTCGTCGTCGGGCACCAGGGCGAGGAGGTGGCCGCCGACGCGCGCTCGGCCGGCTTCGGGACCCTCACCACCGTCACCCAGCACGAGCAGCGCGGGACCGGCCACGCGGTGCAGCAGGCCATGCCGGCCCTGGCCGACCGGATCCGGCGCGTGCTCGTCCTGCCGGGGGACACGCCGCTGCTGACCAGCGCCGCGCTCGCTGAGCTGTTCGCAGCGGTGGAACAGGCCCCCGCCGCGATGCTGACCTTCGAACCCGACGACCCGACGGGCTACGGCCGGGTGGTGCGTGCCGACGACGGCGGCGTCGACCGCATCGTCGAGCACCGAGACGCGACCCCCGCGGAGCTGGCCGTCCGTGAGGCGAACGCGGGCATGTACCTGGTCGATCGCACCCTGCTGGCCGGGGCCCTGGACCGGCTCGAGGACGACAACGCTCAGGGGGAGCTGTACCTGACGGACGTCGTCGCGATCGTGCGGGGCGACGGGGCACGGGTCGTCCCGGTGGTCGTGCCCGAGGAGGTCGTCGCCGGGGTCAACGACCGTGCGCAGCTCGCCGACGTCGCCGCACGGCTGCGCCGGCGCCACCTGGAGCACCTGATGCGCGAGGTGGGGGTCACCGTCGTCGATCCGGCCACCACCTACCTCGACGTCGACGTCGAGGTAGGACGGGACACGGTGCTGCTCCCGGGGACGATCCTCGAGCGAGGTACGCGGATCGGTGAACGTGCGGTCATCGGGCCGAACACGCACCTGACCGCCTGTGAGGTGAGCGACGACGCGACGGTCGAGTCGAGCCGTGGTGACCAGGCCGCGGTCGGTGAGCGGGCCACGGTCGGGCCCTTCGCCCACCTGCGGCCCGGCACCCAGCTCGCGGCCGGCGCCAAGGTCGGTGCGTACGTCGAGACCAAGAACGCGCGGATCGGTCCCGGCAGCAAGGTGCCGCACCTCGCCTACATCGGGGACGCCACCGTCGGGGAGGGCGTCAACCTCTCCTGCGGGGTGATCACCGTCAACTACGACGGTTGGAACAAGCACCACACGACGGTCGAGGACGGCGCGTTCGTCGGCTGCGACACGATGCTCGTCGCCCCGGTGACGATCGGCGCGGGCGCGTACACCGCGGCCGGATCGACGATCACCGACGACGTGCCGGCCGACGCACTGGCGATCGCAAGGTCACGCCAGACCGTCAAGGACGGGTGGGTGCGCCGGCGTCGCGAGGGGTCCTGAGGCAGGGGTCGTGCGGGCTCCTGCGTGGGCAACACGCCCGATGGTGCGACCCGTCGGAGCGGACGCTACGGTCTCGTCCCCTGCCCGGACGCCGTCGGGATCAACGATGGAAGTCGTCACCAAGAAGCGGATGATGATCTTCTCCGGGACCTCGTACCCGGAGTTGGCACGCGAGGTGGCCGACCACCTGGGGATGCGCGTGGGGGATGCGAAGGTGGCGCAGTTCGCCAACGGCGAGCTGTACTGCCGGTTCGCGGAGTCCGTGCGCGGAGCTGACGTCTTCGTGCTCCAGTCGCACCTGTCGATCCCGGGCGGCAAGAGCATCAACGACTTCATCCTGGAGCAGTTGGTCATCCTCGACGCGCTCAAGCGTGCGTCCGCGAAGCGCACCGTCGCGGTGATCCCGTACTACCCGTACAGCCGGTCGGACAAGAAGGCGTTGTCCCGTGAGGCGATCGCCGCTCGCATGATCGCCGACATGTACGAGTCGGTCGGCGTGGACCGCATCATGTCGGTCGACCTGCACACGGGGCAGATCCAGGGGTTCTTCCACGACCCCTTCGATGCGCTGACCGCCCTGCCGTTGCTCGTCGGCTGGGTGCGCGACCACACCGAGCCTGCGGACTGCGTCATCGTCTCACCCGACGCCGGCCGGGTGCGGCTCACCGAGAAGTTCGCCGGCCACCTCGGCGCCTCGATCGCGATCCTGCACAAGCGTCGCGACCCCGACCAGCACAACGTGTCGTCCACGTTGGACGTGATCGGTGACGTCGAGGGCAAGACCGCGGTGCTCGTCGACGACATGATCGACACCGCCGGCACGATCTGTGGTGCCGCGGAACTGCTCAAGGAGCGCGGCGCAGCCCGGGTGATCGCGCTGGCGACGCACCCGATCTTCTCGGGCCCGGCGGCCGAGCGACTGGCCAACTCGGTGATCGAGAAGGTCGTGGTCACCAACACGATCCCGATCCCGCCCGAGCGTCACTTCGACAAGCTCGAGGTGCTCTCGATCGCGCCGATCCTCGCCTCTGCCCTGCGTGCGGTCTTCGAGGACACCTCGGTGTCGGAGATCTTCCAGGGCGAGAACGTCTGAACCGGACGCTCGAGCGGGCGAGGGCCGGTGAGCACCCACGGCGCGGCCGGTTGCCGGTCCAGCGAGCGCAGCGGTACCGTGGTGCACGAAGCCCGCGTCCAACGCGGGCTGCACTGTGCGGACGACCATCGGATGCCCTGGGCGCTGGCGGGCGAACCTCTCGCCCCGTCACCCCGCCGTTCGACCCCGCCGTTCGGCTCCGGCCGCGTTCGGGACCCGGTCGCCCACGACCCCGCGTGACACCTCGCCGCCGCCTGGGCGACCGACCCGCGACGGGGACCTTCGTTCCAGGAGCCAGGACATGGCCACCAAGCAGATCCCACTGACGATCGAGCCGCGCGAGGCCACCGGCAAGGGTGCCGCGAGCCGTCTGCGCCGCGGGGGCCGCGTCCCCGCCATCGTGTACGGCTACGCCGTCGAGCCCACGGCGGTGAGCGTCGACGCGCTGGATCTCTACCACACGCTCCACACCGATGCCGGCCGCAACGTGCTGATCCGCCTTGAGCTCGACGGTGACGTCCACCTGGCCGTCGCACGCGACCTGCAGACCCACCCGGTGCGTGGCGACTACGTCCACGTCGATCTGCTCGCCGTCGACAAGGACGTGCCGATCTCGGTCGAGGTGCCGGTCCACCTCACCGACGAGGAGGAGACCGAGGGCGACGGCGGTGTCGTCAACCAGATCCTCTACACCGTCCCGATCATGGTGAAGCCGCTCGACACGCCCAACGCCTTCGAACTGTCGCTCGAAGGGCTCGCGATCAACGACGTGCTCCGGGTCGAGGACCTCGCCAGCCAGCTGCCGAGCGGTGCGGAGTTCGACATCGACGAGGAGCGCACGGTCGTCACGATCAACGCGCCGATCACCGATGCCGAGCTGGAGGCACTCGAGGAGGCCGCCGGCATCGAGGAGGAAGAGCCCGAGCTCATCGGCGAGGAGGACGAGCTCGCCGAGGCCGAGCCTGCGGAGGGCGCCGAGGAAGCGGGCGAGACGCAGGACGAGGACTGACCCTCACCGACGCGCAGGGAAGGGTGATCCGTGGCCGACGACCGATGGCTCGTCGTCGGCCTCGGCAACCCCGAGGGTGAGTACGGCGGCACCAGGCACAACGTGGGCGCCGACGCCGTCCGCGCGCTGGTACGCGGCGAACACGCGGAGCTCGGCCGCAACAAGCGCACGCGCGCCGAGGTGGCCGAGCTCCGCCTGGGTGGCGCGAAGGTCGTCGCCGCGGTCCCGCTGACCTACATGAACCGCTCCGGTGGGCCGGTCCAGGCGACCGCGAGCTGGTACAAGGTGCCGACGGAGCGGATCATCGTCTGTCACGACGACCTCGACCTCGAGGTCGGGGCGCTGAAGGTCAAGCGCGGCGGCGGCAACGCGGGCCACAACGGGCTCAAGGACCTCGATCGGGCACTCGGCACCCGCGACTACCTGCGGGTACGGATCGGCATCGGACGCCCACCCGGCCGGATGGCCGGACGGGACTTCGTCCTCCGACGGTTCTCGCCCGCCGACCGTGAGCTCATCGACGCGACCCTGGACCGGGTGGCCGAGGCGATCGTCTCGCTCGTCGCCGACGGGCTCGAACCGACCCAGAACCGCTTCCACGCGACCGGGTGACCATCAAGCTCGCCGGTGTGCGACCATCGGCATCACGCCAGGGAGGATCACCGTGAAGGAACGGATGCGCCAGATCCGGGCAGCGTTCACGCAGCTGCGTCAGTCCGACAGGAAGGCTGTGCCGCTGATCCTGCTCGGCGCGACGGCCGGGATCCTGCTTGGCGTCGGGCTCGGGATGCTGATCAGCATCTGGGCGATGCCGGTCTTCGGGATCATGTTCGGGGTGCTCGGGGCGCTGATCGTCTTCAACCGTCGGATCCAGAAGGCCCAGTACGCCGCGATCGAGGGCCAGCCGGGCGCCGCGGCCGCCGTGCTGAACACGATCCGCGGGCAGTACTTCGTCACGCCCGCCGTGGCGGTCAACGCCAAGCAGGACATGGTCCACCGGGTCATCGGGCGTTGCGGGGTGGTGCTCGTCGGGGAGGGGTCGGGCCAGCGGGTCAAGGGACTGCTCGCGAAGGAGCGCAAGCGGCTGAAGCGCGTCACGGGTGACGTCACGATCACCACGCTCGTCGTCGGTGACCGCGACGGCGAGGTGCCGATCAAGAAGCTGCAGTCGACGGTCACGAAGCTGCCACGCGTGCTCAAGAAGAACGACGTCCCCAAGCTCGAGCGCAAGCTCAAGCCGCTCGACCCCGGCGCGCCGGTGCCCAAGGGCATCGACCCGATGGCCGTGGCTGGTCGCAAGCGCCCGAAGCCGCGGTGACCGAGCACCTTCCGACCGACGCGGGCCCTCGCTCGGTCGGTGACGTCCTCGATCCGGGTCTGGCGACCGGGCCACTGGCAGCTGCGCTCCGCCGGGGCCGGGACCGCTGGGGCGACGAGCTGTACGCCGAGGACGTGGTCTGCGCGCCACCGGTACGGCCCTACGTGCTGAGCCTCCTCGCGGAGCGGGCCGCGCCCCTGCTGGTCCTGGTGCCGCGGACCTCCGATGCGGAGTCCATCTCCGACGGCCTGTCCGCCTACCTCGGTGAAGGGCGGGTCGGCATGTTCCCGGCCTGGGAGACCCTGCCGCACGAACGGCTCTCCCCCCAGCCCCGCACCGTCGGGCGCCGTCTCGCCGTCCTCGACCGTCTGCTGCACCCGAGCGAGCATGCCGAGCCGTTGCTCGCCCTCGTCGCCCCGGTCCGAGCCGCGCTGCAACCGATGGATCCCCGGCTCGGACGCCAACGTCCGATGGTGCTGACCTCGAGGTGGGAGGGTTTCGAGCGGCTGGTCGACGGGCTCGCAGCGCTCGGGTACAGCCGCAGCCCGCAGGTCGAGGCCCGTGGTGAGTTCGCCGTGCGCGGCGGCATCGTCGACGTGTTCCCGACCGCTGGGGAGCACGCCGTCCGGGTCGAGTTCTGGGGTGACGAGGTCGAGTCGCTGCGCAGCTTCGCGGTCGCAGACCAGCGCTCGACCGGCCCCGTCGACGAGGTGATGGTCGACGCGGCTCGTGAACTGGTGTTGGACGAGGACCTCCGGGAGCGGGCGCGCGCCGCCATGTCGAGGTTCCCGCAGCTGACGACCGAGCTGGAGCAGCTGGCGGAGGGGCAGAGCTTCGAGGGGGTGGAGTCCCTCGCGACGCTGCTCACCGAACGACCGGCGCTGCTGGTCGACTTCCTCCCCAGCTCTGGGGCGTTGGCGCTCGTGGATCCGATGCTGCTCGAGGAGCGGGCCGGCAAGCTCCGTGAGGAAGCGGAGGTGCTGGCCGAGACCGCCTGGCGGACCGCCGCCAGCGTGGGCGTCGCTCCGGGGCCGGCTCAGACGGCGGGCGCGGACGAGGACATCCCATCGGCCCCAGATGGCGGCACCGGCGTCCCCGACGTGGCGACCGGGGGGTTCGCCCGCCCGGGTGAGCTCCTCGAGCGCGGACCCGAGCGGACCTGGCGCGTCGCGCCGTTCACCGGGGACGGTGGCCGGCTCGGCCGCCTCGACGCGGGACCCTGGTCGTCCTTCCGCGGCGACATCGTCACCTTGAGCGAGCGGTTGCGCGGCCTCCTGCGCGACGGGCACCGCGTGGTCGTGTCGGTGGACGCCGAGGGTCCGGCGCGCCGGGTAGCCGATGTCCTCGGCGAACAGGGCGTCCCGAGCACGGTCGTCAGCTACCTCGAGGTGGACGGGAGCGGAGCCCGCGTCGAGATCACGGTCAGCGGGCTGCGCACCGGCTTCCTCGCCGAGGAGCTCGAGCTCGCCGTCCTCGGCACCTGGGACGTCTTCGGGCCGCGCCGACAACGAGCGAGCCGGCGCCTCGGGACCCGGACCACCGCGGCGGACGCGGTCCTGCAGCTCGAAGCCGGTGACGCGGTGGTGCACCGCACCCACGGCGTGGGTCGCTACCGCGGGATGGTCGCCCGCGAGTTCCCCGGCCTCGACGGGCGCACCGCCAAGCGCGACTACGTGCTGTTGGAGTACGCGGACGGTGACACGCTCTACGTCCCGTCCGATCAGGTCGACGCGATCGCCCGCTACCAGGGCGGGGAGTCGCCGTCGGTGATGAGCCTCGGCGGCGCACAGTGGGAGCGGGCGAAGAACCGGGTCCGCAAGGCCGTCCGCGACATCGCCGCCGATCTGATCCGGCTCTACACCGCGAGGATGCACGCACCAGGGCACGCCTTCACCCCCGACGGGACGATGCAGTCCGAGCTCGAGGACGCCTTCGCCCACGTGGAGACCACCGACCAGCTCACGGTCGCTGACGAGATCAAGCAGGACATGGAGGCACCCCTGCCGATGGATCGGCTGCTGGCCGGTGACGTCGGGTTCGGCAAGACCGAGGTGGCGGTCCGCGCGGCCGGCAAGGCCGTCTTCGATGGCAAGCAGGTCGCGGTGCTCGTGCCGACGACGATCCTGGCGCAACAGCACCTCGAGACCTTCCGCGAGCGGTTCTCAGGTTTCCCGGTCGAGGTGGAGGAGCTGTCGCGGTTCGTCACCGACCGTGACAAGCGGCGTGTGCTCGACGGGCTGGCGGCCGGGACGGTCGACATCGTCATCGGCACCCACGCACTGCTCGCCAAGCGGGTTGCCTGGAGGGATCTCGGCCTGGTGATCGTCGACGAGGAGCAGCGCTTCGGGGTCGCGCAGAAGGAGCGGTTGAAGGAGCTCCGCACGTCGGTGGACGTGCTGTCGATGTCGGCGACGCCGATCCCGCGAACCCTGGAGATGGCGGTCTCCGGGATCCGTGACCTGTCGGTGATCGAGACCCCGCCTGAGGATCGTCAGCCGATCCTGACCTCGGTGCAGCCCTACGACGAGGGCCAGGTGGCGCTGGCGATCCGACGCGAGCTGCTCCGTGACGGCCAGGTCTTCTACGTGCACAACCAGGTCAGCTCGATCCATCGTGTCGCCGCCAGCATCGCCGAGATGGTCCCCGACGCACGCGTCGAGGTCGCCCACGGGCAGATGGACGAACGTCAGCTCGAACGCATCATGGTGCGCTTCTGGGACCGGGAGTTCGACGTGCTCGTGTGCACCACGATCATCGAGTCCGGGTTGGACGTCCCCAACGCCAACACCCTGATCATCGAGCGTGCGGATCTGCTCGGGCTCGGACAGCTCCATCAGCTCCGTGGTCGGGTGGGTCGCTCGTCAGAGCGTGGCTACGCCTACTTCCTGTTCCCCGAGGGCGTGTCGATCACCGAGCCCGCCTACGAACGGCTCAAGACGATCACCGAGCACGCGCGCCTCGGCTCGGGGCTGGCGATCGCGATGCGCGACCTCGAGATCCGTGGTGCCGGGAACGTGGTCGGCGCCGAGCAGTCGGGACACGTCGCGGCGGTCGGTTTCGACATGTACTCCCAGCTGCTCAAGGAGGAGGTCGCGAACCTCACCGGTGAGGCCGCCGAGGAGGAGGTCGAGATCAAGCTCGAGCTGCCCGTCGATGCTCACCTTCCGCACGACTACGTCGAGGACGCGGCACAACGGCTCGAGCTGTACAAGCGCATCTCCGCGGTCCGGGATGCTGCCGGGGTCAAGGACGTCCGGGCGGAGCTGACCGACCGGTTCGGTCCGCTCCCGGAGCCCGCCGAGCGTCTCGTCACGATCGCGGCGTTGAAGTCGGCCCTGCGGCGGTGGAAGGTGACCGAGGTCGCCCTGACGCCCCGTGACCAGCTCAGGCTCTCGCCGGTCGACCTCAAGGACTCGCAGCTGGTCCGCGTGGAGCGCATGCATCCGAAGGCGGTCCTCAAGCGTGACCAGCAGGTGCTGCTCATCCCGCTGCCGAAGCCGCGACCAGAGGACCTCGTCGGCTGGGTGGCCAGGACCCTGCGCGAGCTGTTCGCCGCACCGCCACGGGGCTGAGCCGCACCGACTGCCTACCGCCGAGGTGCCTCGCGCGCGCGGTGCCTTGACAGCGCCCGGCTCTTGCGGTGTGCTTCGCCCTCGTCTGCCTGGGTGGTTCACGGGGCGCGGGTGGACAGGTTGTGTGAAGGGCAAGCAAGGGGCCGGCGTCGACGACCCCTCCCTCGGTCAGGGGCGTCGGCACGTTGAAGGGGCGAACCCATGGCTGACGTGCAAGCGAAGCGACCGTTGCGCACCTCGGTGGGCCTGGTGACACGCACCATGCCCTTCCTGCTGCTCAACCTCGCTGTCTACGGCATCTTCTTCGTCGCGACGGTGCTCTGGTTGGCGGCGTTCGGGGGGCTGGCGTACCTGTTCGCCGAGCGGGTCCCGCTCATCGCGATCATCTCGTTCATCATCGGCATCGGCGCACCCTGGCCGCTGCTGCGGCTCGCCAGGCGCTACGTGCTCTACCTCGTGCAGGGGGCACACATCGCCGTGGCCACCAAGCTGCTGCTCGTCGGTGAGCTCCCCGACGGCCAGGGGCAGGTGGCCTACGGCCGCACGGTCGTCAAGCAGCTGTTCCGCGACGTGAGCATCCTGTTCGTGATCGACCGGCTGGTCGACGGCACGGTCAAGGCCTTCACCCGCAGCTTCGTGCGCATCGTCGACATGCTGCCGCTCGGCGGAGCGATGTCGAGCGTCGCACGGATCGGCGCGACGATCGTCAACCGCTCGCTGTCGTACGTCGACGAGGCGATCCTGTCGTACGCGATCGCCAAGGACCAGCCCAACGTCTGGCGTAGTGGTCGCCACGGCCTGATCCTGTACGCGCAGGCCTACAAGCCGATCCTGGCGACCGCCGTGCGGATCTGGCTGCTCGGTCGCCTGTTCTGGCTGGTTGCGCTGCTGATCTTCGGTGTCCCCGGGATCATGGTCACGCTGATGTTCGTGCCCGAGGCCGAGGCGATGCAGTTCCTGCTGCAGCTGATGGTCGTGATCGGCGCCCTGGTGTTCGCCTCGCTGCTGACCAAGGCGCTCTTCGAGCCCTTCGCGGCGATCTACACCCTGACCGCCTACCACCGCACGATCGACGGGCTCGAGGTCGACGCGGTGTGGGACCGGCGCCTGCAGGACGTCTCGAAGCGGTTCCGGGAACTGGTCGGCAAGGCGCAGGCGGCCGACCACGAGGTCGACCCGCTCGACACGGTGGACGTGCCGCAGGACGCGATCCAGGGGCGCGATGCCACCACCCCCCGGGCCACCGGAGCATCCACGCAGCACACGTCCGCGCCGCCGCAGCAAGGCGGCGGTCTGGGCGCCCTCGCGCGCGGCGGTGGCCGTGGGGGACTCGGCGGCATGCTGGGCGGGATGATCTCCCCGGCCGCCAGCGGCGGCCAGCAGCCGCAACAACCTCCACCCCAGCCGCCCCCGCGGCATGGCCAGCAGCCGCCTCCTCAGGCGCCCTCGCCGCAACCCCCACCACAGCAGGCACCGCCACCGCAGCAGGCACCGCCACCGCAGCAGGCACCGCCACCGCAGCCTCCGCCCTCGCAGGAACCGCCGGTCTGACCCAGGTCGCGCGCGAGTGGCACGGCTGGTCGCGGGCCTCTTCGGTGTCCTCAGTCCTCCTCGAGGGTCTCGAGTTCGGTCCCGAGGGTCTCAGGTAGGAAGAAGAAGCCGAGCGCCATCACGGCGACCACGCTGCCGACGAGCACGGAGGCGGCAGCGAACCCGTCGGTGAGGTCCGCGAGCACCCCGAAGGACAGCAACCCGAGCGCGGCACCGAGGACGCCGGCGATCGTCTCCCAGCCGGCCACCGTGGCCCGGATCCTCGTCGGGACCAGTTCGGCGACGAGCGACCCCGTCGGCGGCGCGAAGGCGCTGCTCGTGGCCAGTGCGACGAGGTAGCCGATCGACAGGGCGGTGATGTCACCGGCGTAGGCCACGGCCACCGCCCCGCCTGTGGCGGCCATGGACACGCCTGCGGTGAGGGTGCGCCCGAGCCGGTCGGACGCCCAACGTCCGAGCAGCAGGCCGGCCAGCCCGATGGGGCCGGCTGAGAGCACCAGGATGGACAGGTACAGCGGCGTGGCGCCCAGCACCTGCTCCCCGTAGACGAACAGCAGGGTGAAACCGGGCCCCGTTGCCAGGGTGAGGCCGCCCGTCAGGATCGCGAGCAGCAGCACCCGACCGACGTAGCGCCGGGGGATCCGGCCCGGGATCCCCGGGGGTGCACGGTGCGAGGAGGCGATCGCTGGCTCGCGGATCTTGCGGGCGAGCAGGGGGAGCAACACCAGGGGGATCGCGGCGAACACCATCACGAGGCGCCAGTCCGGTTCACCCGGCAGCAGCCCGCGCCCGACCGCGATGATCCCGGCCCCCAGGCCGTACGCCGCGGCGATCAGCGCGATCGCCGACGAACGTCCGACAGCTCGTGACTCCTCTGCCGCGACCACACCCGCCAGTGCGTTCACGGCCGTCAGCGCGGGACGCGCCAGGGCGACGAGCGCGACGTAGAACCAGAAGGTCGGTGCCAGCGCCGACACGGCCGACAGCGCGAGGCCGGTCGTTGCGACCGTCAGCAGGACCGAACGTCGTCCGAACCGATCGGCCTGTGCCGCGATCGGCAGACTGCCGAGCGAGGCCAGGCGGATCACCGAGAGCGCGATGCCGAGGGTGGTGACCGGCAGCCCGACCTGCGCCAACGCCTCGTCGCCCACGGTCGGCTCGCCGAAGTGGGCAGCGACCGTGCCGATCACCGTCGTGACCGAGAACTGTCCGATGCCGGCCCCGACCGAGAGCACGGACACCGTGAGGACAGGGGCGGTCAGCCAGACGGGACGCTGCGCAGCTTGTGCTCCGAACACCGGGGTTCCTCGTGCGGTTGGTGGGGAGGTCTCCAGGAGCGGCGACCGTAGCCGCAGGGCCCGCCGCGGTGGCTGCGCGGACCGTCCCAGACGACGTATAGGGTCCTGCACATGCGACTGATCAGTTGGAACGTGAACTCGATCCGTGCCCGTCTGCCGCGGGTGCTCGAACTGCTGGACCAGCATCGGCCGGATGTGGTCTGTCTCCAGGAAACCAAGGTGCTCGCCGAGGCCTTCCCGCATGCGGCATGCGCCGAGGTCGGGTACCGGGCGGTGGAGCACTCGGAAGGGCGTTGGAACGGCGTGGCGTTGCTGGTCCCCGCTCCCTCAGCGTTGGTCGATCCCCTCCCGGGACTGCCGGGTGAGCCCAGCGAGGCCGAAGCCCGTTGGCTGGAGGCCACGATCGAGGGGGTCCGCGTCGTCACCGTCTACGTCCCGAACGGCCGCGAGCCGAACCACCCGATGTTCGACGAGAAGCTCCGGTTCCTCGAGGCGGCCCGCGAGCGCCTCAGCCACCTCGTAGCGCAGGGGCCGACCGTGATCGCCGGTGACTTCAACGTGGCGCTAGAGGATCGCGACGTGTGGGACATCGCCGCGTTCGTCGATGCGACCCATGTCACGCCGGAGGAGCGTGACAGGCTCATGGCGCTGCTCGACCTCGGACTCACCGACGCGTTCCGTGCCGTGGCCCCCGACGAGGATGGCTTCACCTGGTGGGACTACCGCATGGGCGCCTTCCGTCGGGGGATGGGGATGCGGATCGACTACGCGTTGAGCAGCCCCCACCTCGACGTGCGCTCCGCCGAGGTGGACACCACCTTCCGCCGGAACAACGACCAGGGAGACAAGCCCTCCGACCACGCCCCCCTGATCGTGGATCTCGCACGGCCCTGACCGGCGGGCAGCGCAGGCGGTCCTCCGCAGGGTCACACGTCGGGGGCGGTTGGCATGGGTTCGGGCGCGGATGGTGGCTGCAGCGGCTGGAACAGGCGGCCGCGCTCCACCCAGACCAGGAGTGCGAGCGCCACGACGCCGAGGCCGAGGAAACCCGTGGACAGCGGGAGGATGGTCCCCGCGAAGGCCTGGTCGATCAGCGATCCGAGCAGGGCGCCGACCGCGATCTGGACCGCGCCGATCAGCGACGAGGCGGTCCCCGCCACCGGCGCCATGTTGACCATCGCGATCGTGTTGAGGTTGGGGATCAGCAGGGCGTGGCTGGCGAGCAACGGCGCGATGCACATCATGAACAGCCAGAGCGGTGGTCGGCCGCCCGTGGCCAGGGCGACCGACAGGAGGGTCGCTGCGACACCGAGGTAGATCAACAGCATCCCGTGCGCGAGCCGTCGCGTACCGACCCGCCCCACGATGCGGGCGTTGAGCAGCATCGCGCCGCCCATCACCGCGGCGAGCGTCGCGAAGATCGCCGGGAACAGCTCGGCACGACCGAAGGTCTCACCGATGATGATCTCGGAGCTGGCGATGTACGACAGGAACGACCCGAACAGGGCGGTCATCGCCAGTCCGTAGCCGAGCGCCTGCCGGTCGGAGGCCACGACACGGACGGCGGTCGCCACCCGTCGGAACCGCAGCTCGAGTTGGTGCTCGTCCGCCAGCGTCTCGGGCAGTCGGAGGAAGGCCCACACGACGATCACCGCGGCGGCGATGACGCACGCGCCGAAGACCCACCGCCACGAGGCGATGTCCGCGATCGCGGCACCGAGCAGGGGTGCGATGATGGGGACGAGGATGAAGATCGCCATGACGAACGACATGGCCCGCGACATCCGCTCACCCTCGTAGGTGTCGCGGATCACCGCGATCGTGATCACCCGGGGGCCCGCGGCACCGAGCCCCCAGACGAACCTGCTGGCCACCAGCAGCCCCAACGAAGGGGACGCCGCGGCGGCGAGGGCTCCGATGACGTACACCCCGTAGCCGACGAACAGCGCGCGTCGACGGCCGAAGCGATCGGACGCGGGTCCGTACGCCAACTGTCCGAGCGCGAGCCCGACGAAGTAGGCCGTCACCAGCATCGCCACCGAGGTCGCGTCCGGCGGCAACCCGAGCTCCGTGCGGATCGCTCCGAGGGCAGGCAGCATGATGTCGGTCCCCAGCGCCACCAGCGCCATGGACAAGGCCAGCAGGGCGGTGAACTCGAGAGGACCCGGGCCCCGACGCGTGCCGAACATCACCTCACGGCCCAGGGCGTCGAGGTCTGGCGGGCGGCACTGCGCAGCGATGGGGTCGCGACGTGAGGGATCTCCGAGCGAGCTTCGCCCGCACGGTACTCCGCGTACCAGCCAGCGTTGCGATCGGGGCCGCTACTGTCCCGCACCCGCACCCTGCCGGCGAGTCGATGTCCCCCGATCACCCCACCCCTGACCCCCGTGTGCTCGATCCTGCCGCGAGCCTGCGCGCCGGTGTCCGTGCCGTGCTGCCGATCACCGTCGGCATGGCACCCTTCGGCCTCATCGTGGGCATCGCGGCGACCGACGCCGGACTCGGTCTCGCGGAGGCGGTCGGCTTCTCGGTCGTGGTCCTTGCCGGCGCGGCCCAGCTGGCCTCGCTCGACCTGATCGGACGGGACGCACCGATCCTCGTCGTGGTCGCGACGGCCCTGATCATCAACCTGCGCATGCTCATGTACAGCGCGTCGCTCGCCCCCGAGCTCGCACACCTGTCCCGCGCCAGGCGGCTCCTCGGTGCCTACTGGCTCGTCGACCAGACCTACGCGGTGAGCATCGTGCGGTTCAACAACGTCGAGGTGGCGCCGGTCGACCGGTGGTGGTTCTACGTCGGATCCGCCCTTCCGTTGTGGGTGGTCTGGCAGCTGACGACGGTGCTCGGGGTGCTGGTCGGAGGCGCCGTGCCCGACGCGATCCCACTGGGGTTCGCGTTGCCGCTCGCGTTCCTGTCGTTGCTGGTGCCGACCCTCACCGAGCGGCCGGCGGTGATCGCCGCGCTGACCGCTGCCGTGGTCGCCGTCGTCGCAGCTCCGCTCCCGGCCAACGCGGGGATGCCGTTGGCCGCGTTGGCGGGGATCCTCGTCGGCTGGGTCGTCGCACCACGTCAGGTGGCCTCATGAGCCGTGTGACGGTGGCCTGGATCGTGATCGCCGTGGTGGGACTCGGCACCTACCTCGTGCGCGCGTCGTTCCTGGCGGTCGCCGACCGGGTCGCACAGGTCCCGGAGCGGTGGCGCACGCCGCTGCGGTTGATCCCGCCGGCGGTGCTGGCCGCGCTGGTGGCCCCGGCTGTGCTGCGTCCCGAGGGCGAGCTCGTCCTGCTCGGCCCACGGGTGTTCGCCGGAGTGATCGCGCTCGGTGTGGCGCTCTGGACCCGCAGCATCCTCGCCACGATCGTCGTCGGCCTCGCCGCGGTGATCGGCCTCGAGATCCTCCTCGGCTGAGCGCCGGTCAGCGTCGGTCGCGGACACGACCCGGGGTCGTGGTGCGGCGCGGCCTCCGACGAGCAGCAGGTCTGCTGCCGCTGTGCGCCACGTGGCTAGGGGTGCGTGTGGGGTGCCGAGGGCAGGTCGTCGGGACCATGCCGGCTGGGCTCGTCGAGGACGATCGTGCCGTCGTCGAGCACGTGGAGGTGGCCGCCGTACGCGTTGCCGAGGTTGCCCGGCGTGAGCACCTCCGTCGGCGCTCCTTCGGCGATCACGGAGGTCGCGACGAGCACCGTGTGGTCGGCGAGCCGTGCGGTGCCGACGTCGTGGGTCGTGAACACCACGGTGTGCCCCTGATCCCGCTCCGAGTTCATCACGTCGGTGATCGTCTCCTGGGTGAGCAGGTCCAGGCCGGTGATCGGCTCGTCGAGCAGGAGGACGTCGGCACGCTGGGCGAGCCCCTGGGCGACGTAGACGCGCTGGCGCTGTCCCCCCGAGAGCTCACGGATCTGCCGGCGGCGCAGATCGCCGATGCGCATGCGTTCGATGGCTTCGTCGACGGCCGCCCGGTCCTGCTTCGTGAGGGGTCGGAACGCCCCGCTGCGGGCGTAGCACCCCATGCGCACCGTCTCCACGACGGTGAGCGGCACGGCCTCGTTCGCGATCGTGGACTGCAGGACGTGCGCGACGCGACGGGAGCTGTGCCGAGGCGGCCGCCCGTGGACCTCCACGCGGCCCTGTGTCGGTGAGATCAGTCCCGAGATCGTCGAGAGCATGGTGGACTTGCCGGAGCCGTTCGGTCCGATGATCGCGACGATCGTGCCGACCTCGACCTCGAGATCGGCCCCGCTCAACGCCAGGATCTGCCCGTAGCGGACCGTGAGGCCGTTCAGGCGGATCGCCGGGGGTTCGAGCGTGGCTGCCGCGCCACGCGACGGGGTGCCGTCACCTTCGATTGGCATTTCAGGAACAGTTCCCATTATGCTCCTCGGTGTGGAGCGTGGAACGTAACCTACCTCGCACCGCGGGAACGCGGGCGCCAGGTGTGCGGCCACCCCACCGACGATGCGGACACCGACCTCGAGAAGAGCGACCATGCCTACCGCCCGAACCGCCCGAACCGCCCGAACCGCCTGGACCGCCTGGACGTCCCGAACCAACCGGGCCGGTCGGTCGGCTCGGGTCACCGTCCTCACCATGGCGCTCGCCCTCGTGCTCCTCGCGTGTGGCGATGCCGCGGAGCAGCCGGAGCAGGCGCTCGCCGACGGCGCGGAGGATGAGGACGCGGCTGTGGAGGAGACGGTCGACCAGGACGTGGCGGAGGACGATGGTGTGCTGGTCGTCGCGACGACCAGCATCCTCGGCGACATCGTCGAGACCCTCGTTGGGGCGGACGGCACCGTCGAGGTCATCATGCCTCCCGGTGTCGACCCCCACGGCTTCGAGCCGTCGGCGCGGGACGCCGCCACGTTGCGCGAGGCCGACCTCGTGGTCGCGAACGGCCTGATGCTGGAGGAGAACCTGCTCGCCGCCCTCGAGGCCGCGGAGGAGGACGGCGTGCGGGTCCTGCGGGTCGCCGACGAGCTGGACCCGATCGACTTCGACTGGGACGGCCCGCACGACCACGGTCACGACGACCAGGGTCACGGTGACGAGGATCACGGTCACGGTGACGAGGATCATGGCCACGGTGACGAGGATCATGGCCACGAGCACGAGGATCACGGTCACGATGAGGAGGGTCACGGTCACGATGAGGAGGGCCACGGCCACGAGCACGACGACCACGCCCACGGGCCCGAGGACCCCCACGTCTGGTTCGATCCCGTGCGGATGGCGAGCGGTGTCGAGCTGATCGCCGCGGAGCTCGCCGCGGTCGACACCACCCTCGATGCTGGCGAGTGGGAGCAGCGGGGTGCGGAGTACGCCGACATGTTGCTGGAGCTGCACGAGGAGCTCGAGGCGATCCTGGGCGTGGTCCCCCCCGCCAACCGTCAGCTGGTCACCAACCACGATGCGCTCGGCTACCTGGCTGCCCGCTACGACTTCGAGGTGCTGGGGACGGTGATCCCCGGTGCGTCCACCCAGGCCGAGGCGGATGCGCAGAGCTTCGCCGAGCTGATCCAGACCGTCGAGCAGTCCGGTGTCCCCGCGGTGTTCGCCGAGAACACCGACTCGACCACGCTCGCCGAGCAGCTCGCGAGCGAGGTGATCGGACGCGGCGACCTCGAGGTCGAGGTGGTCGGCATCTACACCGACGCCCTCGGTGAGGAGGGCAGCGGGGCGGAGACCTACCCTGGCCTGCTGCGAACGACCGCGACGCTGATCGCGGACGCACTCAGCTGATCGCGCGGACGTCGGGGTCGGCACCGCGGACCGCCGTCCGGGCGCCGACCCCGCCACTGCGCTGACCTACGCTGCGTCCGGTGAGATGCTCGCGTCCTCGAACCCCATCGTGTGAGGCCGTCTCGACCGGCGAGCGGAAGGTGCAGTGATGCTGGAGCTCATCACGGAGCCCTTCGCGTTCGCCTTCATGCGCAACGCCCTCTACGCGGGCCTCCTGACGGTGATCGCGAGCTCGCTCATCGGCACCTGGGTCGTGATGCGCGGCATGGCGTTCATGGGCGACGCGCTGGCGCACGGCGTGCTGCCGGGCATCGCCGTGGCGTACATCCTGGGTGGGAGCCTGATGCTCGGTGGTGCGGTGAGCGCGGTCGTGATGATCATCGGGGTCTCGATCGCGAGTGCCCGCAGCCGGCTCGGTGAGGACACGGCCATCGGCCTGCTGTTCGTCGGGATGCTCGCCGCCGGGGTCGCCATCATCTCGATGGGCGGTGCCTATGCGGGCGACCTGACCACGATCCTGTTCGGCGAGCCCCTCGGCGTGACGCGTGGGAACATCCGGACGCTGGCGATCGCCACGCTGGCCACGGCGGTGCTCACCGCAGCGCTGTACCGGCCCTTCCTGGTCCTGTCCTTCAGCCGCGCGAAGGCCCAGGTGCTCGGGCTGCGCCCGGTACTCGCGCACCTCGCGATGTTGGGGCTGATCGCGTTGGTCGTGGTCAGCTCGTTCCGCACCGTCGGGACGCTGCTGGTCTTCGCGTTCCTCGTCGCACCGCCTGCGACGGCGGCACTGATCGCGCGTCGTGTCCCGGTGATGATGGGGGTGGCGATGCTGATCGGGTTCGCCTGCGTGCTGATCGGGCTCCTGATCAGCTTCCACGTCGGCACCGCCGGCGGCGCGACGATCGCGGGGCTGACCGTGCTGGCCTTCTTCCTCGTGCTCACCGTCAAGGAGGGGATAGGAGCGGTGCGCCAGATCCGTGACCGTCGCGCGGAGGCGGAGCCGGCGCCGGCGCGCTGACCGTCGCGTCGCGCGGCCCGACAGGTGGTGGCGCCGCGCGCGGCGCGCTCAGGTGCCGCCGGCGCTCAAGCGCACTCGGGGCAGGTGCCGACCAGCTCCAGGCGGTGGGAATCCACCTCGAAGTCGCGCTGCTCCTTGGCTTCGTCGGCGGCGCGGGACAGCGCCCGCTCGATCTGTGGAGGCAGCACGACGTCCTCCAGCCGTCCACAGATCGAGCACACGAGGTGGTGGTGATGCTCGGAGAGCTCCTCGGCGAGCTCGTACCTCGAGATGTCGTCCGTGGAGATCATCCGGTGGACGGTGCCGCACTGCTCGAGGATCGCGAGGTTGCGGTACAGCGAGCTCTGCGACTGGCCGGCACCGAGCTCGAGCAGCTCCGGGATCGTGACCGGGCGCCCGGCGTGTTCGAGCAGTTCGACCAACTGGCGGCGCCCACGGGTGTAACGCTGCCGCGTCCGGCGCAGCTGCTCGTCGACGGTGTCGTGGAGGAGGTCGTTCATGGGACCATCCTAGGGCCCGTTCTCGGAACGAGCGAACCGGGCGCTGCGACGCCGCCTCGCCCGTCCTCGCGGCTCCTGCCAGGGGTTAGACTGTGGGCGTCGCGATGGCTCGCGATCGCTCCCGAACCCGTTGACGGATCCGTCCAAGCCGGTCCGCGTGCGCGCCCTCTGCAGCAACATCCCGTGTAGCAACATCGCCTGTAGCCACATCCCTCTGTAGCCACATCCCTCTGTAGCCACATCTTGGAGTCGTCCGTGCGCTTCGCCAGCCGCTACCTCGTCGCCGCCGTGGCGGGGCTCACGCTCCTGCTCGGTGCCTGTGGTCCCGACGCGGCCAACGATCATGCGGAGGCCGCGTCCGTCGATGACCGGTCGATCTCCCGGGACGAGGTCGAGGAGCCGGTCCGTGACGCCCTCAACCACGCCGGTGCGCTCGACGGGCTGGACGCCGACGAGCGTGCCGACCTCGTCGAACCCCTGCAGCGGCAGGTCCTCGCCCTGTTGATCCAGGCCTCGGTGATCGAGGACATCGCCACCGAACGGGGCGTCGAGCCCGACGAGGCGGACCTCGAGGCGCGCTACCAGGCGGACATCGACAGCGTCGGCGGCGAGGATGAGCTCGCGGACGCGCTGGCCCAGCAGCAGCTGTCGGTCAGCCTCTACCGCGACGTGCTGCTGCCAACGCAGCTGCGGGTCGACGCGCTCCGGGAGCTGCTGGCCGACGACATCGAGCCGGCCGAGGCCCGCGAGGCGCGGCACATCCTGGTCGAGACCGAGGAGGAGGCGCAGACCGTCCTCCAGGAGCTCGCCGGTGGTGCGGACTTCGCCGAGCTCGCGGAGGAGTGGTCCATCGACCCGGGCAGCGCCGCTCAGGGTGGCGACCTCGGCTCGGCCCCGGTCGGCGCCTACGTCGGCCCCTTCGACGAGGCCGTCTGGACCTCCGAGATCGGTGAGGTCGTCGGTCCTATCGCCACCGACTTCGGGTTCCACATCATCGAGGTGACCGGCGAGGAGTCGATCGCCGCCGAGGACCTGGCGCCTGAACAGCGGCAGCAGCAGGCCAACCAGCTGCTCAACCAGCTGCTCGAGGATCGGTTCGCGGCCGCCGACGTCCAGGTCTCCGACCGCTTCGGCGTCTGGAACCCGGAGACGGGGGAGGTCGAGCGTGGCGAACAGGTCGGCGGGGACGAGTGAGCGAGGCAGGCGACGACGATCCGCGTGTCGTGCTGGTCGAGACCTCCGACGCGCTCCCCGGTCTGTTGCCGTTCCAGGCATGGGACGCCCTCGGGGCCGCCGACGAGGTGCTGCTGCGTGATCGCGACGCGCACCCGAGCGCACCGCACCTCTACATGGCGGGTCTCGACCTGGTCGAGCTGACGCCGGCGACGTTGGACCGGGGCGATCTCGACCTGACCCGGCCCGGAGCGCCGGAGGATCGCCGCTACGCGAAGGCGCTCGTCGATCGTGCCGTGGCCGGCGAGGTCCCGGTCTACCTCCTCGGCCCGGAGGACGAGGGCCTGCCGCCCGCGCTCGCAGGGATGGCCGCCGAACGCGACCTGCGGATCGAGCTGGTCTTCCTCGCCCCCCATCCCGAAGGCACGGAGCTGCTCCGGCTGGTCGAGGTCATGCGACGTCTGCGCGATCCGGAGCACGGCTGCCCGTGGGACCTGCAGCAGGACCACGCGTCCCTGCTCGGCTACCTCCTCGAGGAGGCCTACGAGCTCGTCGAGGCCATCGAGGGTGGCGACGACGTCGATATCGCCGAGGAGCTCGGTGATGTCCTGCTCCAGATCGTCTTCCACGCACAGGTGGCTCGTGATCGGGACGCCTTCGGTGTGGACGACGTCGCCCGCGGCATCGCGGACAAGCTCGTGCGTCGCCATCCGCACGTGTTCGCCGACGGCGCCGCGGAGACCGCCGAGGACGTCCAGGTCAGCTGGGACCAGCTCAAGGCGGAGGAGAAGTCGCGCACCGGCCCCTTCGACGGCGTTCCGCAGGTGATGGCCGGGCTCATGCTGCTCGAGAACCTCCAACGCAAGGCCGCTAAGCACGGCCTCGCCCACGCTCCCGACGCCACCTCGACCCTGCGGGAGGAGGCGGAGCGGCTCACCGAACAGAGCGATGTCGAGTCCGCCATCGGGACGTTGCTGGAGTCGACGGTGCTCGTCGCACGCGAGCTGGGTGTGGATCCCGAGTCGGCGGCACGATCGGCGGCGAGGCGGTTCCGCGAGCACGCCGAACTCGTGGTCCGCACCGCCGGCGAACGTGGCATCGACCCGCACGAGCTCGACCCCGACGAGCGCGTTGCCCTGTGGGCGGAGGTGGCCGACGGGGACGGGTGAGCCATGTACGTACCCGCGGAGCGCGGACTACGCTGGCGGCACGATCCTGAGCTTGGAGGATGGGTGCCCCCGAAGCAGTGCCCCTACTGTGGCCGGTTCCTGAAGAACGCCCTCGTCGAGGGTCTCGCCGAGGGAGCACAACCGTGTCCAGGTTGTCAGGCGACGCTCACCTCGGAGCTGTTCGACGCGGCATCCGCGCCGGTCGCAGGTGCGGCATCCGCGCCGTCCGCCGACGCTGCGATCTCGGAGCCCACCGAGGGCGGTTCGGGCAGCGTCCGCCCGCCGGATCTTCGGCCGGACGAGGTCCGTGACCACGCGAGCGATGTCCTCGAGGGCTGGGACCGTGGGGTGAGCGCCGCGGAGATCGCCGGCTGGGACCACGACCACCGGTCGTTGCCGATCGACGCGGTCGTCGTGGCCGCCGGCGGCCTCGTCGGCGGGGTGGTGGGAGCCCTGCTCCTGCGCCACCGCCTCCGCGGGGCGCTCGTCGGTGGCCTGTTCGGAGCGGTCGTCGCCGCGGTCGTCCGCCAGGTCTGGCGGCTGCCCGACTGAAGCCTCGGCCGCGTGTTGCCGATGTGGTAGATGTTGCCAGTGCGCACGGTTGTGCCGTATGGTCACGCGCGAACCGCTGGGTGTGATCGTTGGCTCTCGGGCCGTCCGTGCTCGACCATGAGGAAGCGATATGGACGTCACCACCATCGAACTGGTGCGGGCACGCGAGATCCTGGACAGCCGTGGCAACCCGACGGTCGAGGTCGAGGTCGGGCTGCTCGATGGCTCGCTCGGGCGCGCCGGCGTGCCCTCCGGGGCCTCGACCGGCGAGCACGAAGCGGTCGAACTGCGCGACGACGATCCGGACCGCTACCTCGGCAAGGGGGTCACCCAGGCGGTCGCCAACGTGCACGAGACGGTCGCGCCCGCGCTGCTCGGACAGGACGCGACCCGGCAGCGTGAGATCGATCAGCTGTTGCGCGACCTCGACGGTACGGACAACAAGGCCAACCTCGGCGCCAACGCGATCCTCGGGGTCTCGCTGGCCGTCGCCAAGGCCGCAGCCATCGCGTCGGGTCTGCCCCTGTACGCCTACCTCGGGGGCCCCAACGCCCACCTGCTCCCCGTGCCGTGTATGAACGTGCTGAACGGCGGCAGTCACGCCGACTCGAACGTGGACTTCCAGGAGTTCATGATCGCCCCCGTCGGCGCCGCGAGCTTCCGCGAGGCGCTGCGGATGGGCGCGGAGACCTACCACCACCTCAAGACGGTGCTGAAGCAGCGTGGGTTGTCGACCGGCCTCGGCGACGAGGGTGGGTTCGCGCCCGACCTGGGCTCCAACGCCGAGGCGCTGGACCTGCTCATCGAGGGCATCGAGGCAGCGGGCTACCGGCCCGGTGACGACCTCGCGATCGCGCTCGATCCGGCGGCCAGCGAGTTCTACCGCGATGGGGCCTACCACCTCGACGGGGATGGCCGGGTGTGCTCGTCGGAGGAGATGGTCGAGCTCTGGGCCGACCTCGTGGACCGCTACCCGATCGTGTCGATCGAGGACGGGCTCGACGAGTCCGACTGGGGCGGCTTCGCTCGGCTGACCGAGCGGATCGGGGACCGGGTACAGATCGTCGGCGACGACCTGCTCGTGACCAACCCGGCCTTCGTGCAGCGCGGGATCGACGAGCGCGCCGCGAACAGCGTGCTGGTGAAGGTCAACCAGATCGGGTCGTTGACCGAGACCCTCGATGCGGTCTCGCTCGCGCAGCGGGCGAACTGGACGACCATGATCAGCCACCGCTCGGGCGAGACCGAGGACGCCACGATCGCCGACATCGCCGTGGCGACCAACGCCGGCCAGATCAAGACCGGGGCGCCGGCACGTTCGGACCGCGTCGCCAAGTACAACCAGCTGCTCCGCATCGAGGAGGAGCTGGCGGGCGCCGCGCGTTACGCAGGCGTCGCCGCCTTCGCGCGCGGGAGCTGACCCGCCCATGGCCGCCTCGACCGCAACGAAGCGACGACGCCCTTCGCGTCGTCCGCGCCGTGCCGGCGGTGCACGTGGTGGCTGGCTCGCCAGACCGCTGGCCACGGTGTCCGGCGCGATCGGCCGGGTGCTCGCTCCCGTTGGGCGCGCTGCCAAGGCCGCGGTCAGTGGGGACAAGCCCTACGTCGTGGCGCTGCTCGGGGTGCTCGCCCTGGCCGTCGTGCTGCTCTCGGGACCCGCGCAGAGCTACCTCGACCACCGCTCACGCGTCGAGGTGCTCGAGCTGAAGGCCGAGGTGCTCGAGTCGGAGAACGAGCGACTGGCGGCGCGTGTCGACGCGCTCCAGGACGACGAGACGATCGAGCTGCTCGCCCGCGAACAGCAGGGGTTCATCCGCCCCGGCGAGGTGCCGTACGCCCTGGTGCCCCCCGAGGTGGTCCGTCCGCGGATCACCCAGCCCCGCGACGGCCCGGAGCCGACCCCGGCGGAGTGGTACGAGCGGGCGTGGAGCTCGCTGCAGTCGCTGTTCGGCGGCTGACGGTCCACGTCGACGACGACGGGATCCCGGTAGCAGGCCCGGACGGCCACTCGATGGCCTTGCCGTGCGCCCCACGGCGCCGTACCTTGTCACGTGAAGCGGGCTCGTCGCCCGCTCGCGCCCCGCGCGCGACCTCTCGACCCTCCAGCCCCGCACGCGCGAGTTGCGCGCGCTCGCGCTCGGCGGGTTCCGAGCGGTCATCGAACGCGGGTCCTTCCAGCTGCCAGCACCCCGGTGCGGCACCGACCACGGATCGACGTGCAGGCGCGGGCACGTGGTCCCGAGAGGAGTTGATCGAACTGCAAGGACAGATCGTCAAGGGCAAGGTCGTCCGGCTCGAGGAGTACGGCGCGTTCGTCGAGGTGACCCTGGAGGACGGCGAGGTGGCTACCGGCCTCGTCCACGTCTCCGAGGTCGACGCGGACTTCGTCGAGAACATCTACGCCTACCTGGCCGAAGGCGACGAGATCGATGTCAAGGTCCTCGACATCAAGGAGGACGGCAAGGTCGATCTCTCGATCAAGCGAGCGGACCCGGATTGGCAGGACGAGGAGATGCCGAACCTGCGGTCCAAGCTCGACAAGGACTTCAACAAGCGGCTGCGGCGCTTCATGCACAAGTCGCAGATGATCCAGGGTGAGGCGCGCCGCCAGAGGCGTGGACGGGTGTGACCCTCGCGAGGGGTCGCGGGTGACCTCCCGCGATCACCAGCTCGGCCCGCTCGACGATGCCGTCGTTGTCGATCCGCACGCGTCCTACGACGCCGCGGCTGCCGCGCCGCCCGTGGACGAGCGAGGGCGTGCGATCGTGTCCGCCCAGCTCGGTCGGCCGGCGCGTGGAGCTCCGGCCGTCGTGCACACCTGCGGGTTCGGGTTGCCGACCGTGGTGCGGGTCGATCCGCGCCTGGAGGACGGCACCCCGTTCCCGACCACCTTCTGGCTGTCGTGTCCGGTCATGCGGTCGCAGGTCGGCCGGTTGGAGGCGGACCAGGCGATGGTCGGCCTCAACCAGCGTCTGGAGGACGAGCCCGGCTTCGCTTCCGAGTACGCCGCCAGCCACGAACGCTACCTCGCCTTCCGTGAACGGCTCGGCGAGCCGTTGCCCGGCAACCCCGGCGTCGGCGGCATGCCGCGCCACATCAAGTGCCTCCACGTCCACGCGGCACACCATCTGGCCACCGGCGACAACCCGGTGGGGGCGTGGACGGTGGAGCACGCGACCCCGGCGCCGTGCCCCGCGCCGTGCGTGACCGAGGAGGACGTGCAGGCCTGGAGCGGGACGGCGTGAACAGCCCACGGGCGGCCGTCGACGTCGGCTCGAACTCGATCCGGCTGCTCGTCGCCGACGGTGACGGCCGTCGGCTCACCCGGGAGATGACCATCACCCGGCTCTCGGCGGGTGTGGATGCGAACGGCCACCTCGACGATGCTGCCCTCGCCCGGTCGCTGGAGACGATCGCCCGCTACCGCGACGTGTGGCGGCGGCACGGGGTCACCGACCGCGTCCGGATCGTCGCGACCTCGGCCGTGCGCGACGCCGCCGACCGGGACCGCTTCTTCGCGGGCGTGCGGGACATCGCCGGCATCGAAGCCGAGGTGATCACCGGCGAGGAGGAGGCGGCCCTGGCCTTCGCCGGTGCCGCTCGGGCCGTCGACGTGGCGAGCCCCACCGCGGTGATCGACATCGGCGGAGGCTCGACGGAGCTGATCGTCGGAGATGGTGAGGGAGCGCCCGTCGCCAGCGTCTCCCTGCAGCTCGGGTGCGTCCGGGTCACCGAACGCCACCTCGCCGACGATCCGCCGACGCCCGAGCAGGTGGCTGCGGTCCGGCTCCTGATCGAGGAGCAACTCGACCACGCCGACCACGTCCTCGCTGAGCAAGGCACCGACCTTGCCCGGGCCGCTGCGCTGGTCGGTGTCGCCGGTACCGCGACGACGATCGGTGCGCTGCACCTCGGTCTCGCGACCTACGAGGAGTCACGCATCCACGGCTGCCACGTGCCCGCCGCGCCCCTGCGGCAGCTGAGCGCGCGGCTGGCGTCGGCGACCGCAGCGCAACGGGCGGGGCTCGGTCCGATGCAACCCGGCCGCGAGGACGTGATCCACGGGGGAGCGCTGGTCCTCGAGAGCGTCGTCGACCGCTTCGGGTTCGACGGTGTGGTGGTCAGCGAGGCCGACAACCTCGATGGGATGATCGCCTCGCTCGCCTAGGTGGTCGCGCGCGCCGGTGCTGGCTCGGGCTGCAGGGCGGCGTCGGTGATGGGGCGGTGGAGGGCGATGACCCCGAGCACCTGCATGACGACGGCGCAGATGAACAGGGCCCGCAGCCCCAGGACGCTGGCGACGAGCCCGCCGAGGAGGGCGCCGAGGGGCATGCTGCCGGCCGCGACGAGCCGGAAGGCGGAGTTGACGCGGCCGAGCAGTGCCGGAGGTGTCACCCGCTGGCGGCTGGAGACGCTGACGACGTTCACCACGACCGACACGAGGCCGAGGGTCGCGGCCATCCCGCCGATCACGGCGACGTTGGCGGTGACCACGGGGACCACCATCAGGGTGGAGACGGTCAGCATGCCGCCGAGCAGGGCGCGCCGCGGTCCGAGGCGGTCCTCGATGCGTCCGGCCAGGAGGGATCCGAGGATGCTGCCGGCGGCGACCGTCGCGCCCAACAGTCCGTAGGCGGCGGGGGGCAGGCCCATCGCCGACCCCTCCCCGACGGCGAACAGCACGAACACGCTGAAGTAGGCGGTGTTGGCGAGGTTGAAGATCCCCGCGATCCCCGCGATCGAACGCAGCGCGCGCTGGTCGCGGAGGTAGCGCAGCCCCTCTGCGATGTCCTGTCGCAGCTTCGCCGGAGGCCGTTCCGCGGGCCGGTGGTTGCCCGGCAGGCGGACGAGCAGCAGCGCAGCGGCGAGGTAGAGCACCGCCGGCCCGAGGAAGACGCTGGCCGTCGCCACGGTCACCAGGATCCCGGCGAGCGGTGCGCCGACGAAGTTGTTCATCACGGTCTGCGCGCCGATCAGGCGCCCGTTCGCGGTGCCGAGTTGCTCCGGTGTGACCAGGTCCGGTACCAGCGACTGCGAGGTCGTGTCGAACAGCACCTCGCCGATCCCGAACGCGAGCACCGCCAGGTACAGCGCGGGCAGCGGCAGCCACCCGATGGCCGCCGCGGTTCCGACCGCGAGGAGGGCACCCGCGCGGAGCAGGGCCGCGGTGACCATCAGCCAGCGCCGGTCCCGGCGGTCGGCGAGGGCTCCGACGTGCAGCGCCAGCAGCAGCCACGGCAGCGTGGCGGCGACCTGCACGCCGGCGACCCACGTCGGCTCCCGGGTGATCTGCACGACCACGAGGGGCGCGCCGACCATCAGGATGCCGTCGCCGAGGTTGGAGCTCGTCGACGCGGACCACAGTCGCCGGTACGAGGGGCCGAGCTGGGTCATCCCTGTCTCCTTGGGGTCAGGCGCGATCGGTGTCGTTGCCAGCGCTGGTCATGGCAGCGCATCCCGGTGCTGGTCCGGTGGCGGTCTGGGCCGGCGTCCCCTCAGGGCAGAGCCGGCGTGCCGGTGCAACCGCACCCATCACCGGGCGGGCTGCGGGATGGCCAGTCCCGCGCCCGTGGCCGAGGTGCTGACCAGCGGGCGGCGGGGACGACGTGCGGTGGTCCGCTCGCCGCGGCGGCGGGGACGACGTGCGACGGCCCGCTCGGTGCGGTACTGGGCCTCGGTGCGGAGCAGGCTCTCGGTGAACATCCTGACCACCTCCTGGGGGTCGTGGTATATTGCAGAGGAACTTCTGCGAAGATACTACTGCAGAGGTCTCTTTGCAAACGATGTTCTGCGATCTGAGGAGGACGTGATGCCGCGCGAGACCGAGGAGAGCCCTCAGAACGCCGAGGAACCGGGGTTGCCGGGCGATCCAGGGGATGCAGACGGCAGGGGCGCCGCGCGCGCCCCGGCAGGCAGAGAGGACGTTGAGCGCACGATCAGCGGATCCGGTCCGGCCGCAGGAGGGGACACCGCGGTGCCCGAGGAGGGTGCTGCGGTACCCGGCCCGGCGGATGCGGAGGGGTCGGCACAGGGTGCCGGGGACACCGAGGAGGGCGGCGAGAGCGCGCCCATGTCGGTGGATCCCTCCGCGCTGAAGGCGCTGGCCCACCCCCTGCGGGTGCGCATGTACGACCTGCTGTCGGATCACGGCGCCGCGACCGCCTCCCAGCTGGCCGAGCGGGTCGGCGAGAGCAGCGGCACGACCAGCTACCACCTCCGCTTGCTGGCCAAGCACGGGTTCATCGAGGAGGAGCCCGGCCGCGGCAACCGGCGGGACCGGTACTGGCGCGCGCGCAGCTACAACCTCGAGGCCGACAAGATGGAGGACGACCCCGAGGCGATGGCGCACCTGCGGATCGCCGCCGGGGAGCTGTGGCGAGGTCACGCGCGACAGATCGAGACGTGGTACCGATCCGCCGAGGCGTGGGGTCCGGCATGGAGATCGGCGTCCGCCAGCAGCAGGGCGACGTTCTACGCCACCCATGAGGAGCTCGCCGAGCTCCGTGACGAGCTGCTCCGGACCGCGGAACAGCTCATCAAGCCGCTCAGCGGCCGCCAGCCACCGGAGGGACAACCACCGGAGGGCAGCGTGCGTACCGCCCTGCAGATCCACCTGTTCCCCCTCAGCACCCCCGAGGAGAACCCCCCGGAAGGGTCGTGAGGCGCGTGGTCAGCGCTAGCGTCGGCGTCCCTTCACCCCGGAGGCACGTGTGGACGACAGGTTGGAGCCCGAGGGCTTCTGGTCGCGTCTCTCCGACGCCCTCGAGCAGGTGCCTCGGGAGGCGCGCACCGCCCCGGAGCATGCCCGGGTCGGCGCGGTGTTGGTGCTGCTGGAGGACACGCCGCAGGGCCCACGGGTCGTGTTGACCCGGCGTCGGCGGGACCTGCGATCCCACCCCGGGCAGGTCTCGTTCCCCGGCGGGCGCCTGGACCCCGGCGAGACCGTCGAAGAGGCCGCTCTGCGCGAAGCTCAGGAGGAGGTGGGGCTGCGTGCCGACACCGTCGAGGTGATCGGCGCCGGCCCGCGGTTCTACATCCCTCCGTCACGGTTCTGGGTCGTCCCCGTGCTGGCGCGCTGGAAGGCGCCCCATGGGTTGGCCGAGAACCCCTGGGAGGTCGACGAGGTGCTCCGGGTGCCCGTCGCGCGCCTGCTCGACCGGGACCGCTGGCGTCATGCACCGATGTCCTCCGGTGCGTCGTCCTGGGCCTGGCAGCTCGACGAGGACCTGCTCTGGGGCGCGACGGCCGTGGTCATGTCGACCCTGCTGGACGTGGCGGTCCACGGGTGGAACGACGGCCTCGAGCCCGCTGAGCTGGGTGAGCGCCTCGCGGTACGGCCATGGGAGACCGCGCCGCCCTGGCAGCGTCGCCCACGGCTGGAGGGCGAGCTGCCGGCGACCCCGCAGCGCGAGGTCCCCCACGTCACGGCCGAGCAGATGCGGGCGACCCGGCGTTGGGGCGATCGGCGCGGGATCGACGCCGCGGTCCGAGCCGAGCACGCCGGACGTGCGCTGACCCACTCGGTGCGTCGGCTGCTGGGCAGGCGGTCCACCGGAGCCACGGTCACGGTCCTCGCCGGCCCGTCGAGCAACGGTGCAGGTGGGCTGGCCGCCGCTCGGCTCCTCGCCGTCGCGGGAGCCGACGTCCGGGTCCTGCAGGTCGGCTCCGTCCGGCTCCCGGGACAGCTGCGTTCCCTGGTGGAGTCAGGGATCCCGGTGAACCCGGTCGATGGGGACGACTGGAGCGACGTGGAACATCCCGGCGAGGTCGTGATCGACGCGATGCTCGGCATCGGCGGGGAGCCACCGTTGCGTCGGTTGCCCGGAGCGGCAGCCTCGTGGCTACGCCGGTTCGATGTGCTGGTGGTGTCGCTCGACCTGCCGAGCGGGGTCTCGCCCGACGTCGGACTCGGTGGTACCTGCGTGACCGCGGATGTCACGGTGGCCCTCGGACGCCCCACGGTGGCGCTGACCGAACCGGTCGTCCAGCCCTACCTCGGCGACCTCTACCTCGCGGACGTCGGCCTCCCGGAACCCGCGTGGGAGGCGAGCGGCGTCGCCCCCGCGTCCCGCTCGTTGTTCGCGGACGGCCCGCTCGTGCGCCTGACCGCGGAGGATCGCAACAGCGACGCGGGGACACCGGATCAAGCGGAGGACCTCGAGCGCGGCGTCGATCGCGGTTGACCCACCGGTCGAGATGCGACCGAGGAGCGGCCGGTCAGCGGCAGCGCAGACGGGAGCGGGCGGAGGGCACTCGTGGCGAGCACCCACGCGGTGCGGGTGGTGGGATTCGAACCCACACGGACACGAGGTCCCAGGGCTTTTAAGGCCCCTCCGTCTACCGGTTCCGGCACACCCGCCGGGTGAGCAGGGTAGGGCTCGCGACCCACCTTCGGCGCTACGGTCGACACACGCGACCAACGAGGTGCTGATGTCCCACTGGTTCCCCGACGGCTGCGTCGCCAGCCCACACCACCTGGCCTCCAGTGCGGGACAGGCCGTCCTGGCCTCCGGCGGCAACGCCGTCGATGCCGCGGTCGCGGCCAACCTCGTGCTCAGCGTGGTCACCCCGTACTACTGCGGTGTGGGCGGCGATCTCCTGGCGATCGTGTGGGACGGCGAGGCGACCGGGGTCCTGTCGGCCGGTGCGGCGCCAGGTGGTGCCACACCGGAGGCCATCCGGGAGGCGATCGATGCCGGGCACGGCGACGCCGAGGTGTCCTTCCCCGGCACCGCCGGCATGCCCATGTTCGGTGCGTTGCCGGTGACCGTGCCCGGTGCCGCCGCTGGCTGGCACCACCTGCTGGAGCGCTGGGGCAGTCGCAGCTTCGGTGACCTGGCCCAGTCGGCCCATCGACTCGCAGTGGAGGGGTTCCCCGTCTCACCCCACGGCGCCGGGTTCACCGCTCGAGCGCGGGCGCGGTTCGCGGGACAGCCCGGCTGGGAGGAGCACTACGGGCAGATGCGTGCGGGGGAGCGTTTCGTGCAGACCGACCTCGCCGCGACGCTGAAGGTGCTGGCCGACGACGGGCCGGACGCGCTGTACCACGGCGAGATCGGCGCCGCGATCGTCGAGGAGCTCCAACGGCGCGGCTCGACGATGACCCAGGACGACCTGGCTGGCCACGAGGTGGAGGAGGTCGAGCCGCTCCGCGGCAGCTACCGCGATGCCGAGGTGCTGGAGCTGCCCCCGCCGACCCAGGGGCTCACGGCGTTGACCGCACTGGGGATCCTCGATGCTCTGGGGCCGCTGCCCTCGGAGCCGCAGCTCGCCGCCCACGTCCAGGTGGAAGCGGTGCGTGCCGCGATGGCCGACCGTCAGCAGTACCTCGCGGACGGTCCCGCGATGCCGGTCCCCGCGGAGCAGCTGCTCGCGCCCGAACGGTTGCAGGCCATGGCGAAGGGGATCGCGCTCGACCGCGCTGCGGACTGGCCACCATCGCGGCCGGCTCCGGGTGGCACGGCGTACCTGTGCGCGGCGGATCGCGACGGGTTGCTGGTCAGCCTGATCCAGTCGAACTTCGTCGGGTTCGGCTCCGGGGTGGTCGTTCCCGGGACCGGGATCGGGCTGCACGACCGTGGCGCGCACTTCAGCCTCGACCCCGACGACCCCAACGTCATCGCTCCGGGGAAGCGGCCCATGCACACCCTGATCCCGGCGATGGTGCTGCGCGACGGACGGCCGTGGCTGGTCCTGGGCACGATGGGCGGGGACGGGCAGCCACAGATCCACGTGCAGCTGCTGGGCCACCTCGTCGACCGCGGGGTCGACGCCCAACGCGCGATCGAGGCTCCTCGCTGGGTCGTCGACCCCGCCGACGGCACCCTGCGGATCGAGTCACGGGCGGGCGACCTGGCCGATGCGTTGATCGCGCGAGGGCACGAGGTCGCCTTCCTCGACGCCTACGACCACGGCGTTGGCCACGCCCACGCGATCGAGGTCACCGATGTCGGGTACGCCGCTGGCTCGGATCCGCGCTGCGAGGGCGCGGTGGTCGGCCACTGATGACGGTGCAGCGCCTGCGAGCTCAGCCCTTGACCGCACCCTGGATCAGTCCGGAGGTCAGGTAGCGCTGCAGGAACAGGAAGAGCATGACGATCGGCACTCCGGCGATCAGGGCACCGGCGGCGAACGGACCCCAGCGGGCGCCGTAGTCCTCGGCGATGAACCGGAACAGGCCGACCGCGAGGGTGAACTGTCGATCGTCGGTCAACAGCACGCTCTGCACGATGAAGTCGTTGATCGCGACGATGAAGGACAGCAGGGTGACCACCGCGAGGATCGGGGCCGCCAGCGGCAGGATCATCGTGAAGAACACCTGCGCGTGGCTCGCCCCGTCGATCTTGGCGGACTCGTCGAGGTCGTGGGGGATCGTGTCGAAGAACCCCTTCATCAACCAGGTGTTGAGCCCCAGCGCGCCCCCCAGGTAGATCGCGATCAGCCCGGCCAGGGTGTTGAGGCCGACCTCCGGGAAGAAGCGGCCGATCCCGATCATCAGCAGGAAGATCGCGATGATGGCCAGGAACTGCGGGAGCATCTGCAACAGCAGCAGCGAGAGCAGGGTCAGGCGCCGTCCGGTGAAACGCATCCGGCTGTAGACGTAGGCGGCCAAGGCGCACAGGAACACCGACCCGATGGAGGTCACCCCGGCGACGATCATCGAGTTCGCGAACCAGCGCCAGAAGTTGGTCGCGAACAGGATGTCGAAGTTGATCGTGCTGACCGGATCGGGGATCAGGCGTTGTGCCGCGATGCTGCCGGTCGGGTTGAACGCCGCGGACATCACCCACACCGCCGGGAACAGCGCGAAGAACAGCGCCGCCAGCACGACGAGGTAGCGCCACCCCACCTGCCGCGCCCACCGCAGCGGGCGGGCATGCCACGGCGGCTCGCCCCCGCGAGGCACGGCGGCCGGCGCGGACCTGTCCGCCGCACCCGTCGCGCTCGTGGAGGACTGGCTGCTCATTCGTTGATCTCCTCGAGCGGTCGGATCCATCGGAAGCTGAGTGCCGCCATCGCCGCGACGAGCACGAAGGTGAGCACCGCGATGGTCGCACCCATGCCGTAGTCCTGCCCACCGCCGCTCTCGAAGGCGATCCGGTAGGTGTAGGTGATCAGGATGTCGGTGTGCCCAGCGGGCGTGGCTGCGCCCGCTATGGGTGGGTTCCCACCGGTGAGCAGGTAGATGACGTTGAAGTTGTTGAAGTTGAACGCGAAGGTGGCGACCAGCACGGGAGCGGTGGCGACCAGCAGCAGCGGCAGGGTGATCCCTCGGAAGCGTTGCCAACCCGAGGCCCCATCGACGGATGCGGCTTCGTAGACGTCCGAGGGGATCGACTGCAGCGCGGCCGTGCAGATCAGGAACATGTAGGGGAACCCGAACCACAGGTTGACCAGGACCACCGAGAACTTGGCCCAGTTGGGATCGTTGAGCCAGGGGACCGCGACCCCGAGCATGTCGTTGATCACCCCGAAGCTACGGTTCATCATCCCACGCCAGATCAACGCGGTCATGAACGTGGGCAGGGCGTAGGGGATGATCATCGCGAGCCGGTAGAAGCGCCGACCCTTGAGCCGTGCATCGTTCATGGTGATCGCGAGCAGCAGGCCCAGCGCGAAGGTGGCGAAGGTCGACAGGAACGCGAAGGCATAGGTCCAGACCAGCACCCTGGCGAAGGGGCCCCGGATCGCTTCGGTGGTGAAGGCACGCACGAAGTTCTCGGTGCCGACCACCACCCGCCACCCGGGACTCAGGGACTGGGTCGGATCATCGATGTTGACGAACCGCCCCCGTTCGGAGGCGACGAAGACGTCGCCGGTCGCCTCGTCGACGAGCTGGTCCGTCTCCGGGTCGTAGAAGCGGGTCTGCTCCCTCTGGGTCGCCGCGGAGAGCGAGACCAGCTCGATCTCCCCGTCGGGCACCGGGATGCGCAGTTCGGTGAACGCATCGATGCGGTCCTGTGCTGCCCCGAGGCTCAGGCGCTCGTAGCCGCCGATCTCGACGATCCGGTCGTCGACCTCGGTGACGTCGAGCTCCTCGACGGGGACCAACCCATCGTCGGGGGTGCCGAGGTAGACCCGATCGTCCTCGCTGGTGAGCAACAGGGCGAGGTCGTCGCCATCGGCGAAGGGCACGGCCCCGTACCGGGGAGCGTCCGGCAGCGACCGGATCGAGATCTGCTCGATCCGCTCGATCGCCTGTTCCTGGGTGAGGATCTGTCCCAGGCCGTAGTTGGTGAAGGCGATGTAGAAGGTGTAGACGAAGGGGAAGACCTGGAAGATCAGCAGGAAGATCGTCCCCGGGATGAGGTACTTCAGGGGGAGCTTCTTCTTGCCCAGGTAGATCCAGTCGAGCAGGAGGGTCGTGGTCACGGTCGAGGCGACCGCCCACAAGGGACCGTCGAGGGTGACGATCCGCACGATCATCAGCACCGCGATGGCGTTGATGGCTCCGAGCAGCAGCAGCTTGACGAACAGCCCGAAGAGGGTGTCGGCGAACCGGCTCAACGGGTGCTCACCGCGGCGGAGTGCCGCGTCGACGCCGCCGGGCACCGACGTTTCAGTGTCGGTGCCCGGCGGCGTCGTGGTCATGACCTGGAGGCTAGCTGGAGGTCGTGCGGGTGGTGATCAGTTGATGAGGGCGCGGATCTGGTCCGCCGCGTCCTCGAACGCCGCGTCGGGTTCCATGTCCCCTTCGTAGATCAGCGTGTAGGCGTTGGTCCAAGCCTCCCAGACCGAGGCCATCTCCGGGATGGCCGGCATCGGGACGCCGTCGACACCCGCTTCACCGAAGGCCTCGATGTTCGGGTCGTCGGCGACCTGCTCGAAGGCCGAGATCAGCGCCGGGGGACGGTTGCCGGCCTCGAACAGGGCGACCTGCGCCTCGTCGGTGGCCATGAAGTCCAGCAGGAAGGTCTGGGCGAGCAGTTCGTTCTCGGCGAACGCGCTGACCATGAAGCCCTGGACGCCAACGAACGGGGCGGGGGTGCCGCCCTCGACCGTCGGGATCGGGCTCACCTCGAACGGGACGTCGGGGAAGTCGCCCAGTGCCCACGGTCCGGTGATCGCGAAGGCCGCGTCACCGGTGCTGAACAGGTCGATCATCAGCTGGTAGGAGATGTCGGCGGACATGACGCCGGTGTCGATCATCTCGGCGAACTTGTTGGCCGCTTCGAGCGCGCCGGGGCTGTCGATGCCGAGGTCGCTCGGGTCGTAGGTGCCGTCGTCCTCCATGCCGAAGACGTAGCCGCCGTAGGCGGTCACGATCGGGTAGTTGTGGTAGGGGTCGGCGGGCTCGGAGGGCCAGACGATGCCCTGACGGACGTCACCGGCCTCCTGCAGGCTCAGGGCGGTCTCCTCGACCTCTTCCCAGGTGGCAGGGGCATCGGGGACCAGGTCGGTGTTGCGGAACAGGCCGACGTTCTCGGTCGCGTAGGGCAGCCCGTAGGTCTGGCCGTCGAACGTGAACGCCTGGACCGCAACCTCGACGAGGTCATCCTCGACGCCGGTGAGGTCGACGGGGGCGACCACGCCGTTCTCGACGAGTTCACCGAGCCAGTCGTGTGCGCCGATGATGATGTCGGGACCCTCGCCGGCGGGGCCGGCGGTGATCAGGCGATCGCGGATGTCGTCGAAGGAGACCTCCTGGAGGGCCACCTCGACCTCGTTCTCGGCGCCGAACTCCTCGGCGAACGACTGCAGCACGGGGACGCGCGTGTCATCCGCCCAGATCACGAGGTCGGCGTCGGCGCGGACGACCGGTGCCTCCTCGTCCTCGACGGCCTCGTCATCGACGGGCTCCTCGTCGGGGTCTTCAGCGGGCTCCTCGACGGGAGCTTCTACGGGCTCCTCCACGGGCTCCTCACCGTTGCACGCGGTGAGCACGAGCGCGATGGCTGGCACGATGGCGAGCCACTTCCTCCACTTGGTCATGGCGTTGGTTCTCCTGATGGGGACGCGATCTGGATCAGCGACCCTCGCGGACGAGGACCGCTCGGGGAACCGTTCGCGGGCACGATCCCCCGTGCACGGCCGGCGGCTCGATCTCGGGGAGGCTGCTCCGCCGATGCCAGCTGAGCCCACGGTAGCAATTCTTTCCATCACCAGCAACGCTTTTCCTCGCTTATCGCCCATTCGGGACCAAATACCGGCATAGACCGGGACTTTCGGACGAAAGAAGTTGCAACCCGTCCGTAGCGGTCGGCTATGCTGCGGGCATGAAACCCCGGCTACGTCACGTCGCGGAGAGGGCCGGCGTCAGCCAGGCCACGGTCAGTCGTGTGCTCAACGACCGTCCCGGGGTCTCCGAGGCCACCCGCCACGAGGTGCGCCGTGCGATGGATGCGCTCGGCTACGAGCCGACCGGGCTGCGGCAACGCTCGCGGCGGCCGATGATCGGGCTGATCATCCCGGAGCTCGACAACCCCTCCTTCCCCCGGTTCGCCCAGGCGATCGAGACGCGCCTCGTCGGGTTGGGGCTCAGCACGGTGCTGTGCACGTCGACACCGGCAGGGCTCAGCCAGTCCGAGTACCTCAACGTCCTGATCGAACACGGCGTGGCGGGGGTGATCGTCGTCTCCGGTGACACCGCCGACGACACCGCCGATCACAGCCACTACCTCGACGTCGTCGAGCGGGGGATCCCGGTGGTCGTGGTGAACGGCTGCGCGCCCGACCTCGAGCTGCCCGCGGTGACCGTCGACCACGTCGGTGCTGCCCGCCAGGCCGTCGCGCACCTGGTCTCGCTGGGCCACACCCGCATCGGTCTGGCGACGGGCCCGTCGCGCTACGTGCCGAGCCAGGAGTTCGCGACCGGCTACGAGCTCGGGCTGCGTGACGGCGGTCTGAGCCAACACGCGGTGATGAGCGAGACGCTCTACAGCCTCGAGGGGGGCCACGCCGCCGGGCTGGAGCTGATGGACCTCGGCGTCACCGGCATCGTCACCGCCAGCGACATGCTGGCGCTCGGCATCGTGCGGGCCGCGCGGGAACTCGGGCTGACCGTCCCGGGGCAGGTCTCGGTCGTCGGCTTCGACGACGCCGGACCCAACGCCTACGTCGACCCGCCGCTGACGTCGTCGCGGCAGCCATTCGGGAAGATGGCCGGGGCGATCGTGCGCATGCTCCACGACCGTCTCGACGATCCCGGCGGCCCGGCCACCGAGCTGCGCTTCCATGCGGAGCTCGTGGTCAGGTCATCGACCGGCCCCGCGCCCCCTTCGCTATCTGCCACCGACGTCCAGGCCGGGACCGCGGAGGCCTGAGCTGGTGACGCTCGACCTCCCCCATCACGAGGGTTCGCCGGCGTACGTCTCACCCCTCACGTCCATGGAGGCCGCCGTGCCCGACCGCACCACCCCGAAGGCGACAGCGGCGCCCGGTAGCCCGATCGAACGACCTCGCGACGACGTTGCCAACGCTGTCCTGGGCAACGGGTCGTTGCTCGTGACCGTGTCCCGCCGCGGTGAGGTGCAGCAGCTGACCTGGCCCCACCTCGACCACGCCTCGCAGCTGGGCGAGCTCCGACTCGGCCAGCTCGAGGGCGAGCGGATCGCGTGGCTCGACGAGCCGCAGCTGACGTCGTCGCAACGGTTCGAGTCCGACGCGGACATCCTCGTGACCGACCTCGACCACGAGGTGGTGGTCACCGATGTCGTCGATCCTCGTGCCCCCGTCCTCCTACGCCACGTCAGGGGACTCACCGGTCGGTTCGCCGTCTACGTCCGTCCTGAACTCGCGGGTTCCGCGCGCGCCGGTGGCGCCTACGTGGAGCCTTCGTCCGGGACGCTCGTGTTCCACCGGCGTGAGCACGTGCTGGCGGTGGCGATCGACGCTCCGGCCAGGGCTGCTGTCGCCGACCGTCACCGCGACGGATCGACGGCCGAGGAGCTCATCGGGGGTCGGCTGTACGGCGGCATCGTCCACGGCGTGGTCGATGGGGCGATCGTGACCGAGCACCCGGCACCGACGGTGACCGTCGCCTTCGCCTTCGCCACGGATCGCGGTGAGGCGGTTCGGCGGGCGCAGGCTGCCCTGCGTGACGGTCCCGGGGACATCCATCGAGCACGGCAGGCCGCCGACCGGGCCGTCCTCGACCAGGTGACCTCGCCGCTGGGTGGTGCCGAGGTGGCGGCGCTGGATCGTCGATCGCACCTGGTGTTCTCCTGTCTGAGCGACCGTCAGACGGGCGGGGTGCTCGCCGGTCCCGAGGTCGACCCGTGGTTCGAACGTTCCGGCGGGTACGGGTTCGTGTGGCCGCGCGACCTCGCCTTCATCCTGCTGGCGCTCCTCGCCTCAGGTCGCAGGGACCTCGCGCTCCCCGCCCTGCGTTGGCTCGTCGGTGCCCAGGGCGAGGATGGTCTCTGGCTGCAGCGCAACTGGACCGACGGTCGCCTCGCTCCGTCGTGGGGGACCCAGCTCGACGAGACCGGTGCCGTGCTCGTGGCCTGTGAACAGGCGTGGCAGGCACTCGGCGACGAGAGGCTCGACGCCGACCTGTGGCCGGCGATGGCGCGCGGCGCCGACGCGTTGGTCGCCACGCTCGACCCTGACACCGGTCTGCCGGCACCGTCGATGGACCTGTGGGAGGAGCGCGTCGGCGTCCACGCGTTCACGGCGGCTACGTCGTGCGCGGGACTGCGCGCTGCCGCGCTGACGGCGCAGCGCCATGACCCGGACCGCGCTGGGTCGTGGCGCGAGGCCGCGGAGCGCGTCCGTGCCGGGATCGACGAGCACCTGTGGAGCGAGACCCACGGCCGCTACCTCCGGTCGGTCGATGTCGCCCGCGAGGACGCTGCGGGAGCGCCGACCCCACCCTGCTACGACCTGCTCGACCACCCGGGCGCGCCCGTGGGCTCCGTCGACCCGGTCGACGAGGTCGTGGACGTATCCCTGCTCGGGCTGGCCTACCCCTTCGGGGTCGTGGCCGCCGACGAGCCCCGGATGGCGGCGACGATCGACGCCGTCCGCACCCGACTCGCCACCCGTGACGACGGCCTGCTCCGCTACGAGGGCGACACCTACATCGGGGGCAACCCCTGGGTCCTCGCTCGGCTGTGGCTGGGGTTGACCCTACGTGCGCCAGGTGTCGACGTGCCGGCCGATGGGCTCGACCACGCGCTGCGGAGTGCTACCTCGACGTCGCTCCTGCCCGAGCAGGTGGACGAGCACACCGGCGCGCCGGTGTGGGTCGTGCCGCTGACCTGGAGCCACGCGATGTTCGTCCTCGCCTGCCGTCCCGACCCCGTCGGCCTACCCTCGGCGGTGAACCAGCGCGCAGGCGCCGGGAGGGCCCCACGTGAGCGATCGCATCCGCACCGTCGAGCTCGGCCAGTTCGAGGATGACAACGCGCACGCCGTGGCGCAGCAGCTCGAGGAGGCCGGGATCGTGTGGTGGTCCAAGACCTCTGGCCGGTTCGCGCGGACGCTGTTCGCCGGGGACTGGGGGACCCGGCTGTTCGTCGATGAGGCACGCCTCGGCGAGGCACAGGCGATCGCCAGGGAGATCCTGCAGGCCTGATCCGTGCCGCTGGAGTGCGGTCGGGCCGTCGTTGCGGTTGATCAGCCGACCCGACCGAAGCCCCGCAGGTCGCTGCGCTGCATGGAACGGATCTCGACCGTGTAGCCGGACCGTGGTGAGTGCACGATCTGCCCGTTGCCGATGTACATGCCGACGTGGTGCACGGTGGGGGAGCCGGCGAACACGAGGTCGCCCGGCTGCAGCTCGGAGCGCGAGATGCTGCGCAGGTTCGCGAACTGCCCGCGCGAGGTCCGTGGGATCGAGACCCCGGCCTGTGCCCAGGCCCAGACCATCAGCCCGGAGCAGTCGAAGGAGTTCGGACCCGTCGCGCCCCAGCGGTAGGGCGAACCGAGCTTGGAGAGCGCCGCGTCCACCGCGACCTGCGCGTTCGCCCGCGGTGCGGGTGCGGAGGCCTGCTGGGTCTGCGCCGGCTGCTCCTCCTGCTGGGAGGTCTGCTGGGATTCCTGCTGCGCCGCCTGTGCCTGCAGTCGCTCCTGGCGACGCTGCTCGGCCGCGGCCCGTGCCGCGGCCTCCTCGGCGGCGCGACGCTCGGCCTCCTCGCGCTCGATCGCGGCGGACAGGACGCCCTCGAGGTGGGAGACCTCGTCCTCCTGCTCGTCGATCGTGGCCTCGATCTCCTCCCGCCGCTCCGCGACCTCAGCGGTGAGGTCCTCCGCCCGCTCCAGCTCCTCGACCAGCCGCTCCTCGGCGGCTGACAACGAGGTGCGGGTGGCGGTCAGGCTCTGCAGGTCGGCCTGTTGTCCCGCGAGCGCCCGGCGGAGCACCGCGGCCTTGTCGCTCGCGGCGCTCGGGTCCGCGGCGCTCAGCAGGGTCGCCATCTCGACCGTCGGACCGAACTTGTGGAGCTGGCGGACGTGGCTCGCCGTGGTCGCGGTGAGCTGCTCGTCCTCCGCGCGGAGGTGCTCGAGCTCCTGGCGTGCCTCCGCGACGTGCGCCTCGGCCTGCTCCAGTTCCTCCTGGGCCTCGTTGTAGTCGTCGACCACCCCGTTGAACGCGGTCTCGAGCTCATCGAGCCGGTCCTGTGCCTGCTCCAGCATCGAGCGTGCCTCGTCGCTGCTGGGATCCGCGTCGGCCGTGGTCACCGTGACCGCCAGTAGCGACAGCGTGACCAGCAGGATCAGCGACGGACGGCGGACCAGCCAGGCTCGGGTCACGGCGCCTCCAGGGTTGCGTGCGGTGGTGGGACGAACGGAGGTGGTGGTCGAACGAACGGAGGTGGTCGGAGCGCATCGGTGCCGGATCCGCGCGCGCCCCCGGAGCTAGGGCTGCGTCCCCGCTCCGCGCACAGGACCGCTGCGCAGGCTAGCCACCTCGCCGCGCGTGTGCGCGCGGACATCGTCCGAACGGCCACGTCCGCACGGGCGAACACCGGTCCGCAGACGGCCCGTCGCTAGGCTGGCGGCTCCCGCCCCCCACGTCCTCGAGGTCGCGCCGTTGTCCTGGTCTGCACGGCTCGCGGTCCTGATCTCGGGGAGCGGGTCGAACCTGCAGGCGTTGCTCGATGCGATCGCCGCCGATCCCGGGTTCGGCGGCGAGGTGGTGGTGGTCGGCGCCGATCGGCACGGCACCTACGGGCAGGACCGAGCCCGGACCGCGGGGATCCCGACCGTCGTCCAGGAACTCGACGCACATCCCGACCGGCCGACATGGGAACGTGCGCTGCGACGCGACCTCGAAGCGCACGAGCCGGACATCATCGTGCTCGCCGGCTTCATGAAGGTGTTGACGGCCGAACTGCTCGATGGCTGGCCAGGGAAGGTGATCAACACCCACCCGTCGCTGTTGCCGGCGTTCCGGGGCGCCAAGGCCGTGCGTGACGCGCTGGAACACGGCGTGAAGGTCACCGGCTCGACGGTGCACCTGGTCGACGAACTGGTCGATCACGGACCCATCATCGCGCAGCGTGCCGTCGAGGTCCGTCCCGACGACACCGAGGAGACCCTGCACGAACGCATCAGGGCCGTGGAGCACGAGCTGTTCCCGGCCTGTGTCCGTCTGCTGTGCCAGGACCGGGTGAGGGTCGAGGGTCGCATCGTCGCGATCGATCCCGAGCCCGGCTCCCCCTGACACCGTCCCCGAGGAGGCCACCGTGACCGTCATCGCACCCGTCCGTCGCGCACTCGTCAGCTGCTTCGACAAGGCGGGGGTGGCCGAGTTCGCCGGCGCGCTCGCGGAGCGTGGTGTCGAGATCGTCTCCACCGGCTCGACCGCGGGGGTGATCCGTGACGCTGGGGTCAGCGTCGTCGAGGTGGCCGATCTCACGGGGTTCCCGGAGTGCCTGGGCGGCCGGGTCAAGACGCTGCATCCACGTGTGCACGCCGGGATCCTCGCGGACCGTCAGGATCCGGACCATGTGCAGCAGCTCGACGAGCTGGAGGTGGATCCGATCGACCTCGTCGTCGTGAACCTCTACCCCTTCCGGGAGACGGTGGCGTCAGGCGCGGCAACGGCCGAGGTGATCGAGAAGATCGACATCGGCGGGCCGACGATGGTCCGCGCGGCCGCCAAGAACCACGCGAGCGTCGGGGTGGTCGTCGACCCGTCCGACTACGACGCCGTGCTCGCCGATCTGGACGAGCACGAGGGGCTGACCGACGTCCTGCGCCGGCGCCTGGCGAGCCGCGCCTTCCAGCACACCGCGGCGTACGACGCGGCCGTCGCAGGCTGGTTCCAGCGTGACGAGGCGTTCCCGGCGCAGCTGTCGTTGGCGCTGCCGAGGGCGGCCGAGCTGCGCTACGGCGAGAACCCGCACCAGGGTGCGGCGCTGTACACCCACGGCGAACCGGTCGGGTTGGCTGCCGCGGAGCAGCTGCACGGCAAGGAGCTGTCGTACAACAACCTGCTCGACACCGACGCGGCGTGGGGGATGGCGGTCGATCTCGACGAGCCCTGCGTGGCGATCATCAAGCACACCAACCCAGCCGGGTACGCCGTCGCCGACGACCTGCCGACGGCCTACGACCGGGCCCTCGAGGGCGATCCGGTCAGCGCGTTCGGGGGCATCGTCGCCGCGAACCGGCGGGTGGACCGCCCCACCGCAGACCGGATCGCCGAGGTGTTCACCGAGGTGGTGATCGCTCCCGGGTTCGACGACGACGCCCTCGAGGTGCTCCGCGGCAGGGCGAACCTGCGCCTGCTCTCGATGCCGTCCGCTGATCGGCCACCCCAGGGGTGGCAGCTCCGCAGCGTCTGGGGCGGGATGCTGGTCCAGCACGCCGACGTCGGCGACGAGCCATGGGACGACTGGGAGGTCGCCACCTCGGCGGAGCCTGACGACGCCACCCTGGCCGACCTGCGGTTCGCCTGGACGGCGTGCAAGCACACCAGGTCCAACGCGATCGTGCTCGCCAGGGATCGCCAGGTGGTCGGCGTCGGAGCGGGGCAGATGAGCCGGGTCGACAGCGTCCGGCTGGCCGTCGAACGGTCGGGGGAACGCCACACCGGTGCGGTGCTCGCGAGCGATGCCTTCTTCCCCTTCCGAGACGGCCCTGATGCCGCCGCGCGGGCCGGGGTGACCGCTATCGTCCAGCCCGGCGGCTCGAAGCGGGACGCGGAGGTCATCGCCGCGGCAGACGAACACGGCATCGCCATGGTGATGACGGGGCGGCGACACTTCCGCCACTGACCGCAGCCAGCCACGCCGTGCCCGCGACGGGACGGCCGCCGCAGCCAGAGTCGGAAGGAAGCAGCATGAGTGCACAGGTGATCGACGGCAAGGCCCTGGCCGAGGAGGTCCGAGCGAGGATCGCCACGGACGTGGCCCGTCTGACCGAGGAGCACGGCGTCGTGCCGGGTCTGGCCGCGGTGCTGGTCGGTGACGATCCCGCCTCCGAGGTGTACGTGGGCATGAAGCACCGGGCCACCGAGAAGGTTGGCATGCACTCGCGCCAGGTCCGGTTGCCGGCAGACACGGCACAGGAGGAGCTCGAACGGCTCGTCACCGACCTGAACGAGGACGACGAGATCGACGGGATCCTCGTCCAGCTCCCGCTGCCGGACCACCTCGACCCGCGTCCGGTCCAGGAGCTGATCCTGCCCGACAAGGACGTGGACGCGCTCAACCCCTACACCGCCGGGCGGCTGGCGGTCGGAGATCCGACGTTCCTGTCGTGCACCCCGTACGGCGTGCTGGAGATCCTCGAGCACGCCGGCGTGCAGGTCGCGGGCGCCAACGTGGTGATCGTGGGACGTTCGAACCTCGTCGGGCGCCCGCTGTCGGTGATGCTCACGCTCAAGGGACGCGACGCGACGGTCACCCTGGCGCACTCCCGCACGCGCGACCTCGCGGCGGTCTGTCGGGGCGCGGACGTGCTGATCGCCGCGGTGGGGGTGGCCGGGCTGATCACCGCCGACTACGTCTCGCCGGGGACGGTGGTCATCGACGTCGGGACCAACCGCAACGACGAGGGCAAGCTCATCGGCGACGTCGCCTTCGACGAGGTCGCGGAGGTCGCGTCGGCCATCACGCCGGTGCCGGGTGGTGTCGGGCCGATGACGGTCACGATGCTGCTGCAGAACACCCTCGAGGCGGCCCGGGCTCGTCGCGGGCTCCCTCGCCGCTGAACCCGGCTCTGCCGCGGTCGGGCCCTGCTGGTACCCGATCGTCTCCCGCCTCGATCGAGCTGCGGGGTCCGCGACCGCACTGACTAGGCTCGGGGCCACCCCGCCGCTGCCCGCAGGAGCCGTCATGAGCACCCCCGTCCGTGTTGCCGTCACCGGAGCCGCTGGCCAGATCGGTTACGCGCTCGTCTTCCGGATCGCCTCGGGGCAGATGTTCGGTCCCGACACCCCGGTGCACCTGCAGATGCTGGAGATCACGCCGGCGCTCGGTGCGCTCGAGGGCGTGGCGATGGAGCTGGACGACGGTGCGTTCCCGCTCCTGGCCGGGATGACGCTGACCGATGACGCCGAGGAAGCGTTCGATGGCACCAACGTCGCGTGCCTGGTCGGCGCGAAGCCCCGCGGGCCGGGGATGGAACGCGCGGACCTGCTCAAGGACAACGGTGCCATCTTCACCGCGCAGGGGCGGGCGCTGGCGTCCGCGGGCGCGGACGACCTGAAGGTCGCCGTCGTCGGCAACCCGGCGAACACCAACGCCCTGATCGCGTCGGCCAACGCTGACGGCGTCCCGCAGGAGCGGTTCACCGCGATGGTGCGGCTCGACGAGAACCGGGCGAAGTCCCAGCTCGCGAAGAAGGCCGGTGTGTCCGTCGGTGAGGTGACCAACCTCGCAGTCTGGGGTAACCACTCGCCGACCATGGTCCCGGACTTCGACAACGCGCGGATCGGCGGTCGGCCCGCGACCGAGGTCATCGCCGATCGTGCGTGGCTCGAGGGCGAGTTCCTCGCCACGGTGCAGCAGCGAGGTAAGGCGATCATCGATGCGCGTGGCGCGTCGTCGGCGGCGTCCGCAGCCAACGCCCTGGTCGACCACGTCGCCAACTGGTGCGGCGGTGCGCCGACGGCCGACGGCGACTGGGTGTCCATGGCCGTCCCCTCCGACGGCTCGTACGGCGTCCCGGAAGGGCTCATCTCGGGGTTCCCGGTGACCACCGACGGGTCGGGCGGCTACGAGATCGTCCAGGGGCTCGAGCTCTCGGGGTTCACGCAGAGCAAGCTCGATGCGACGGTCGCGGAGCTCCAGGAGGAGCGCGCCGCCGTGGCGGACATGCTCTGAGTCCGAACCACCCCTGGGTCGCAACGACCCCTGGGTCCGGACGACCGCGACGTCGGTGCGGGGCGCGTCCCCCGGCGCCGCTAGCGTTGCTCGGACCAGCCACCAACCCGCGAGCGACAGGGCGATCAGCGTGACGCGTGTCTTCTCGGGCATCCAGCCCACCGGTGATCTGCACCTCGGCAACTACCTCGGCGCCCTGGTCAACTGGGTCGGGTTCCAGGACCGGGCGGACTGCGTGTACTGCGTGGTCGACCTGCACGCGATCACCTCACCGGCCGAGCACGACCCCGCCACACTGCGGCAGCGCACCCTCGAGACGACGACCCTGCTGCTGGCGGTCGGCATCGACCCGACGCGATCGATCCTGTTCGTGCAGTCCCACCTGCACGAACACGCCGAGTGCACGTGGCTGTTCAACTGCGTCGCGGGGTTCGGGGAGCTGCGCAAGATGCCGCAGTTCAGGGAGAAGTCCGAAGGGCGAGGGGAGTCGGTCAGCGTCGGCCTGTTCGACTACCCGGTCCTGCAGGCGGCGGACATCCTGCTCTACCACACCAACGAGGTGCCGGTGGGTGAGGACCAGCGTCACCACATCGAGCTCGCGCGTGACATCGGCCAGCGGTTCAACCACCGCTTCGGCGACGAGGTGTTCACGTTGCCCGAGGCGATCCATCCGCAGGCGGCGGCGCGGGTCATGGACCTGCAGGAGCCGACCAACAAGATGTCCAAGTCGACCTCCAGCGACAAGGGCATCGTCAACCTGCTCGACGATCCCAAGCGCATCGAGAAGAAGGTCAAGGCTGCGGTGACCGACTCCGCGACCGACATCCGCTACGACCGTGACGCCAAGCCCGGCGTGTCGAACCTGCTCGAGATCCTGTCCGCCGCGACCGGTCGGTCGATCGACGAGCTCGCCACCGAGCACGACGGCCAGGGCTACGGCGCGTTCAAGACCGCGGTGGCCGAGGCGGTGGTCGAGCTGTTGCGGCCCATCCAGGGCCGCTACACCGAGCTCGCCGCGGATCCCGCCGAGGTCGAACGCCTCCTGCGGGAGGGTGCCGACCGGGCCCGTGCGATCGCGGGGCCGACCCTGGAGCGGGCCAAGACCGCCGTCGGGCTGCTGCCACCGACGTGAGCGCGCCGGTCCGCCTGCAGTCGCACGTCTGGAACCCGGGCGGCGAGCGACGCGCGCTGCTGCTCCACGGGCTCACCTCCGATGGTGGGACCTGGTGGCGCATCGCGAGCGAGCTGGCCGACGACGGCTTCATGGTGGTCGCCCCGGACCTGCGCAGCCACGGCCGCAGTCCCACCGCCGTCGACCACCGCATCGCGACCCTCGCCGCGGACGTGGCAGCGCTGGGTGAGGGCTGGGACCTCCTGGTGGGGCATTCGTTGGGAGGGTCGGTCGCCGCTGTGCTGGCAGGTCAGCAGCACGTGCGGGGCACCGTGCTGCTGGACCCGGTGCTCGTGCTGCCCGACGCGCAGCGTGAGGAGCTGCTCCACGACATCCTCTCGGAGCTCGACGCCGACGCCGCACGTATCCGAGCTGCCAACCCCAGCTGGTCCGAGCGCGACGTGCAGCGTAAGGCGCTGGCGCTGTCGGTGATGACCCCCGACGTGGTCGAGGCCGTGTTCGACCACAACGATCCGTGGGACGTGCGTTGGGCCGTGCCGCGGTGGTCGGGGCGGGTGCACCTGCTCGCTGCCGACCCGGACCACGGCGCGCTGCTGACCGCCGCAACGGTCGACGAGGTGGTGCGGGCCGCCGGCGAGCGCGTCAGCGCCACCGTGGTCGATGGGGTCGGCCACTCGATCCAACGTGAGCGACCGGACGCGGTGATGGACGCGGTCCGCCTGGTCTCCGAGCCGACGTAGCGGCTCCCAGGCACCGACGCGGGCGAACCCCGCACGGAACGGTCAGAGGTAGCCGCGGAGCGTCGCTGCCTCGACGACCCGCTGCACGGCCAGGGCGAAGGCCGCCTCACGGAAGCTCATGTGCTCGGAGTCGTGGGAGTGCTGGAAGTCCCGACACTCCCGGTACGCGCGTTGGAGCTTGAGCTCGAGCCGTCGGTTGACGTCCTCGTGCTCCCAGCGGATCTCCTGGTTGTTCTGCACCCACTCGAAGTAGCTGACCGTGACCCCACCCGCGTTCGCCAGGATGTCGGGGACGATCAGCACGCCACGGTCCGCGAGGGCGTAGTCCGCGATCGGGGTGACCGGGTGGTTGGCGCCCTCGACGATCATCCTCGCCTGGATGCGATCGCAGTTGTCGTGGGTGATGACCTCGCCCAGCGCGGCCGGGATCAGCACGTCGACGTCGAGCTCGAGGATCTCGTCGCCGCCGATGGGTTCGCTTCCCGGCAGGTCGACCACGGAACCGGTCTCCGCGACGTGGGTGATCAGCTCGTCGACCTTCAACCCGTCGCCGGCGAAGATCGCCCCCTCGATGTCGGAGACGGCGACGACGCGGTAGCCGCGGTCGGCTGCGATGTGGGCCGCCCAGGATCCCACGTTGCCGAAGCCCTGGATCGCGACGGACACCTCGGAGGGATCGCCGAACCCGAGCTCCTTGGCCGCCTCCTCCATCGTGACGACCACACCACGTCCGGTCGCTTCCTCGCGGCCGAACGAGCCGCCGAGCTGCACGGGCTTGCCGGTCACGATCTGGGTGGTGTGGCCCTGCTTGCGGCCGTACTGATCCATGAACCAGCTCATCACCTGCGCGTTGGTCCCCATGTCGGGTGCAGGGATGTCCCGTGTCGGACCGATGATGTGGCTGATCTGGTCCGCGTAGCGGCGCGTGACCTGTTCGGTCTCGCCCTTGCTCAGGCTGCGTGCATCCACCTGGACCCCGCCCTTCGCGCCGCCGAAGGGCACATCCACCAACGCCGTCTTCCAGGTCATCAGCGAGGCCAGCGCGCGGACCTCCTCGATGTCGGCGTCCGGGTGGTACCGGACGCCACCCTTGTACGGGCCACGGGCGGCGTTGTGCTGGACGCGGTAGCCGTAGACGATGTTCATCTCGCCGTCGTCGCTGCGGTAGGGCACCTGCACCCGGAGCTCCCGGAAGGTCCCAGACAGCATCTCGATCGCGCTGCCGTGGAGCTTCTCGTGCTCCGCAGCCCGCTGGAAGAAGTAGTTGACGGACTCGAACGGGGTCATGCCTTCCGACAGTTGCATGGTGGCTCCCTCTCCCTCGTCCCCGGTGGCTCACCGCACGATGCAAGCAGCAACCGGCTGCGACGTCGAGGAGGGGCTCGACGGAGGGTCGCCGAAGGCCCGGTGCTACGCTCAGGGCGACCCCCGGCCATCACCTGGCAGGAGCACTCCCGGCATGGCGACCAAGGTCTCCCACGACGACGCGGCCACGAGCAAGCGACGGACGCCGTTCCTCGTCGAGTTGTACCGATCGGCCCTGGGCAAGAAGTACCTCATGGCGATCACCGGCGTGATCTTCATGGGGTACGTGCTCGCCCACATGCTGGGCAACCTCAAGCTGTACCAGGGAGCCGAGGAGTTCAACGCCTACGCGGACTTCCTGCGCCGGCTGCTGTACCCGATCATGCCGGAGGTCGCGACGCTGAACCTGATGCGTGCGGTGCTGGTGCTCGCGCTCGTCATCCACGTGGTCGCGGCGGTACAGCTCACCCAGATGAACCGCCGGGCCCGCCCCGAGTCCTACCGCTCCAAGCGGGACTTCATCGCCGCGGACTTCGCCGCCCGCACGATGCGGTGGACGGGGGTGATCGTGTTCCTGTTCGTCGCGTACCACCTCGCCGACCTGACCTGGGGCTGGGTCAACCCCGCGCCCGAGGGCGCGTCGATCTACGACAAGGTCGTCGCGAGCTTCTCGGTGCCTGTGGTGTCCGCGTTCTACCTGGTGGCGAACCTGGCGTTGGGGGTCCACCTCTACCACGGGGTCTGGAGCCTGTTCCAGTCGCTCGGGTGGAACAACCGCCGCTTCAACCACTGGCGCCGTGGCCTCGCGATCGGGTTCACGGTCGTGGTGGTCGGCGGCAACCTCTCCTTCCCGATCGCGGTCCTGACCGGGGTGATCTCCTGACCGACCGCGCCCGGCGACGCCCGCGCCCGCTGCACCACCGACAGGGAGCACGCACCCATGCTCGACGCACGGATCCCCGAAGGTCCCATCGAGACCAAGTGGGACAACCACAAGTTCGACATGAAGCTGGTCAACCCGGCCAACAAGCGGCGGTTCGAGATCATCGTGGTCGGTACGGGTCTGGCGGGGGCCTCGGCCGCGGCGACCCTGGGCGAGCTCGGTTACCGCGTCAAGGCGTTCACCTACCACGACTCGGCGCGGCGGGCCCACTCGATCGCCGCGCAGGGGGGCATCAACGCCGCCAAGAACTACCACTCCGACGGTGACTCGATCTACCGGCTGTTCTACGACACGGTGAAGGGCGGCGACTACCGCTCCCGCGAGGCCAACGTCTACCGGCTCGCCGAGGTCTCCAACAACATCATCGACCAGTGTGTGGCGCAGGGCGTGCCGTTCGCCCGCGAGTACGGCGGCCTGCTGGACAACCGCTCCTTCGGTGGTGCCCAGGTCAGCCGCACCTTCTACGCCCGCGGGCAGACCGGCCAGCAGCTGCTCCTCGGCGCGTACCAGTCGCTCGCCCGCCAGGTGAAGGCCGGCAGCGTCGAGCTGCACACCAACGCCGAGATGCTCGAGCTCGTGGTCGTCGACGGCAAGGCCGTGGGCATCATCACCCGCGACCTGGTCACCGGTGAGATCAGCCGGCACTCGGCCCACGCTGTCGTGCTCGGGACCGGCGGCTACGCCAACGCGTTCTACCTGTCGACGATGGCGATGGCCTCCAACGTCACCGCGGCGTGGCGGGCCCACCGCAAGGGCGCGTTCTTCGCCAACCCGTGCTACACGCAGATCCACCCGACCGCGATCCCCTCCTCCGACGAGTTCCAGTCGAAACTGACCCTGATGTCGGAGTCGCTGCGCAACGATGGGCGCATCTGGGTGCCCAAGGACCCCGACGAGACACGGGCTCCGGCCGACATCCCCGAGGAGGACCGCGACTACTACCTCGAGCGCCGCTACCCCTCCTACGGCAACCTCGCACCTCGGGACATCTCGTCACGTGCGGCCAAGGTGGTGGTCGACGAGGGACGCGGTGTCGGTCCACTCAAGAACGGCGTCTACCTCGACTTCGCCGAGGCGATCGGGCGGCTCGGCCGCGACGCGATCGATGCGAAGTACGGCAACCTGTTCGAGATGTACGAGCGCATCACCGGCGAGGATCCCTTCGACGTGCCGATGCGCATCTACCCCGCACCGCACTACACGATGGGTGGCCTGTGGGTGGACTACCACCTGCAGACCACGATCCCGGGACTGTTCTCGATCGGCGAGGCCAACTTCTCCGACCACGGCGCGAACCGGCTGGGAGCCTCGGCGCTGATGCAGGGGCTGGCCGACGGCTACTTCGTCCTGCCGTACACGATCGGTGACTACCTGGCGCCGCAGCTCGGCAGCGAACCGGTCGACACCTCCGCCCCGGAGTTCGATCAGGCCGAGTCCGACGTGCAGGCGCAGATCGACCGCTTCCTCAACACCAACGGGACCCGGTCGGTGGACTGGTTCCACCGCGAGCTCGGCAAGATCCTGTGGGAACACTGCGGGATGGGACGCAACAGGTCCGGCCTCGAGAAGGCGCTGTCCGAGATCCCGGCCCTGCGTGAGGAGTTCGACAAGGACGTCCGCGTGCTGGGCTCGGGCGACACCCTCAACTCGTCGTTGGAGAAGGCGGGCCGCGTCGAGGACTTCTTCGAGCTCGCCGAGCTGATGTGCCGGGACGCGCTCACCCGTGAGGAGTCCTGCGGAGGCCACTTCCGCGAGGAGCACCAGACCGGTGAAGGTGAGGCGCTGCGCGACGACGACAACTTCGCGCACGTCACCGCCTGGGAGTGGACCGGAGACTCCGGCGCTCCCGCCGAGCACCGCGAGGCGCTCGAGTTCGAGACCGTGCAGCTCTCCCAGAGGAGCTACAAGTGAACCTGACCCTGCGTGTGTGGCGACAGGCCGGCCCCGATGCGCCCGGCCGCTTCGAGACCTACGAGGCGACCGACATCTCCGAGGACTCGTCGTTCCTCGAGATGCTCGACCTCGTGAACGAGGAGCTCATCGCCGAGGGTGAGGAGCCCATCGAGTTCATGCACGACTGCCGCGAAGGCATCTGCGGGACCTGCGGCATGATGATCAACGGTCGGGCCCACGGTCCGCAGGCGATGACGGCGACCTGCCAGCTGCACATGCGCAGCTTCGAGGACGGCGACGAGCTGGTCCTCGAGCCGTGGCGCGCGGCGGGGTTCCCGATCATCAAGGACCTGGTCGTCGACCGCTCCGCCTTCGATCGGATCATCGAAGCGGGTGGCTACATCTCGGTGGACACCGGCTCTGGGCCGGACGCGAACCTCATCCCGGTCAACAAGGACGACGCGGACCTGGCGATGGACGCTGCCGCGTGCATCGGCTGTGGTGCGTGCGTCGCGGCCTGTCCGAACGGTGCCGGGCAGCTGTTCACCGCCGCCAAGGTCTCCCACCTGAACCTGCTGCCGCAGGGACAGCCCGAACGGGACGATCGGACCACCAGCATGGTCGAGGTGATGGAGGAGCACTTCGGGTCCTGCACCAACATGGGGGAGTGCGAGGCGGCCTGCCCGAAGGGCATCTCGATCGACTTCATCGCGATGATGAACCGCGACTACCGCAAGGCGATGTTCCGCAACCGCCGCACCGCCTGACGCGTTCCTGCTGGGCGGGGAGGAGCGGCCAAGTGCCACCGTGGCACCCCGCCGCCGTAGCCTGTGGCTGTCGATCGACCTCGAGGCGGCGCGATGTCCGAACAGCACCTGACCGTCAGCGGCTTCCCGTTCGAACCCGTCTACACGCAGGAGCACCTCGACGGGTTCGATCCGGACACCCAGCTCGGTGACCCGGGCGAGTACCCGTTCACGCGGGGCATCTACCCCTCGATGTACCGCGGCCGGCTGTGGACGATGCGCCAGTACGCGGGCATGTCGACCGCCGACGAGTCCAACCGTCGGTACAAGTACCTGCTCGAGCAGGGCACGACCGGGCTGTCGGTCGCCTTCGACCTGCCGACGCAGATGGGCTACGACTCCTCCGCCGAGCTGGCCGCGGGTGAGGTCGGCAAGGTCGGCGTCGCGATCGACACCGTCGAGGACATGCGTGCCCTGTTCGACGGGATCCCCCTTGACCAGGTCTCCACGTCGATGACGATCAACGCGCCGGCGAGCCTGCTGCTGCTGATGTACCAGATCGTCGGCGAGGAGCAGGGGCTCGAGCCGGCCAAGCTGCGCGGGACGATCCAGAACGACGTGCTCAAGGAGTACATCGCACGCGGCACCTACATCTACCCACCCGCACCGAGCCTTCGGATCATCTCCGACACCTTCGCCTACTGCGCGGATGAGCTGCCGAGCTTCAACACGATCTCGATCTCGGGCTACCACATGGGTGAGGCGGGAGCGACCCCGGCCCAGGAGGTCGCGTTCACGCTGGCCAACGGCATCGCGTACGTCCAGGCGGCGATCGATGCCGGGTTGGACGTGGATGCGTTCGCGCCACGCCTGTCGTTCTTCTTCGTCGCCCGGTCGACGCTGCTGGAGGAGGTGGCCAAGTTCAGGGCGGCCCGGCGCATGTGGGCGAGCATCATGCGCGAGCGCTTCGGCTCCGAGGATCCGAAGAGCCAGATGCTGCGCTTCCACACGCAGACCGCCGGGGTCCAGCTCACCGCGCAGCAGCCGGAGGTCAACCTGGTTCGCGTGGCGGTCCAGGCGCTCGCCGCGACGCTCGGCGGGACGCAGTCGCTGCACACCAACTCCTACGACGAGGCGCTCGCCCTACCCACCGAGAAGAGCGCCCGCCTGGCGCTGCGGACGCAGCAGGTCCTCGCCCACGAGACCGACGTCGCCGCCACGGTCGATCCCCTCGCGGGGTCGTACCTGATCGAGTCGCTGACCGATCGGATCGAGGCCGAGGTCCAGGCCGAGATCGACGCGATCGATGGGTTGGGCGGCGCCGTGCCGGCGATCGAGGAGGGCTACCAGAAGACCGAGATCGAACGTGCGGCCTACGAGCTCGCCAAGCGCATCGACAGCGGGGAGCAGGTGGTCGTCGGGGTCAACCGGTACCAGCAGGAGTCGGAGGACGTCCAGCCCGACCTCCAGCGCATCGACGAGGCGATCCGGGATGCGCAGATCGAACGCATCGAGCGCGTGAAGCACGATCGCGACCAGGCGGCGGTCGACGCCGCGTTGGCCGAGGTGCGGACCGCCGCGTCCGACGGCGCCAACCTGCTCGTGCCGATGCGGGAGGCGCTGAGGCGGCGCGCCACGTTGCAGGAGGTCTGTGACGTGCTCCGTGACAGGTTCGGCGGCTACGTCCCCCGGGATGCCTTCTGAGCGCTCGAGTTACCTCCTGGCGCGAGCTCCTAGTAGCGGGAGGGCACGAAGGTCTGCTCCTCCATCGGCGGGCGGACGTACCCGCGGCGCTCCTCCGGGCGAGGCGGCAGCTCGATCGGGTCGGGGGAGTGGTCCTCGTACGGGATCGTGTCGAGGAGGTGTGCGATGCAGTTGAGCCGTGCGTGTCGCTTGACGTCGGCGTCGACCACCCACCAGGGCGCCTGCTTGATGTCGGTGTGGGCGAACATGTCGTCCTTGGCGCGGGAGTACTCCTGCCACAGCTCGCGTGACCGCAGGTCCATGGGCGAGAGCTTCCACCGCTTCGTGGGATCCTCGTTGCGCGCCCGGAAGCGGCGTTCCTGCTCCTCGTCGCTGATCGAGAACCAGTACTTGATGAGCCGGATCCCGGACCGCACCAGCATCCGCTCGAACTCCGGGCAGGTGCGGAGGAACTCACGGACCTGCTCCTCGTCGGCGAAGCCCATGACCCGTTCGACACCGGCGCGGTTGTACCAGGACCGGTCGAACAGCACGACCTCGCCGGCGGCGGGCAGTTCGCTGACGTAGCGCTGGAAGTACCACTGGGTGCGCTCGCGGTCCGAAGGGGTCCCGAGCGCGACGGTGCGTACGATCCGCGGGTTGGTGTGCTCGGAGATGCGCTTGATCACCCCGCCCTTGCCGGCGGCGTCGCGGCCCTCGAAGATGACGACGATCCGCTCGTCCTCATCCCGCACCCAGTGCTGGAGCTTGATGAGCTCCACCTGGAGGCGGCGGAGCTCCCGCTCGTAGACCTTCCTCCTGAGGACGCCACGGTCGTTGTAGGCGTCGGGCTCGAACCGGCGGTGCTCGGGTGGTGCGCTCATGGGGTTCTCGATGGTCGTCGACGGGGGATCGGGGTCCGGCGGATCGGGTGTCGCGGTGGGGCTCGTCGGGGTCGACAAGCTCCGGGGGGCTCGGCGGTGGCGTTCAGCCTCGCCGTCGGGGAGGAGAGCGTCAACGGGTCTTCCTGTGCGGCGGGCCGAGGCGCGCAACGGCTCCCCGACCCGTCCGGCGTCCTCCAGGTCGGCCGCAGCGGCCGGCTGGCGGCTCCGGGTACGGTTGCCTCCCGTCCGGTGCCGCCCAGCACGAGGGGATCCTGTGAGCCAGCGCATCGTGATCCTGGGCGGTGGTCCAGCCGGCTACGAAGCTGCGTTGGTCGCGGGCGAGCTCGGTGCGGACGTCACCGTCGTTGCGGACGAGGGCCTCGGTGGCAACTGCGTCCTCTGGGACTGCGTCCCGTCGAAGGCGCTGATCGTGGCCGCCGAGGCGATGGGATGGGTCCACAACGCCGAGTCGCTGGGCGTGCGCTTCGGCCGCGAGTTGGATCGAGACCTGGTCAGCGTCGACTACGCCAGGGTGGGAGCCAACGTCCTCGATCTCGGCGCGTCCCAGTCGCAGGACATCGAGCGTCGGGTGGGTGCTTCCGGGGTGTCACTGGTGCGGGGCCACGGTCGCATCACCGGCACCCACCAGGTGACCGTGGATCTGCCGGCGGGCGAGGAGCGCGTCCTGGATGCCGACTACGTGCTGATCGCGACGGGATCGACCGCACGCGTGCTGCCCTTCTTCGAACCCGACGGTGAGCGGGTGCTGACCGGCCAGCAGGTCTACGGCCTGCGCGAGGTGCCGGACCACCTCATCGTCGTCGGCTCGGGGGCGACCGGTGCGGAGTTCGCGCACGCGTTCCTTCGCTTCGGCGCCGAGGTCACCCTGGTGTCCTCCCGCGACCTGATCATGCCGACCGAGGATCCGGACGCGGCCGCGGTCGTCGAGTCGGTCTTCGAGCGCCGTGGCATGCGGATCCTGCGCAACTCCCGGGCGGTGTCCTGCGAGCGCCGCGGCGACGAGGTGGTGGTCGGGCTCAAGGATGGCAGCGAGGTGGTCGGTAGCCATGCGCTGTTCACCGTCGGGCAGGTCCCGACGAGCAGCGACCTGGGACTGGACACGATCGGGGTCGACGTCAACGCTTGGGGCGGGATCGACGTGGACTCGGTCGGGCGTACCGCCTGTCGGTGGGTCTACGCGGCAGGGGACGTCACCGGGGGGATCATGCTGGCGTCGGTGGCGGCGATGCAGGGCCGCACCGCGATGTGGCACGCGCTCGGACAGGCGGTCCAGCCGATCCGCTGGGACGCCGTGGCGTCGACCATCTTCACCGACCCGGAGCTCGCGACGGTCGGTCTGTCGCCGACGGAAGCCGAGGAGGCGGGGTTCCCCGTCGAGACCGCGCGGCTGGACTTCCGCGGCAACCCCCGTGCGAAGATGTCCCACGGGCTCGACGGGTTCGTCAAGGTCCACGCGATGGTCGGGTCCGGCACCGTCGTCGGGGGCGTCGTGGTGTCGAAGCGGGCGAGCGACCTCATCCAGCCCCTGGCGGTCGCGGTGCAGAACCGGCTGAGCGTCGCCCAGGTGGCGCAGACGATCACCGTCTACCCGTCGATGGCGGGCTCGGTTGCCGAGTGCGCGCGCATGCTGATGTCCCGGCTGGACCCGTCCCGGCACTGAGCGCCGGCGCCCCGGTCGTCTATCGGTCCTGCGGGTCGTCGATCCGAGCGAGGACCGCACCGGAGGAGACCGTCTCGCCTGGCCTGAAACCGAGCACCGTCACGACCCCGCCGCGGTGCGCGGTGATCGTGTTCTCCATCTTCATCGCCTCGAGGACGACCACGAGGTCGCCCGCAGCGACCGTGTCGCCCTCCTCCACCGCGTACTTCACGACCGTGCCCTGCATCGGCGCGACGAGGTCCTCCGTCGCTGCGGTCGCGACGGAGGATCCGCTGCCGCCGCCCTTGCGCCGACGGACCGGTGCGTCACCGGAACCGCCACCACCGAGCGCGCCGAAGACGCGCACCTCGAGCCGTCGACCACCCACCTCGACGGTCACGTCCTGGCTCGGGGTGTCCTCGTCGTCCGCTGGCGTGGCCGGGCCCTGTGGCGCCAGCTCCGAGAGGTCCCACTCCGTCTCGACCGAGATGGTGGCGTGCTCGCCTGCGGCGAAGTTGGGGTGCTGCATCGCCAGGCGGTGGAAGGGCACCGTCGTCGGGACGCCGGTGAGCACCAACTCGTCGAGGGCGCGGCGCATCCGCGCGCGAGCACCGTCGCGGTCGCTCGCCCACACGATCAGCTTCGCGATCATCGAGTCGTACTCGCGCGGGATCTCGTACCCGGACTCGGCGCCGGTGTCGAACCGCACCCACGGCCCGAGGGGTGGACGCAGGTCGTCGATCCGGCCGGCGGCGGGCAGGAACCCGGCGGCGGGGTCCTCGGCGTTGACCCGGACCTCGATCGCGTGGCCCGAGAGCCGGACGTCGTCCTGGGCCAGGCCCATCCCGTCGCCTGCGGCGATGCGCAGCTGCGCCTGGGCGAGGTCGACGCCGGTGACCAGCTCGGTGACCGGATGCTCCACCTGCAGCCGCGTGTTCATCTCGAGGAAGTAGAAGGTGGGGTTCGCCGGGTCGGTGTGTGCGTCGAGGAGGAACTCGCAGGTCCCTGCGCTGGTGTAGCCCATCTCCACCGCGACATCGATCGCGGCCTTGCCCATGGCATCGCGCAGTTCGGGGGTCAGGCCGGGAGCGGGTGCCTCCTCGACCAGCTTCTGGTGCCGGCGCTGCAGCGAGCAGTCCCGTTCGCCGAGGTGGATCACGGTGCCGTCGAGGTCGCCGAGCACCTGGATCTCGACGTGGCGGGGTCGTTCGAGGTAGCGCTCGAGGTAGCACTCGGCGCGTCCGAACGCCGCCTGGGCCTCCCGCTCGGCTGCGCCCAGCGCCTCGCGCATCTCGTCGGCGCCGCGCACGACCTTCATCCCGCGGCCACCGCCGCCGAACATCGCCTTGACCGCGACCGGGTAGCCGTGCTCCTCGCCGAAGGCGAGCGCCTCGTCGGGATCGCTGGTCGGTTCCTGGGTCCCCGGGACGACGGGGACGCCGGCGGCGAGCGCCACCGCGCGGGCGGAGAGCTTGTCACCCATCCGCTCGATCGCGTCGGCCGGCGGGCCGACGAAGACGAGCCCGGCATCGGTGACGGCCCGGGCGAAGTCCGCGTTCTCGGACAGGAACCCGTACCCGGGGTGGATCGCGTCGACCCCGGCCTCCGTGGCTACCTCGATGATCCGACCGATGTCGAGGTAGGACGCGCTCGGCGCCGCGGGGCCGAGCAGGTAGGCCTCGTCGGCCAACCGCACGTGGGGTGCGTCACGGTCCACCTCGCTGTAGACCGCGACCGCGCGGACGCCGAGCTCGTGACAGGCGCGGATCACGCGCACGGCGATCTCGCCGCGGTTGGCGACCAGGACGGCATCGAACATCAGGACGGCCTCGGGTCCGGGAGCGGGAGCACGGAGCTAGCCATCGCTGCAGCCTAGTGAGCGCCTGCGCGGACGACGGGGTCGTAGCCGCCCCTGCGGTCCGGATGGGCTGGCTTCCCCGTCGCGAAGGGCGAACGGTACGCTTCGCGACGTGCTCCGGGTGGTGGCGTCACGTCCCCCGGCTCGACACACGATCCCGACCTGTTCCGACCCGTCCAGGAGTCCCGCCGTGCGAGGTTCGCTGCTCGGTATCGCCATCGCTGGTCTCGTGCTGGCGGGCTGTACGCCGGCCGTCGTCGGCGAGGCCATCGAGGCACAGGCGCTGGAGTGCCCACCCGGCACCGAGGGCTGCGACGAGATCCGGCCGATCGGTCCCGGCGGCGAGCTCGATGTCGACATGGGCAACTTCTTCTTCGAGTGGAACGACGGGATCGCGGTCACCGGGGAGATCGAGGTCGTCGCGCACAACGTCAGCGCCGACTACCACAACATCGAGTTCCTCGGTGCGGCCGAGGGCTCGTCCTTCATGGGGGGCACCGACGGTGAAGCCGTCGCCGGTGCGGACGGCAACGAGACCGGCGAGGGCACCGTGCTGCTCTTCCCGGGTGAGTGGACCGTGATCTGCAACGTGCCGGGGCACCGTGAGGCCGGCATGGAGACCACGATCACGATCTACGCCACCGAGCAGGAGGCCGAGGAGGCCCTCGAGGAGTTCGGCCCCTCCGGCCAGCCCGAGGACGAGCCGGGCATGGCCGGCTGAGCGACGCCTGCCGAGCGTCGCCTAGTCGCCCCAGCCGAGGTAGCGCCCGCCGGCCTGCAGCGCCAGGTACCAGACGCCGAGCAGCGCGAAGGGCACGAACAGCGTCACGATCGGTCGTCGGCGGTGCCACCGCCAGATCACCACGGCCGACGCCACCCAGGCGGTGACGCTCGCCGCCAGCATCCACCGTGGTCCGAGCGCGGTCGTCAGGGGCAGCAGCGCCCCCACCATGACGTGCAGCACGATGGCACCGGCCAGCGCGAGGTAGGCGCTGAGGGTCCGCGCTGCCTCGACCTCGGGGTCGAGCCCCTGGCGACCACCTGTGGCACGGCGAGCTTCCGGCTCCCCGTTCGTGTCGCCGCCACCGGTCATCGCGGCTCCGCTCCGTCCAGGTCGGCGCGCTCGGCTACGCGGGGCAGGCCGACGCCCTCCCGTAACGCCGCGTGCTGCCATCCGCTCACCACCGGCGACGTCGAGGTGTCCCGCGCCTCCACGGAGAGCAGCGCGGCCGCCAACGCGGCAGCCTGAGCGTCGCTCGGGGCCCCGCCCCGGAGCACCACGACCCGAGGGCCCTTCGGTGGCCCGGAGCGCGCCACCTCGGCGTCCCCCGAGCTCGTTCGGGGTTCCGCGTCGAGGCCTGCGGCGTCGGGGACGCTCACAGGGGGATGTTCCCGTGCTTGCGGGCGGGCCGTGGCTCGCGCTTGGTCGCCGTGAAGTTCAGGGCACGAACCAGCTCACGACGGGTCTCGGACGGCTTGATGACCGCATCGACGTAGCCACGTTCGGCGGCCTTCCAGGGGTTGGCGAGGTCGCGGGCGTACATCTCCTCGAACTCCGCGTGCAGGGCGTCGGGATCCTCGGCCTCGGCGAGCTCCCGCCGGTGGAGGATGCTGACCGCGCCCTTGGCGCCCATGACGGCGATCTCGGCGGACGGCCAGGCGAGGTTGACGTCGGCACCCAGGTGCTTGGACCCCATGACGTCGTAGGCGCCGCCGTAGGCCTTGCGCACGATCACGGTGAGCTTGGGCACGGTCGCCTCGGCGTAGGCGTAGAGCAGCTTCGCGCCGTGGCGGATGATGCCGCCGTACTCCTGGTCGGTGCCGGGCATGAACCCTGGGACGTCCTCGAAGGTGATGACCGGGAGGTTGAACGCATCGCAGAAGCGCACGAACCGCGCACCCTTCTCCGAGCTGTCGATGTCGAGCACGCCGGCGAGGTGCTGTGGCTGGTTGCCGACGATGCCGACCGCTTTGCCGTCGAGCCGGGCGAACCCGACCACGAGGTTCTGCGCGTACCGCTGGTGGACCTCCAGGAACTCGGCGTCATCCACGACCTCGCGGACGATGTCGCGCACGTCGTAGGGGACGTTCGGGCTGTCGGGCATGAAGGTGTCGAGCGTGGGGATGAGCCGCTCGGGGTCGTCGCTGGTGGGTACGGCCGGTGGGAGCTCGAGGTTGTTGGCGGGCAGGAACGACAGCAGGTAGGCGATGTCCTCCAGGCAGGTCGTCTCGTCGGGTGCTGCGAAGTGGGCGACCCCGGAGGTGCCGGCGTGGGTCATCGCACCGCCGAGCTGTTCCATCGTGACGTCCTCGCCCGTCACGGTCTTGATCACGTTCGGCCCCGTGATGAACATGTGGGCGGTGTCCTGGACCATGAACACGAAGTCGGTGATCGCGGGGGAGTAGACCGCCCCGCCGGCGCAGGGCCCCATGATCGCGCTGATCTGGGGGATCACCCCGGAGCTGCGGACGTTGCGGTGGAAGATGTCGCCGTAGCCGCCGAGGCTGACGACCCCCTCCTGGATGCGGGCGCCCCCGGAGTCGTTGAGGCCGATCACGGGCACGCCCATGCGCTCGGCCAGTTCCATGACCTTGACGACCTTTGCGGCGAACACCTCGCCGAGGCTGCCGCCGAAGGCGGTGAAGTCCTGGCTGAACACGCACACGGGTCGGCCGTCGATCGTGCCGTGGCCCGTCACGACCCCGTCGCCGAGGATCTTCCTCTCCTCCAGCCCGAAGCCGGTCGCGCGGTGGACGGCGAAGGCGTCGGTCTCGACGAACGACCCCTCGTCGAGCAGGACGTCCAACCGCTCGCGCGCCGTGAGCTTGCCGCGCTCGTGCTGCTTGGCGATCGCCTCCTCGCCGCCGCCGGCCATCGCCTCGGCCCGGCGTCGTTCGAGCTCGGCGAGCTTCTCCTCGGTGGTCTTTGCCACGGTGGGTCCCTTCGCAGCGGTGACCGGCGCGGACGGACGCCGGAGGCGGTCTGGCCGCTCAGGCTACTTGCCGCCCGTCCGCCACCCGCAGTCTGCCCGTTGGCTCGACCGCGGGTTCGCCGGTGGGCGTGACGTAGCCTCTGCCCGTCGGCAGACAAGCAGCGGTCGCCTCGTGTGGGAGGGCATCGGTGGATCTGGCATCGGATCTGGCATCGCACCCGCAGGTGGTCGCTCTGCTCGAGTCCTCCCCGACGTGGCACACCCTCGAGCATCTCGCGGAGGTCACCTCCACCCAGGACGTCGCCCTCGCGCGGCTCAACGCCGGCGTGCCACCAGGGGTGGTCGTGGTCGCCGATGCCCAGACGGCGGGGCGCGGTCGGCTCGGTCGGCCCTGGCGCGATGCGGTCCAGGGCCGGACGGGACCCGCGAACCTGGCGATCACCGCCACCGCCGTGGCTCCGGACGCTGGCGCCGGCATGGTGCCGCTGGTGGTCGGGATCGCGGTCGCGGAGGCCTTCCAGGGGTCCGGCGGGTCACCTCGCCTCAAGTGGCCGAACGACGTGCTGCTCGACGGCCGCAAGGCGGCGGGCATCCTGGTCGAGCGACACACGCTGTCGAGGGGGGCGGTGCTGCTCATCGGGTGCGGGCTCAACCTCGACTGGCGGGACGTGCGGCGTGAGGGCGATGCGCGCAGCTGGACCTCCCTGGCAGAGACGGTGGAGGGCGAGGTCGTGCGCGCGCAGGTGCTGGTCGACCTGCTCGGCCACCTGGCTGCCGGCCTGGACCAACTCCACCGTGACCCCGGGTCGGTGGTCCGGGCCTACCGGTCCTGGTCGGCGACGGTCGGCGAGCCGGTGCGTGTCGAGCGGCCGGGGCGCGACCCGCTCCACGGTGTCGCGATCGACCTCGACGTCGAGGGGCGCCTGATCGTCCAGACCGGTTCGGACCGGGAGGTGATCGACGTCGGCGACGTCGTCCACGTGCGCGCTGCGGATGAACGCTCGACATGATCCTTTGACGTCCAACTAGTCTGGTGCCTGTCCCCCGAGACCCCGTCCAGACCCCGGAGTGCGCGATGTCGTCGTTCGAGCTCAGCCCCGAGCAGGAGGAGTTCCGCAAGGTCGTCGCTGCCTTCGCCGACGAGGTGGTGGCGCCGGCGGCGACGGGGTTCAACGCCGAGGGCCGGTTCCCCGTGCAGATCGTGCGACAGATGGGCGAGATGGGGCTGTTCGGGATCCCCTTCGCCTCCGAGTACGGCGGGATGGACGGCGACTACCTGACCCTGTGCCTGGCCATCGAGGAGCTCGGCCGGGTCGACCAGTCGGTCGGGATCACCCTGGAGGCCGGGGTCGGGCTCGGGGCGGCGCCGATCGACGAGTTCGGCACCGAGGAGCAGAAGCAGCGGTGGCTGCCGGAGCTGTGCCGCGGCGAGAAGCTCGGGGCCTTCGGCCTGACGGAGCCAGGTGGTGGTTCCGACGTGTTCGGGACCGCGCGGACCCGCGCCGTGCAGGACGGCGACGAGTGGGTGATCGACGGCGCGAAGCAGTTCATCACCAACGCCGGCACGGAGATGACCTCGGTGGTCACCGTCACCGCATGGACCGCAGAGCGGGAGATGACCGCCATCATCGTGCCGATCGACACGCCAGGGGTGTCGATCGCGCCGCCGTACCACAAGGTCGGGTGGCATGCGTCCGACACCCGGGAGCTGACCTTCGATGGGGTCCGGGTGCCGGTCGACAACACCCTCGGGGAACGGGGCGCCGGGTTCCGGCAGTTCCTCAAGACCCTCGACGACGGGCGTATCGCGATCGCGGCACTCGCGGTCGGGCTGATCCAGGGGTGTGTCGACGAGTGCGTCCGCTACGCCAACGAGCGTGAGGCGTTCGGCGGACCGATCGGCAAGCAGCAGGCGATCGCCTTCAAGATCGCCGACCTCGAGGTCGCGGCGCAGACCGCCCGGCAGATGTACCGCTACGCCTGCCGTCGTAAGCTGGCCGGGCTGCCCTACAAGCGCGAGGCGGCCATCGCGAAGCTGTACTCGTCGGAGCAGGCGGTGACCGCGGCGCGGGAGGCGACCCAGATCTTCGGCGGCATGGGGTTCACCACCGAGACCCGGGTCGGCCGCTTCTACCAGGACGCCAAGATCCTCGAGATCGGTGAGGGCACCTCCGAGGTGCAACGGATGCTGATCTCCCGTGACCTGGGGTTGTAACGACGCGCCGCTCACGCCGCGCTCGGTGGCCGAGCCCGCGCCCCCCGTGTGATCGCGTCGGGAAGGGGTCTCGTACGGACCAGGGGAACCATGGGCGTGGTGTGCTGTCAGCATGGCCGGAGCCCCGGAGTCCGGTCCTTCACCGCATAGGGACCGCTTCGGCGCCCGGTCGTCGTTAGGCTCGTGCGCGACGAGCTGAGCGAAGGACGTGCGATGGCCGACACACCCGACTTCCGTCCGGTCGGGGACCTGCCGGACGAGATCGGTAAGACCGCCGCCCGCGAGCTCTCCCTCAACGGGATCACCAGCCTGCAGCAGGTCGCCGATCACTCGAAGCGAGAGCTGCTCGCGATCCACGGCGTTGGACCCAAGGCGATCGCCATCCTCGGTGACGCGCTGGCCGCGAAGGGCCTCGGGTACAAGCAGTCCTGATCGACGCCAGCGATCGGTCGGTGGGCGATCCGAGGCCGCGCCTACGTGGAGTCGCTGATGCCTGACCACGCTGCAGCGCCAAGAGTGCACGTCGGTCGAGCTTCTCACGTGGGAGGACACCGGCTGGCACGAACGGGCGGCGAAGCTCGCGTCCTCGCGTGGCTGGACCCATCGGAGGGTGGAGTCTGCAGATGAGGCGGCCACCTGCTGCACGGGGAGTTCCTGATCGTGTGGACCGTCTTCGCTGCCGACGGCGATGCACTCGACGAGCTGCTTCGTGCCGCACGCGAGCAGCCTGCTGCGCGTGGCTCGATCGCCAGCAACCGCGATCCCGCGCCACGTCGGGTGGACGACACGGCGTTGTGACCTGGTTCAAGACGTAGACGAGAACGCCGGATCTGTGATGGCCCAATCATCGTGGGGGCGACTGTCTGGGGGGTTGGTGGTGGAGGGCGGTCGTCGGATCCTCGACCTCCTCGACCTCGAGGTGCGCTCGGGTGAGCGTCTGGTGCTCCTCAGCCCTCGGGCTCTGGCGAGACCACGCTGCTCCGGGCGATCGCAGGCGTCCAGCGGATCGAGGACGGCACGCTCCGCCTCGACAGTGTGGAGGTCACCACCGCCCCGTCACGGGAACGCAACATCGCCATGATCGACCAACAGGCCAGCCTCCAGCCGCACCTGGACGTGTGCGGTGGCCTCGGCTTCGCGCTGCGCCTACGTCGGGCCCGAGCGAACGGATCGCGGCGCACAGCCGCGTCTTCGTACTCGACGACCTCCTTGCCCGCCGGCCTCGCACCCCGTCGGGGGTGAGCGCCACGAGGTGGCGGTGGCCCGCTCGCTGGTGGCCGCGCCTCGGTCCTGCTGATAGACGAGCCGCTCGCCCGGATCGATCCGGTGCGACGCGGTCGGCTGCTGCGCCGGGGCCCGTCCCCACACCGCGCGAGCGACCAGCACCGTGTCGTGCGGAGGGGGTTGTCCGACGCCAAGGTCACCCTGCACCTGCGCACCCTCGACGGCCGTCGCCTCACGGCCGTCACCGCCCGCCCCGGGACCGACGCCGACCAGCGGGTCCTGCTGGACGTAACCCCGCGGCGGTCCACCTGTTCGACCCCGTCACGGCAACCGCCGTCATCCACGGCGTGTGACCCCAACCGCCTCCACGGTTCGAGGGCCGCCCCCGAACGGAAGCGGCCCTCGAGCGCGGGAGCGGGAGAGTCGGGGTCACAGGTCGTCGCCGTCATCGAGGTCGTCATCGAAGTCGTTGGCCGGATCCTCGATGCCGGGGTCGTCGACGTCGTCGATCTCGCCCGGGTCGCAGGCGACCACGCCCAGGGCGAGCGGCACAGCCGCGATCAGTCCGAACTTCGCGATCAGCTTGCGGTTCATGTGCGTCCTCCTCGATCGGAGCTTGCTGATGTCTTGCACTCAGCACGGTAGGAAGCCGCCCGCCGGGTGACGTGTGCGGACGGTCACGGGCCTGTCGGCGGGGACGGTTCGGCCAGGGTGGTGTGGGCGCTTGACCGCCAGCCCTCGACCAAGCCTGCCGTGGTTCCGGGCGCAACGTGTCCTCGGCACGGCGGACTCAACCGACCTGGCGACTGCGGGCGTTGCGCATCGGTCGGCGGCGGCCTGCGACACGGGGCACCCTTGGGAGGCGCGACGTGAACACAACCATCGTTGCCGACGTCAGCCACGAAGGACGTGTCCCATGACTGTCCTGCGCGCCGCGACACTTGGTGTGATCGTCGTCCTGGCTGCCTGTACGAGTGCAGGTTCCGAAGACGCGACTGGTTCGCCGACCGCCGGCGACTCAGTCTCGCCGACGCCCTCGGCCATCGAGCTGCCATGCGACGACGCGATCGATACGGACGCCGACCTGCCGGTCAGTTTCACGGTCGTTGCCGACGCGGTGGCACTGCCGACGTCCCACAGCGCAGACCGAGCGCTCCAGACGAGCCACCGCGAGGACAGCCCGGCGCCCAACTACTTCGCCAAGACCGGCCTCGCCGTTGGACCTGACGTCGCCTTCACCATCCAGGTGGACGCACCAGCACAGACCGCGCAGCTCGGCTGGGGCAGTCCGGCGGACTTCGCACCGGCGATGACGACCGAAGGTTGTACCGGCGACGGGTGGACGGTGTTCGCTGGTGGCTTCCTGGTCGACGAGCCGCGCTGCGTCGAGATCACCGTCAGGACCGACGGCGCCGAGGAAACGGCTCAGATCGGTGTCGGGGCGCCTTGCGAGGGACAACAGCCCCCACCCGAGCCCACGGATCCATAGCACCACTGCACCTTGCGGTTCCTGTATCTGGCTCGAGACCCCCGCTTGACGGTGACGTGACCGAGCGTGCGTGGGACGAGTGCCCCGAGCAGCACATTCTCCCCACTGGGCCGCCAACGTCCCCGCCACGCAGTGGCGGAGAAGCAGAAGAGCGCCATCCAGCCGAAGACCACAAGCCTTGATCCGATCAGGGCGACGTGCCGCCTCGAGAACGCGGCCCGCAGACGGCGATCCTGAACCGCGGCCCGCCCCGACGCCGAGGACCGACCCTGCGGTGACCGAGCCACCAATCACCTGCGAGTTGTCCGCCCACGGCAGTGACCTGGCGGCTCCGGGCGTATCCGCACGGTCGCACGGGTGCGGTCTGTGACGGGCATCGTCGCGTGACTATCGTGATCGGGCAGCGTCTGCAGCGCAGGGGGACCGGTGAGGTTCGAGTACGACTTTCAGATCGCGGGACGCCCTGTCGGGATCTACGTGCTCGAGGATGACGGGTCTGAGCTTCGTCAGCTCGTGGACTTCGAGACCCAGGACGGTGAGCGCTATCGAAACGAGCATCGCGTGCGCTATCGGCGGGGCCGACCCGTGGCGTATCGCGTCGGGACGTCCGACTGGGTGGACTGCTCTGACGCCCCCAGCAGCCACTGGCCGACCGCTGCCTACCCACTGTTGCTGCGAGCGAGCGTGACCGAGTACCTCGCGATCGACGAGGAAACCGGACAGCTCACGCCACGCACGCTGGAGTACGCCGAGGGGTGGGTCGTGGAGCGTCAGGGCGACCGTGTCGTCCGCGCCTTTGAACTGCGTGGTGACGACGTCATCCGCATCGACTGGGGCGGCGCGATCTCCGAGCTCCAGCCAACGAGCCCGGGATAGCTACTCCGGCCTTGTAGGCAGTGCCCACGCGCCGACCAGACCCCAGCGGGTAGCGATACCGACGGTTACTGCCCGGTTCGGGCATGGTTCCCGTTGGCCACGATCTCGAGGCAGTACGTGGCCGTGCTCACGTCGGTCGACCCGGCCGAAGGATGCAAGGTGCGTTTCGGAGGTCCCAGGAGTCCTTCTCGCGGCTCACCAGCGGCTGTGTTCGAGGGCGGTGGTGAGCTCTGTCGGCTCGAGTGTCCACACGGAGGGTGGCGGTGCGGTCGGGTGCGCGAGGGTGGTGCGGCGTCGTGTACGCCGGGGTCGCGGTGTGGCCGTGGTGAGCGCGTTCGTCCATCGCCGCAGGGCCAGCAGGGGTTGGTGGAGGAGGGCGGTGGCCGGCACGGGTCGGGTGATGGTCATGATCGGCTGCTCCTAGTCGAGTCAGCCTGAGGGTCCTGACGGTGTGGTCGCCGGCGTGTCGCGCGGGTGAAACGCTGGCGAAATGGTGCGTGGCATCGTTTCGGGTGGCGGTGCGCTGGTTGTCGTGGTTGGCTGGGTGACGTTTGGTGGTGGTTGGCATGCGGTTCGGGGTCCTGGGTCCGTTGGAGGTCGTTGCCGACGACGGTGGACGGTGTGATCCGTCGGCTGGTCGGCAGCGTCGGCTGCTGCTCGCACTGCTGGTGGTGCGTGATGGGGCGGTGGATGTCGATCGGCTCGCGGACATCGTGTGGGGCCAGGACGAGAGGCTGCCGGAGCATCCGGCGGGGGCGGTGCGCACCTACATCGCACGGTTGCGGCGGGTGTTGGAGCCCGAGGGGGCTGGGGGGGAGCCGTCGGTGTTGGTGGGGGGTCCGGACCGGTTCCGGCTCGTGCTGGACGGTCACGAGTTGGATGCGGCGGCGTTCGAGGCGGAGCTCGAGCAGGCGACCGCGCTGGTCGACGAGGATGTGCAGGCGGCGTTGGAGGTGGTGGAGCGCGGGTTGGGACGCTGGCGCGGCCGGCCGCTGGCCGAGGTCGCTGACGAGGGCTGGGCGCAGCCCGACGCGGTCCGGTTGGAGGAGCTGCGGCTGGCCGCACAGGAGCTGCGGGTGCGGTGTCTGCTGGAGTTGGGCCGTCATGCCGAGGTGCTGGCGGATCTGGAGCGCACGGTGCGTGAGCATCCGCTGCGGGAGCGGCCACACGGGCAACTGATGGTGGCGTTGCACCGGTGCGGGCGCAGCGGTGAAGCGACCGAGGTGTTCCGGGGTCTGCGGGACCGGTTGGTCGAGGAGTTGGGGCTGGACCCCTCCGCTGAGCTTGCGCGGATGCACCAGCGGCTGCTGCAGGGGGACGATCCCGAAGGGAGGGCCACGCGGGTGGCGGCGTCGGGGATGTTCAACACGCTGCCCGAGCCGCGCACCCCGCTGGTCGGCCGCGACGAGCACCTGGCTGGCATCGTGGAGCTGGCGGGCTCGTCGCGGGTGGTGACGCTGACCGGGGTCGGTGGAGTAGGCAAGACCCGGTTGGCGCTGGCGATCGCGCATCGCATCCGCCAGCACGATGGGCAGGTGGTGTTCGTCGACCTGAGTGTGGTGACCGATGCCAGCGAGGTGGTCGATGCCGTGTTCGCCGCGCTGCGGCTACCCGCGGCCGCACGCCGCGATCAGCTCGACGGGCTGGTGCGTGTGCTGCGCTCCCAGCCCGTGCTGCTGGTACTGGACAACTGCGAGCATGTCCTGGATGCCGTTGCCACCCTCATCGACCGCGTCACCCGCGACTGTCCCGAGCTGACGGTGCTGGCGACCAGCCGGGAGGCGATCGACATCGACGGCGAGCACACCTACCACGTGCCCTCGCTGGAACTGGCTGGCGGGGTGCAGCTGTTCACCTCCCGGGCCACGGCAGCAGCAGGGGGCGAGACGGCAACCGAGGACCGCGACGCCGTGGCGGAGATCTGTCGTCGGCTCGATGGCATCCCGCTGGCGATCGAGCTTGCCGCAGCCCGTACGTCGCATCTCACGCCGGCCGCGATCGCCGAGCGCCTGGACGACCGGTTCTGGCTGCTCGCTGGCGGCCGTCGGGCGTTGGGTCGCCACCAGACCCTGCAGGCCACCATGGACTGGAGCTACGACCTCCTCGAGGACCAGGAGCAGGCCGTGCTGCGGGCCGCCGCGGTGTTCGTGGGCGGGTTCGACGCCACGGCGCTGGCGGCCGTGAGCGGCCGCAGCGATCGCGACATCCTCGATCGTCTCGCGGCACTGGTGCGCAGCTCGCTGGTCGAGGTCGACCACACCGGCGGACAGCCGCGCTACCGGCTGCTGGAGACCGTCCGGCTCTACGCCCTGGACCGCCTCGCAGAGGCCGGCGAACTCGCCGACCGCCGCCGCGCTCACGCCGAGCACTTCCTCACCCGTGCCCTGACCCACCCCCCACGCTTCGACGATCTCCCGGAATGGGGCGTGTCCACCGAGGACGACATCGACCTCGACAGCCACCTGGCTGCGCTCGACTGGTTCGACCGCCAGGACGCACACGTCGAGGTGGGTCGTCTGGCCGCCCGCATCCCCACGGTGCTGCGCTACACCGCGTTCGTTGACGTTGTCGGCCGCTACCTCGGCCGTCAGGACGTCGTCGCTGCGCTCGAGGATCCCGACGAGCGTGCGCTTTACCTGACCGCATCGGCGACCAACGCGAGCTACCTGGGACGCTTCCGCGACCAGTTGACGTTCGGCCAAGCTGCGTGGGAGGCCGCGAGCGACCCGGTGGTGCACGCTGCCGCAACGGTGGTTCTGGCCAACGCCTGCACGGTGTTCGACCCGCGACGCGTCCCGGGGCTGGTCGACGATGCCCTGGCGAAGCTGCCCGCATCGGCGCCCTTGCTCCGCCAGGAGCTGCGCGGTCAGCTCCCCCTCGGACTGGTGATGGAGGGGCGCCTCGCCGAGGCCGCCGACCTGCTGCAGGAACCGACCCGTGAAGGCGACCGGTTCTGCTTCACCGCTGCGGAGCTCATGCTCGTCCTGCACCTGCTCGGCGAACAGCAGCGGGCACTGGCGGTGCCACGACCCAGCGACCTCGACCCCCAGGGCACCCTCTGGGACTACCGGTGGTCGCTCGTACGGGCGCTCGCCGCCGCCACCGAGTGCAGGTTCGCCGCCGCCAGCCAGCACCTCGCGGACGCGGCCGACCAGATCCGCTCCTCACCGATCCAGCTGCTCGACACCGACGTGCTCCTCGGCTACGCCGCGCTCGCCTACCACGCCGGCGACCACCACCGGGCCGCCGAGATCCTCGCCACCTTCCGCGGCGCCACGCGCAGCCCCGCCAGCCACGCCGTCTACCTCCACTACCGCGAGCTGCTCAAGGCCCGACTGTCCAAGACCGAACGGACCCAGATCCTCGAGCGCGCCGCCGACCTCGACCCCGCCGACATCCTCGAGCGCGAAGTGAAACGCACCCCACGACCCACCATCCACAGCAAGGCTGACAACCTCGCGGCTACGAGCCTTGACCCGCCCTGGGTTCGGTGGAGACCCCATCAAACCCAGGGCGGATGAGAAGCTCGTTGATCGCGGCCCGGCCTGTGACGTGGATCCAGAAGTTTGGATGAGCACCGAAACGGATGCGCTATCAGCGCGTAGTGCGATACCGCGATCCCAGGATCCGTCCGAGGAAGTGCGGAGACCCACGGGGAATGTCAGCTAACCGGCGATGAGCAGCACGGAGGGAACAACATGGGACGCGGCTTGTCCACGGACTACCTGGTGGTCGGTAGCGGTGCCGCCGGGATGGCGTTCACGGACGTGTTGCTGGAGCATTCGGATGCCGAGGTAGTCCTCGTCGATCGCCGGCACGCACCGGGCGGCCACTGGAACGATGCGTACTCGTTCTGCCGACTGCACCAACCGTCGGCGTTCTACGGCGTGGACTCGCTGCCCCTTGGTCTGGACACGATCGACACCGTCGGTGTCAACCGCGGTGGCTACGAACGTGCGAGTGCTGCCGAGATCTGCGGGTACTTCCAACAGGTTCTGGACAGACGCTTCCTGCCCACTGGACGCGTGCGCTACATGCCGATGTCCGAACACGTTGGCGGTGGAAGGATCGTTTCTCGGATCACCGGTGACGAGATCGAGGTTTCCATGCGCCGCGGGTACGTCGATGCGCAGTACGTCTCACCGACGATCCCCGCCAGGCGGCCGCCGCCGTTCGAGGTCGCACCTGAAGCCACGTGTGTGCCGGTCAACGCCTTGGCCCAACTCGAGCAGCCGGGGGCTGGCTATGTCATCGTCGGCGGTGGGAAGACCGCCATGGACGCGATCGTGTGGCTGCTTGAGCAGGGCACAGACCCCGACGCCATCAGATGGGTGAAGCCACGCGAGGCCTGGCTGACCAACCGCGACTACTTCCAACCGCTTACCAAGGCCTGGTCGTTCATCGAAGGCGTGTCCTACTGGGCAGAAGCCGGCGCGCAAGCCTCATCCCTCGATGACTTCTTCGCACGGCTGCACGAGCACGAGATCCTCTTGCAAGTCGACGAGGACGTGATCCCGACGATGGCGAAGGCACCGACGATCAACCGCCGTGAACTCGAGCAACTTCGTCGGGTCGACGATGTGATCCGCTTCGGGCACGTGCGCCGCATAGCGCGCGACGAGATCGTGTTGGACCACGGCACCGTCTCCACCAGTCGGGATCACGTCCACGTGCACTGCGCGGCGTCCGGGATCCCCCAGCGGCCGCTGCGGAAGGTCTTCAGCGAGGACCAGATCACGCTTCAGCCGATCCGGTGGAGCCAGCCGGGCCTCAGCGCCGCGGTCACCGGGTACCTGGAGGCCACGCGCGACGACCTCGACGAGAAGAACCGGCTGTGTCGGCCGCACCGCTACCCGGACCGGCCTGCCGATCTCGCCGAGATGGTCGCCCACTCCATGAAGCTCGACCTGGCATGGTCGATGGATCCGGACATCCAGGAGTACATCGACTCCACGCGCCTCAACCCCGTCGTCGGGTGGAAGGATCAGCTGGACCAGCCGCAAGTACAAGCGGCGATCGAGCGGTTCGCGACGAATGTCGAGCAGGCCATCGCGAACGTCGAGCTGCTCGCAGCCGTAGACCAGCCGGTTACGAGAGTCAGCTGAGCTTCACTCAGCCGCACGCGAAACCCCCAGCGTCGTCGATCACGTGCACTGCCAAGGTGGTGCAACACGAGGTCACTCTCGGCGTGGCACGACCGACGGCCGCTCGCCCAGGACGTGCGTCGTTTCTTGCGCTCATCAGCGACGCGACCGAACCCAGCAAGCAACTCGAAACAAGGAGTTCGGAGCGTCCCATGAAGCGCTTCGAACCGGTGCGCAACGCCCGTGTCCGCCACCCTCTCTGGCGCCGTGCTCCTCGCCGGACTTCAGGTATCCCGCATGTTGGTGCAATCGTACCCGTTTGTGCTATTGTATCGATGCATTGTATCAAAGGGTTGGTATGGGCAGGTTCTGGCGGTATCCCACCTCAGCCGTGGCAGCGTTCGTGCTCGCGGTGTTGGTCGGGCTGCTGGTGGCGCTGGTAGCCATCGGCGGTGATCTCCACGTCCCACGGGTCGACTGGGGCGCGGTCGGTGGGTGGGTAGTGGGGGCGGTCATCGCGTTCGGTGTGCTTGTATGGTCGTTCCGGCCGGTTGACCCTCCTACGAGTGCGCGGTGGCTCGTGGTCCGTGGCGCGCAGCCCACCGATGAGGCTGTGCGGCTGATCGGTCGGTTCCTCGGTTCTACTCGGGCCGCCCGGGCGTTCGGCGCGGTGGTCGGTCTGCAGGTCAGCCACATCCCGGCCCTGTTGTGGCGTTTGGCCGACCCTGGGTCGGTGGCTCAGCAGGGGTCGGGCTCCTTCGAGCTGGTGTGGATGCCGTTGGCGGTCCTGGGTGGCTACGCGGTCGGGGCGGTGGTTGCGGAGCTGCTGGTGGGCAGGTCGTCGCCGTCGCGCGCGGCGCGGCGCGCATCGTTGCGCCCGCGCCAGGTATCGGGCATCGCGCTGTGGGGTCCCCGGGTGCTCGCTGGTCTGCTTGTGGTACTGCTGCTGATGGGGTTGATGCCCCCGCCCTACGTGTACGGCGGGGTGCGCCCCAGGCTGGTCCCCGCGGTGCTCGCCGTGGTCGTGCTGCTGGTCGTCG
>CAYVJT010000002.1:0-49674 GCA_964451855.1 uncultured Actinomycetota bacterium
ACTTCGCCACGGTCATCCCGCCCAACGACAACAAGTTCGCGGCGCTCAACACCGCCGTGTGGTCCGGTGGGTCGTTCATCGTGATCCCGGAGGGGGTCGAGGTCGACATCCCGCTGCAGGCCTACTTCCGCATCAACAAGCAGAACATGGGCCAGTTCGAGCGCACCCTGATCATCGCCGAGCCCGGCTCCTACGTGCACTACGTCGAGGGCTGCACGGCGCCGATCTACTCCTCCGACTCCCTGCACTCCGCGGTGGTGGAGATCATCGTCAAGGAGGGCGCCCGGGTCCGCTACACGACGATCCAGAACTGGTCCAACAACGTCTACAACCTGGTCACCAAGCGGGCCGTCGCCGAGAAGAACGCCACGATGGAGTGGATCGACGGCAACATCGGCTCCAAGGTCACGATGAAGTACCCGGCCGTGTGGCTCACGGGTGAAGGCGCCAAGGGCGAGGTCCTGTCGGTGGCGTACGCCAACGACGGCCAGCACCAGGACGCCGGCGCCAAGATGGTCCACGCCGCGCCGTACACCACCTCGAACATCCTGTCGAAGTCGGTCTCCAAGGGCGAGGGACGCACCTCGTACCGGGGGCTGGTCTCCATCCAGGAGGGCGCCCACCACGCCCGCTCGGCGGTCAAGTGCGACGCGCTGATGCTGGACGACACCTCCCGGACCGACACCTACCCCTACATGGAGATCGAGCAGGAGGACGCCACGATCGAGCACGAGGCCACGGTCTCGAAGGTCTCCGACGACCAGCTGTTCTACATGCAGTCGCGCGGGATCGACGAGGACGAGGCCACGGCGATGATCGTCCGTGGCTTCATCGAGCCGATCGCTCGGGAGCTGCCGATGGAGTACTCCGTCGAGCTCAACCGGCTCATCGCGCTCGAGATGGAGGGCGCGATCGGCTGACCGAGCCGCGTGCCCCCGGGGTCCGCCTCGCGGGCCCCGGATCCGTGTCCGAGTCGTGTCCGACCTGTGCTCCTTCACCCTCGATCTCACCCTCGACGACCACCGCCCACCTCACGACCACGACGAGTTGACCGTGAACCTCGATGCTCTCACTGAGGACGCCCTCACCGACCGCAGCACCGCGGCCGGCGAGCCGTCCTGGCTCCTCGACCGCAGACTCGCGGCGTTCAAGCGCTACGTCGATCAGCCGTGGCCGGACAGCCGACAGGACGAGTTCTGGCGCTCGACCCCGTTCGACCGTCGGATCACCGTCGATCGCGAGGTGGTGACCGGCACGGACGCAGATGTCGCCGACATCCCCGCGTCGGTCACCGCGGCGCTCGAGTTGGAGACCGCGCTCGTGCGGATCGTCGACGGCCAGGTGGTCGACACGAGCGTGCCGACGTCGTTGGCCGAACAGGGCCTGATCGTCACCGACCTCGGGACCGCGGCCCAGGAGCACCCCGAGCTGGTCCGTGCGGCGCTCGGCTCGTTGACCACCTCGGATCCGGATGGGACCGGGGCCGACGAGGACCGCACGATCACCGTGAACGACGCAGCGTGGACGACGGGCGTGTTCGTCCACGTGCCGCCCGAGCTCGAGCTCGTCGCTCCGATCGGCATCCACATCCACGTCACCCGGCCCGGCGCCCACCTGCCGCGGGTGCTGGCCGTGGTGGAGCGCCACGCCAAGGCGACCCTCTACCTCGAGCACACCTCCGTCGAAGGCGTCGACGCGCTGGTCGACGAGGTGCTCGAGCTGGTCGCCCGCGACGGTTCCGAGGTGCAGCTCGCCACGCTGCAGAGCTGGGCCAACCAGGTGCAGCACCTGTCGCTGCAGAAGGTGCAGGCCCACCGCGACGCCACGGTCCGCACACTGTCGGTGACCACCGGAGGGGCCACCGTTCGCTTCCGCCCGGAGACCGACCTGGTGGGTCCGGGCTCGGAGGTGCGACCGCTCGGCGTGTACTTCGCTGACGAGGGGCAGTGGTTCGACCTGCAGCCCTACATCCGGCACATCGCCCCCCACGCCTCCTCCGATGTGCTCTTCAAGGGCGCGCTGCAGGGCAAGTGCCAGACCGTGTTCCGTGGCAACGTCTTCGTCCATCGCGAGGCGGTCGGCACGGCCACCGATGAGAACAACAAGAGCCTGATCCTGACCGAGGGTGCCCACGCCGACTCGACCCCCTTCCTTGAGATCGAGTGCGCGGACATCACCGCCGGCCACGGTTCGGCCACCGGGCAGATCGATGCCCGCCACCTGTTCTACCTGGAGTCGCGCGGTATCCCACGCGAGGAGGCGCTGCGGCTGATCGTGTTCGGCTTCTTCCGTGAGGTGCTGACCGAGCTCGATCTGCCGGGTCTCGAACAGGCCGCGCTCGGGGCGATCGAGTCGCGCATCGCAGACGCGGACCTGTCCAGCTTCCAGGTCAACGACGCCATGCTCAAGGATGCCGAGTGATGCACACCGTCGCCAAGCTGTCCGAGCTCGATGAAGCCACCCCCGTCAAGGTGGAGGTGGACGGCGTGCCCGTGTGCCTCGTGCGCCTCGGTGACCAGGTCAAGGCGGTCCACGACACCTGCTCGCACCAGCAGTGGTCGCTGGCCGACGGCATGGTGTGGGGCAACGGCATCGAGTGCTCCCTGCACGGCTCGACCTTCGACCTCGACTCCGGTGAACCGTCATCGCTCCCGGCGATGAAGGCGGTCCCGACCTTCCCGGTGAGCCTCGACGGCGACGACGTGCAGATCGACGTCGCGTCGCCCACCAACGACGCGCCCTTCCCCGACCACTGACGACCCACTCCCCGAGCACTCCCCGAGAACGATCCACCCCCGAACCTGACGAGAGACCGACATCATGGCTGACCTCGAGATCCGCGACCTGAAGGTCGAAGCGGACGGCACGGAACTCCTCCACGGCGTCACGCTCGACCTCGACAAGGGCAAGACGATCGCGCTGATGGGCCCCAACGGCTCCGGCAAGTCGACCCTCGCCTACGCCATCGCCGGCCACCCCGCGTACGACGTGACCGGTGGCAGCATCACCTGGCAGGGCACCGACCTCGCCGACCTGACCCCCGACGAGCGGGCCCGCCGCGGGGTGTTCCTCGCGATGCAGTACCCCGTCGAGGTCCCCGGCGTGTCGTTGACCAACTTCCTGCGCACCGCGGTCAACGCCGTGTCCGAGGAGGACGTCCCGGTCCGGGAGTTCATGACGCGGTTACGCAGCGAGATGGAGGCGCTCGACGTCGACGAGTCGTTCCTGCAGCGCTCGATCAACGAGGGCTTCTCCGGTGGTGAGAAGAAGCGTTTCGAGATCCTGCAGGCGGCGCTGCTGCGTCCGCAGCTCGCGGTGCTCGACGAGACCGACTCCGGGCTCGATGTCGACGCGCTCAAGATCGTCGCCCAGGGCGTCAACCGCCTCCGCGGTCCGGACCTCGGGGTGCTGATCATCACCCACTACACCCGCATCCTGCGCTACATCGACCCTGACGAGGTCCACGTGATGTTCGAGGGCCGGTTGGTCGCCTCCGGCGGTCCCGAGCTCGCCGACGAACTCGAGGACAAGGGCTACGAGTACCTCAAGGCCGGCACGGGCTGACCTCGCTGCCCGCGGCGCCGGACCATCGAAGGGTGGTGTTGACGCCGCCGACACGGCACGATGGTGTGCACCGGGTCACCAACCACAGGTAACCAACCACACACGAGACGAGGAAGACGATGTCGTTCGACGTCGCGACGCTGCGCAAGGACTTCCCGACCTTGCAGCGGGAGGTCGACGGCCGTCGTCTCGTCTACCTCGACTCGGCCGCGTCGTCGCAGACCCCGCAGCGGGTGCTCGATGCCATGGACGAGTACTACGAGCACCTGCGCGCCAACGTCGAGCGCGGTGTCTACCGCATCTCCGAGGTGGCCACCGGCCGGTACGAGGACGCCCGCACCCGGCTCGCCCGGTTCGTCAACGCCCCCTCCTCCGACGGTGTCGTGTTCACCAAGAACGTCACCGAGGCGATCAACCTCGTCGCGTACAGCTGGGTGCGACGCCGGCTCGGTCCCGGTGACGCCCTGGTGACCACGGCGATGGAGCACCACGCCAACTTCGTGCCGTGGTGGCACGCGGCGCAGGACCACGGTTTCGACCTGCGGGTGATCCCGGTCACCCCAGACTTCGAGCTCGACCTCGCCGCGGCCCGTGAGCTGCTCGCCGACGGGCAGGTCCGCTTCCTGGCCGTCGGACACGTCAGCAACGTGCTCGGCACGATCAACCCCGTCGCCGAGCTGATCGCGCTGGCCCGTGAGTACAACCCCGACGTGGTCACCCTCGTCGACGGTGCGCAGGCCGTTCCCCACCTGCCGGTGGACGTGGCGGCGCTCGACTGCGACTTCTACGGGATCACGGCCCACAAGATGTGTGGCCCGACGGGGATCGGCGCGTTGGTCGCCAAGCCCGGGCTCCTGGAGGACATGCCGCCCTTCCTCACCGGCGGTTCGATGATCCTGGACGTCAGCGTCGACGAGGTGACCTGGAACCATCCGCCGCACCGGTTCGAAGCGGGGACCCCGCCGATCGCCGAGGCCTTCGGTGTCGGTGCGGCCTGCGACTACCTCGACGACATCGGGATGGACGCGGTCCGCGCCCACGAGCGCGCCCTGGTCGGCACCTTCGTCGACGCGTTGCGCGAGGCCCCCGGCGTCACCGTCTACGGCCCGGTCGACCCCGCTCGTCGCTCCGGCGCGATCTCGTTCGCTGTCGACGGTGTGCACCCACACGACCTCGGCGCGATGCTGGACGGCTACGGCGTCTGCATCCGCGTCGGTCACCACTGCGCCAAGCCCCTGATGCGCTCGCTCGGCGTGAACTCCACGGCGCGCGCGTCGCTGTACCTCTACAACGACACCGACGACCTCGCTCCGCTGCTCGCGGGCATCGACGAGGCGCGGTCGTTCTTCGCTCGCTGAGTCCAGGAGGTCCCACCGTGAGTATGGAGGATCTGTACCAGGAGATCATCCTGGACCACTACCGCAAGCCCCACAACCGGGCCCCGTCCTTGGAGGGGGAGGACGTGCACGTCCACCACTCCAACCCGCTGTGCGGGGACGAGATGGACCTGCGGGTGCGGGTGGCTGACGGCAACCTGGATGCGGTGGTGTTCGACGGCGAGGGCTGCTCGATCAGCCAGGCGTCGGCGTCGGCGATGACGATCGCGGTCGAGGGGCGCGGGCTCAAGGACGCGCTCGAGCTGGCCGAGGACTTCCGGCTGATGATGCACGGCGACGAGCCGCAGCGCGCCGACGACCTGCAGGACGGGATCGCCTTCCAGGGCGTCGCTCGGTTCCCGGTCCGCGTCAAGTGCGCCCTGCTCGGATGGATGGCGCTGCGCGACGCGATCGAGACCTACGAGAGCGGCGCCTCCGCCCACTCCGTGACCTACGACGACTAAGGACGAACCGTGAGTGATCAGCCCAGCACGATGACCGACGCGGGCGTCGATCCGGCGTCCGAAGATGCCGTGCCCGAGGCGGACACGCCGACGGGCCGGGCCCCCGGGTCCTCCGAGGGCGCCTCGCAGGAGCGCGCCTCGGAGCAGCGCCACCCCTTCGCCGATCTGCCGGTGGAGGAGGACGGCATGCCCTCCTCCGAGGACCTGATGAACGGCCTACGGGCGGTCGTCGACCCGGAGATCGGGTACAACATCGTCGATCTCGGCCTGGTCTACGAGGTGACCAAGCCCAAGCGGGGCCACGCCCACGTGTTGATGACCCTGACCTCGATGGGCTGCCCCCTCACCGAGGTGATCCACCAGCAGTGCTCGGTGATCCTCGGCGCGATGCCCGGCGTGGACCACGTCGATGTGGAGTTCACCTTCACGCCACCGTGGTCCACCGACATGATCGCCGACTACGTGCGCGAGGAACTCCGCGCGATGGGCATGAACATCTGAGCGCCGACGCTCAGGCGGCGACGCGCTCGAAGACCGCGGCGATGCCCTGTCCGCCGCCGATGCACATGGTCTCCAGGCCGTAGCGGACCTCGCGGCGCTCCATCTCGCGCAGCAGCGTCGCCAGGATCCGGGCACCCGTCGCCCCGACCGGGTGGCCGAGCGAGATGCCGGAGCCGTTGACGTTGGTGCGCTCGTGGTCGGCTTCCCCGAACCCCCAGGCGCGCGTGACCGCCAGGACCTGGGCGGCGAAGGCCTCGTTGAGCTCGATCAGCTCCATGTCGTCGAGCGTCAGACCGGCGCGGCCGAGGGCCTGTTCGGTCGCCGGGACCGGCCCGATCCCCATCCGTTCCGGTCCGACGCCGGCGAGCCCCCACGACACGAGCCGGGCGAGCGGGCGCAGCCCGAGCTCCTCGGCACGGTCCGGATGGGTCACGATGCAGGCGGCCGCCCCGTCGTTCTGCCCGGAGGCGTTGCCCGCGGTGACGGTCGCTGCGTCGTCGAACTCGCTCCGGACCGGACGGAGCTTCGCCAGCGACGCGAGGTCGGTGTCGTCACGTGGGTGCTCGTCGGTGCCGACAGCCACCTCGCCCTTGCGCGTCGCCACGGCCACCGGGACCAGTTCGTCGTCGAAGCGTCCGTCACGCTGGGCGGAGACCGCTCGCTGGTGGGAGCGCAGCGCCAGCTCGTCCTGCTCCTCGCGGGGGATGCCGAGCTCGCGCCGCAGGTTCTCGGCCGTCTCCAGCATCCCGCCCTCGACGACGTGGTGCTGCCCGCCGGCGGTGACCCGCCCACGCGCGAGACGGTCCATGAGCGCGACCTCGGGGGCACGCACCCCCCACCGCAGGCCGAGGGCGTAGTGCTCCACCCGGCTCATCGACTCGGCACCTCCGGCGATCACGACGTCGGCGACGCCGGTCTGCACGCGCATCGCCGCGTCCATCACGGCCTGTAACCCCGATCCGCAGCGCCGGTCGATCTGCAGCCCCGGGACCTCGACCGGCAGGCCCGCGTCCAGCGCGACGACGCGACCGATCGCCGGCTCCTCGCCGTTGGGGTAGGCCTGGCCGAGGATCACCTCGTCGATCTGGTCACCCGCGACCCCGCAGCGGTCGAGCAGCGCCCGGAGCACGGTGGCGCCGAGCACGGCCGCGGGGACGTCCTTGAGGTTGCCGCCGTAGCGTCCCACCGGGGTCCTGACCGGTTCGCAGATCACCGCGTCGCGCACGCGAGGCTCCCTTCGTCGGGTTCGGCCCGGATCCCCCAGGCGACGGCCTGGTAGGTTCGCACGGTTTCCACTGTCTGGGAACGTCGGGGCCGTGGCTGGGCGTTGACACTACTCCGGGCGCACCGCACGGCGTAACCGTGGCGGTGCCCCTTCCGTCAACCTGCGTCAACCTGCGTCACCCACGCGCGACCGTGCGTGGAGTTCGCTATCGACCTCGCCGTTGCCTACCTCAGGAGTCGATCCATCGTGGTCCGACCTGCCGTCGACCGTCGCGAGCCCCTCACCAACGAGGAGATCGCTCGCTACAGCCGCCACCTGATCATCCCCGACGTCGGCGTCGAGGGGCAGGAGCGCATGAAGGCCGCCAAGGTCCTGCTGGTGGGCACCGGCGGCCTGGGCTCGCCGCTCGCGCTCTACCTCGCCGCGGCCGGGATCGGCACGATCGGCCTGGTCGACGACGATGTCGTCGATGCCTCGAACCTGCAACGCCAGATCATCCATGGCACCTCGGACATCGGCACGCGCAAGCTGGACTCGGCCGAGGCGTCGATCAAGGAGATCAACCCCCACGTCGAGGTGGTGCAACACCCGACCTTCCTGACCTCGGACAACGCGCTCGACATCGTCGCGGACTACGACCTGGTCATCGACGGGACCGACAACTTCCCGACGCGCTACCTCGTCAACGATGCCTGCGTGCTCCTGGGCAAGCCGAACGTCTACGGCTCGATCTTCCGGTTCGAGGGGCAGCTGTCGGTCTTCTGGGCCGAGCAGGGCCCCTGCTACCGCTGCATGTTCCCGGAGCCCCCGCCGCCGGGGATGGTGCCCAACTGCGCCGAGGGTGGTGTGCTCGGGATCATGGCGGGCCACATCGGCACCGCGCAGGGCATCGAGGGCATCAAGGTCCTGGCGGGCATCGGTGAGCCGATGATCGGGCGCCTCGGGCTCTACGACGCGCTCGAGCAGCGCTGGACCTACGTCAAGGTCACCAAGGACCCCGACTGCCCCGTCTGTGGCGAAGACCCCACGGTCACCGAGCTGATCGACTACGAGGAGTTCTGCGGGATGCCCGCCCACGACGGCGTGGTGGAGACCGACCTGTCGCTGGCGGACGTCGAGATCCTGCCGACCGAGTACGCCGAGATCGCCGAGAAGCCCGACGTCGTGCTGCTCGACGTGCGTGAGCCCCACGAGTACGAGATCAGCCGGATCCCGGGGGCCGTCCTGATCCCCAAGGACGAGCTGCCCGGCAAGCTCAGTGAGCTGGACCCGACCTCCGAGTACGTCGTGCACTGCCTCTCGGGTGTGCGCTCCCTCGAGTCCACGGAGCTGCTGCGGGGTGCGGGGTTCAAGGCCCGCTCCATGCGTGGCGGCATCAACGCCTACTCGCGTCAGGTCGATCCGAGCATCCCGACCTACTGAGGGCTCCCGCTGAGGGCTCCCTGCGGTGGTCCTCAGCGGTGGTGACCTCCTGCCCTAACACCTCCTGGCCCCGACGGGCAGGCTCGTGATGTCGCGTCGGTCGTGCCGCAGCTCCTGGCGCGGCGACGCTCCGAGCCAGGAGGTGCACCGTGGCGGGACCAGGCTCATCGTCCGGTCGGGGACGTGGCCGTGAGGAACCCCATCCATCGGGAGATGAGCGCTTCTCCCTGCTGGACGCGGCGCTGCGCAAGGCCCGCTACCAACAGGATCAGCTGATCGAGGTCCTGCACGGGGCACAGGAGATCTTCGGGTACCTCGCCGACGACGTGCTGTTGTACGTCGCGCGAGGGCTGCGCCTACCACGGGCCCGGGTCTACGGGGTGGCGACCTTCTACCACCTGTTCACCCGTGAGCCACAGGGCGAGCACACCTGCTCGGTCTGCACGGGCACCGCCTGCTTCGTCAAGGGCGCTGACGCGCTCGTCGACGCGATCCAGCGCGAGTACGGGGTCCGTCCGGGCGAGACCACCGAGGACGGCCGGTTCACCCTGACGACCACCCGGTGCATCGGAGCGTGCAGCCTCGCGCCGCTGACCGTGGTCGACGAGGACGTCCGTGGCCACCTCAGCACCGATGAGGCGCTGGCGCTCGTCGCCGAGATGCTCGCCGACGAGCCGACGCCGGTGGAGGTGTCCTGATGGCTGCACCGATCGATCTCGACGATGTCGTCCGCGCCGAGCGTGAGACCCGCGCGAGGTTCGTGCGACGCGCGTTGGTGTGCACCTCGACGGCCTGCGCGACGGCGGGTGCCCTGACGGTGCGCGACACGATGTCCGAGGCGCTGGCCGACGCGGACCGTCCCGACATCGGCGTCGTCTCCACGGGCTGCCCCGGCATGTGCAGCCGGGGCCCGCTGGTGCGGGTCGAGGACCGTGGCGAGCAGACCACCCTCTACACGCACGTGGACGAACCAGGTGCCGACGCGATCGCCAAGGAGCACCTGCTCGGGGGTGAGCCAGCCGCCGAGGTCGCCACCATGCCGCCGGACGTGCCCTTCTTCGCGCGACAGGTTCGGGTCGTGCTGGAGACCGCCGGTCGCATCGACCCGGACCGGCTCGAGGACTACGTGGGCGAGGGCGGCTACGGGGCGCTCGCCAAGGTCCTGACGTTGATGACCCCGGAGGAGGTGGTCGACGCCGTCACCCGCAGCAAGCTGCGTGGGCGCGGCGGCGCCGGGTACCCGACCGGTCGGAAGTGGGCCCTGCTCGCGCACGCCGAAGGTGAGCCGAAGTACCTCGTCGCCAACGGGGACGAGGGTGACCCCGGTGCGTACATGGACCGCACGATCATGGACTCCGATCCCCACCGGGTGATCGAGGGCATGGCCATCGCGGCCTACGCCACCGGCGCGTCTCGGGGCTACGTGTACGTGCGTGCCGAGTACCCGCTGGCGATCGAACGCATGGAGCGGGCGATCCGGGCGGCCAAGCGTGGCCGGCTGCTGGGTCGCAAGGTGCTCGACACGACCTTCGACTTCGACCTCGAGGTACGGGTCGGCGCCGGCGCCTTCGTCTGCGGTGAGGAGACCGCGCTGATGGCCTCCATCGAGGGGCGCCGCGGCCTGCCGGTCCTGCGTCCGCCGTACCCGACGGAGCGGGGGCTGTGGGGACAGCCCACCATGATCAACAACGTCGAGACGCTGGCCAACATCCCGGCCATCATCAACCGTGGGCCCGACTGGTTCGCTTCGCTGGGCACCGAGGACAGCGCCGGGACCAAGGTCTTCGCGCTCGCGGGATCGCTGCAGGACACGGGCCTGATCGAGGTCCCGATGGGCATCTCCCTCCGGGAGCTCGTGTTCGACATGGCCGGCGGGATCCCGGACGGTCGCAGCTTCAAGGCGGCACAGACCGGCGGTCCCTCGGGTGGCTGCATCCCCGCCCGCTTCCTGGACACGCCGGTGGACTACGAGCACCTGCGCGACCTCGGCTCGATCATGGGTTCCGGCGGCATGGTCGTGATGGACGACACCGTCAGCATGCCGGAGGTCGCCCGCTTCTACATGGAGTTCTGCCGGGAGGAGAGCTGCGGCAAGTGCGCGCCCTGTCGGGTCGGGACCGAGAAGATGTGGGCCTTCCTGGATCGGATCTGTCGCGGGGTCGGGCGGCAGCGGGACCTCTCCCACCTCGAGAGCCTGTGCCGCACCGTCCGGGCGACGAGCCTGTGCGGCCTCGGTCAGAGCGCCCCGAACCCGGTCTTCTCCACCCTGGAGCACTTCCGGGACGAGTACCTGGATCTGCTGATCGACGAGGAGGTCACCAGTGAGACCGCCTAACAGACGGGGCGGCCTCCCCGTCACGCTCGACGGCGAGGAGGTCATGGCTGTCGAAGGGGAGACGATCCTGGCGTTGGCTCGCCGCAACGGCGTGCCGATCCCGACGCTGTGCTACCTCGAAGGCCTCTCGGTGCACGGTGGCTGCCGGCTGTGCTCCGTGGAGGTCGACGGCGATCCCCGACTCAAGCTCGCCTGCGCGACACCGGTGTGGCAGGACATGGACATCCGCACCAACACCTTCGAGCTACGCGAGCACCGGCGCCGCATCGTCGAGCTGCTGTTCGCGGAAGGCAGCCACGTCTGCGCCACGTGCGTCACGAACGGCAACTGCGAGCTGCAGGACCTCGCGGTCGAGACCGACGTCGACCACATCCACTACGACCTGAGCTTCGCCAACGAGGGCGTCGACGCGTCCCACCCGAAGTACGTGCTCGATCGCGACCGGTGCGTGCGGTGCACCCGCTGCGTCCGGGTCTGCAGCGAGGTGGAGGGTGCATCGGTGTGGGAGATCGCGGAGCGGGGTGGCGACTCCCGCCTGGTCGCGGAGCTCGACGTTCCCTGGGGTGAGGCGAGGTCGTGCACGTGGTGCGGCAAGTGCGTGCTGGTCTGCCCGACCGGGGCGCTGAGCTTCAAGGGCAGCGCGGTCGGGGAGATGCGGCACGATCCCGATCTGATCGTCTTCCTGGCACATGCACGTGCGGAGGACGAGTGGGTCCATCCCGATGATGAGGAGGTGCTGACATGAGCTCGCCTCCTCGGCGACCGCGTCTGGCGACCGCGTGGCTGGGTGGCTGTTCCGGCTGCCACATGTCCTTCCTCGACCTCGACGAGGCCCTGTTCGACCTCGCTGAGCGCGTCGACGTCGTGTTCGGTCCGCTCACCGACGTCAAGGTCTTCCCGCCCGACGTGGACCTGACCCTCGTCGAAGGGGCGGTGGCCAACTCCGACAACCTCGAGGTGGCCCGTGCGATCCGGGCGAACAGCAAGGTCGTGGTGTCCTTCGGGGACTGCGCGGTCACCGGCAACGTGACGGCGCTGCGTAACCGGCTGGGGGAACCAGCGACGATGCTCGAACGGGTCTACGTCGAGCAGACCGATCTGGATGGTCAGGTGCCGAGCAAGGTCGTCCCCACGCTGCTCCCGCAGGCGCAGCCCCTGCACGAGCACATCGGGGTGGACGTCTACCTGCCCGGCTGCCCGCCGTCCGCCGACAAGATCCTGCGGGCGGTGACCCTCCTGCTCGATGCGCTGGAGGCAGGCGAGCCGATCCAGTCCGTCCTCCGGGAGGGCCCCGACGAGTTGCGGTTCGGCTGACCGCGAAGAGAGGCACCGCCGTGCACGACATCCACGTGATCGATCCGGTGAGCCGGATCGAGGGCCACGCCAAGATCACGATCCACCTCGACGAGGGCGGCGAGGTCGCGGACGCGCGCTTCCACGTGACCGAGTTCCGTGGCTTCGAGGAGTTCTGCCGTGGACGCCCGCTCGCGGAGATGCCGGGGCTGACCGCCCGGACCTGCGGCATCTGCCCGGTGAGCCACCTGCTGGCGTCGGCGAAGGCGACCGAGGCGATCCTGTCGGTCACGATCCCGCCGGCGGCACGGCTGCAGCGGCGCATGGCCAACCTCGGGCAGATCGTGCAGTCCCACGTGCTGAGCTTCTTCCACCTGTCCGCGCCCGACCTGCTGCTGGGGATGGACGCCGGACCCGAAGGCAAGGACGTCTTCGGTCTGATGCGCTCCGAGCCCGAGCTGGTGCGTCAGGGCATCGGGTTGCGCCGGTTCGGTCAGGAGGTCATCGCCGCGGTCGCGGGGGAACGCATCCACGGTGAGGGCATCGTCCCGGGCGGGGTCGCCGCGCCCTTGACCAGCGAGCAGCGCGATGCGCTGCGCGCCGGGCTGGACGAGGCGATGGCGTCGGCGCAGGCCACCCTGGCACTGTCCTTCGGTCTGCTCGACCGGTTCGCCGAGGAGGTGGAGGTCTTCGGGCGGTTCCCGACCCTCTACCTCGCCCAGTGCGCGCCGGACGGCACCTGGGAGCACTACGACGGTGCGCTGCGGGTCATCGACGGGGACGGCGGGATCATCGCCGACCAGCTCGACCCCGCCCGGTACCGGGAGGTGCTGGGCGAGGCCGCCGGGGTGGACTCCTACCTCAAGGTGCCCTACTGGCGTGAGGCGGTCACCGATGGCGACCCCCGCACCGGCATGTACCGCGTCGGCCCCCTGGCCCGCATCAACATCGCCGAACGCTTCGGCACGCCGCTCGCCGACGCGGGGCTGGCCGACCTGCGGGAGCGGGTCGGGCGCATCGCGTCCTCGTCGTTCCTGTACCACCACGCCCGGGTCCTCGAGGTCGTGACCAGCCTCGAACAGATCGCGACGATCCTCGATGATCCGGTCCTGCTCGACCCGGCGGTGCGTGCACGCGCCGAGCCGAGCCAGGGCCGCGGCGTCGGCTGCTCGGAGGCGCCGCGCGGCACCCTCTTCCACGACTACGAGGTGGATGCGCACGGGGTGGTGACCGGCGTCAACATGGTGATCGCCACGGGCCAGAACGAGCTCGCGATGAACCGCACCATCCTCGACATCGCGCGCAGGTACGTCGATGGCCCGGAGCTGACGACCGGGACCCTGAACCGCATCGAGTCGGGCATCCGCGCCTACGACCCGTGCCTGTCGTGCTCCACCCATGCGCTCGGGCAGATGCCGATGCTGCTGCAGCTGGTGGACACCGACGGCCACGTCGTGCAGGAGATGCGACGTGACTGACCCTGCCGTCGGCACCCGGGCGCCGATCCTGGTGCTCGGGGTCGGCAGCGAGCTGCGCCGGGACGACGCGGTCGGACGACACGTCGCCGACGCGGTCGCCAGGGTCGAGGACCCGGACATCGAGGTGCTCTCGGTCCACCAGCTCACCCCGGAGCTGGCCCTCGATCTGGAGGGCCGCGAGCGCGTCGTGATCGTGGACGCGGCCGTCGGTGTGGCAGAGGTCACCGTCAGCAGGATCGATCCGGCCAGCAACGACCAGGCGTTCAGCCACCACCTCGACCCGATGACGCTGCTCGCCCTCGCCGGCCGGCTGGGGACCGCACCCCGATCGCTGCTGGTGGTGAGCGTGCCGGCGTACGAGCTCGACCTGGGCACCACCCTCAGCGAGCCGGCGGGACGGGCCGTGGCGGAGGCGACCGCCCGGGTGCTCGAGCTGACCGTGGCGACGGATCAGCGGTGACGGGGGCGTGGTGACGAAGGGGGTAGCCCCAGCCCGATCGACCTGTCATCATGGGGACCCCTGGGAGGTGGCGAACATGGGAGTCCCGGTCTCCGTCCTGTTGGACGGCAAGGATGAGGTGCTGGAGACGCTGCCGCTGGACGCGACGATCCGCGAGGCGGTCGAGCGACTCACCGCGCGTAACATCGGTGCGATCGTGATCACGACGCACGAGGGGTCGCTCGCCGGGATCCTGTCCGAACGCGACATCGTGCGCGAGCTCGCCTCGACGGGGCCGGGGATCCTGGACGTCGCCGTCTCCGTCGTGATGACCAACGAGGTGGAGACCTGCACGCCATCGACCAGTACCGACACGCTGATGCGCCTGATGACCGAGCGGCGCGTGCGGCACATCCCGGTCGTCGACGGTGAGTGGCAGCTGGTCGGCGTGGTCTCGATCGGTGATGTCGTGAAGTGGCAGCTCGAGGAGCTCTCGACCGAGGCCGAGCAGCTCGCGAACTACGTCCGGGGTGGCAGCTACTGAGGGTGCGGGCTCTGGCCTGATGCCGATGCAGCCTGGCTCTCCTCCTGGGGGCCGTCCTCGGTCTCGTCTTCGGTCTCGTCCGGGGGGAGCAGCCGGGTCGCTCGTGGGTCCAGGGCCAGGGTGATCGGCTCGCCGATCGCCGGTGCCCTGCCCCGCCAGACGGGGACGGTGAGCTCGGGGCCGCAGCGCGTGCGCACCCTCACCCGCAGGTGGTCGCCGGCGAACCGGCGGCCGACCACCTCCCCGTCCAGCTCGATCTCGTCAGCGCGGCGTGGACGCACCTCGTCGGCCAGGCGCAGCGCGTCGAGGAGGAGGACGAGGTGGGCCGGCCCGTCGGGAGCGTCGACGGGAACCTCGCCGAGCGGCGTGGCCGCGACACCGTCGGCGATCTCGACGGCGAAGAGATGCTCCAGCCCGAGGAAGCGTGCGACGAAGGCGTTCGCCGGGCCGCGCCACAGTCCGTCGGGGGTGTCCACCTGCTCGAGCCGCCCCTGGCGCATCACCGCGACACGATCGGCGAGCGCGAGCGCCTCGTCCTGGTCGTGCGTCACGTACAGCACGGTCGTGCCGAGCTGGCGCAGGAGCTCCGGTAGCTCCGTGAGCAGCCGGTCCCGCAGCGCCCGGTCCAGGGAGCCCAGCGGCTCGTCCAGCATCAGCAGTCGGGGACGGGCCGCGATCGCGCGCGCAAGGGCGACGCGTTGCTGCTCGCCCCCTGACAGCGCTGTGACGGGGCGGTCCTCGGTCCCGGTCAGGTCGACGAGGGTCAGCGCCTCACGGACCCGTTCCGCGATCTCGGCGCGCGGGTTGCCACGCATCCGGGGGCCGAAACCCACGTTGTCGGCGACGGTGCGGTGGGGGAACAGCGCGTGGTCCTGGAACATCAGCCCGACCCGTCGCTGATCCGGGCGGAGCCCGTCGAGGACGTCGTCGTCGAGCGAGACCGTGCCCGTGTCGGGCAGCACGAGCCCGGCGATGGCACGGAGCAGGGTGGACTTCCCGCAGCCGCTGGGCCCGAGGATGCACAGCACCTCGCCATCGTCGGCGGTGAGGTCGAGGTCGTCGACCGCCACGAGGTCGCCGTACCGCACCGTGAGTCCGCGTACGTCCAGCATCAGAACCGTCCCACCTGGCCGACACGAAGCCGGTCGATCAGCAGCAGCGCGGTGGCGGTGACCACCATGAGGATCGTCGACATCGCCATGGCCTGGCCGAAGTTGGCAGCGCCGGGGCGCCCGAGCATCCGGAAGATCGCCACCGGCATGGTCGGGAACTGGGCTCGCGCGACGAACACCGTCGCGCCGAACTCGCCGACGGCGATCGCGAACGAGAACCCGGCCGCGACCAGCAGGGCCCGCCCGACGATGGGCAGATCGACCTCCCTCCAGATGCGACGTGGCGTCGCTCCGAGGGTGGCGGCGGCCTCACGCAGCCGATGGTCGATGGACCGCAGCACCGGCAGCAGCGTGCGTACGACGAAGGGCGTGGCGATCAGCGCCTGCGCGAGCGGGATGAGCAGCGGCGAGCCACGCAGGTCCACCGGGGGGCGGTTCAGCGCGATGAGGAACCCGAACCCGACGGTCACCGCCGAGGTCCCGAGCGGCACCATCAGCGCACCGTCGACGAACCGGGCGACACGGCCGTGCCCGGTGACCGCCGCCGTCGCTGCGAGGCCGCCGACGATCAGGGCGATCACCGTGGCGGCGACGGCGAAGGTGATCGAGTTGCGGATCGCCAACCACGGCGGGACGGTCAGGATCGTGTCCGCCGTCGCCGAGAACAGCGCCCGGTAGTGGGTGAGGCCGTACCCCTGTGCTGTCGACAGGGACCGCTCGGCGAGCACCAGCAGCGGCGCCGCGAGCAGCCCGGCCATCAGCGCGAGGTTCGCCCGGAGGAAGCGACGTTCGCCCCGCGTCCGAGCGGGCCGGCTCGCCCGCTCGGAGGCGACCAGCGGCTGCTGGGTCGTGCGCCGCTGCAACCGGCCGTAGACGACCAGCGACGTGACCACCGCGATGAGCTGGAGCAGTGCCAGCACCGATGCGAGCGGCAGGTCGAGCAGCTGGGTGGTCGCCCGGTGGATCTCGACCTCGATCGTGGCGCGGGCCGGTCCACCGAGGATCAACACGACCCCGAACGAGGTGAACGTGAACAGGAACACGATCGCTGTGGCCGACGCGATGGCGGGGCGCAGGAGGGGCAGCGACACCTCACGGAAGGCCTGCCAGCGGGAGGCCCCGAGCACGCGGGCCGCGTCCTCGAGCCTCGGGTCGAGCAGCGCCCACAACCCCCCGACGGTGCGCACCACGACCGCGTAGTTGAAGAAGGCGTGGGCGATCAGGATCGCGGTCACCGTCCGGCGCAGGTCGAGCGTGGGCGCGGCGGCACCGAACACACCCTCGAGCAGGCTGTTCACGGGGCTCTGCGGGCCCAGCAACGCGAGGAAGGCGGACGCGACGACGACCGTCGGCAGGACGAAGGGCACCGTCACCGCGGCACGGAGCACGTTGCGACCCCGGAAGCGCATGCGTGACAGCACGTACGCGCCGGGCAAACCGAGGGCCAGGGTCAGGGCCGTGGAGACGGTGGCCTGCCACACGGTGAACCACGCGACCCGGCGGACCACCGGGTCGCTGAGCACCTGCCACACGGCCCCGAGGTCGAGGACACCCTCGGGACGCAGCCCCGTGAGCACGATCGTGGCCACGGGGTAGACGAAGAACAGCCCGAGGAACAGCACCGGGACGACCAGCAGCGCCGCGGTGGCGGCGGGTCCACGCCGTTGCGCCGGTCCGGCGGCGACGCGTTGGGTGCCCGCGGTGTCGGTCACGTCCGGATCACCGCAGGACCGTCCGGGTCCACTCGTCGATCCAGGTCTCGCGGTTCTCGCCGATCACGAAGGGATCCAGCTCGAAGGGGTCGTCGGGCAGCTGTGCGTGCTCCACGAAGACCTCCGGGAGCTCGGCGTCCTCGACGACGGGGAAGACGAACATCCGCAGCGGGATGTCCTCCTGGAAGGTCGGGGAGAGCATGAAGTCCACCAGCTGCTGTGCCTCATCGGGATGCTCGGTGGTCGCCAGGATGCCGACGAACTCGATCTGGCGGAAGCACGAGGCCCCGATCACGCCGGTCGGCGCCTCCTCGAGCTCCTCGTCGGCGAAGTAGACCTCGGCCGGGGGGCTGGAGGCGTACGAGACGACCAACGGCCGATCGCCCGCCCCGGCACCCGAGAACTCGTCGTAGTAGGCCTGCGACCAGCCGTCGGTGACGACGACGTCGTTGTCGCGCAGGTCAGCCCAGAAGTCGAGGTAGTCGTCCACGCCGAAGCGCTCGATCGTGGCCAGCAGGAAGGCCAGCCCAGGCGACGAGGTGGCGGGGTTCATGACCGCCAGGCGGCCCTCGTACTCCTCGCCGGTGAGCTCCGCGAGGTCGTCGGGGACCGCGACGTCGTGCTCGTCGAACCAGGCGACGTCGTAGTTGAGGCAGACGTCGCCGACGTCGACGGGGGTCACCCGGTGTTCCGGGTCGAGCTGGTAGCGCTCTGGGACCACGTCCAGGCGGGGCGAGCGGTAGGCCTGGAACAGCTCCTCATCGAGGGCTCGGGACAGGAAGGTGGTGTCCACCCCGAACAGCAGATCCCCCTGCGGGGAGTCCTTGGTGAGGATCGCCTGGTTGAGGGTCGTCCCGGCGTCCCCGCTGGGGATGACCTCGACCTCGATGCCGGTCTCCGACGTGAAGCTCTCCAGCACCTCGGTCGAGACGTCGAAGGAGTCGTGGGTCAACAGACGGAGCACGACGTCGGGGTCGTCGGTGGCCTCCGCCGGGGCCGCCTCAGCGGGCGTCTCGGCCGCCTCGGGGGTCTCCTCGACAGCGTCAGGGCCGCAGGCAGCGAGCACGAGGCTCGCGCCGAGCAGCAGGGCGATGGGCAGGGTTCGCATCGATCCTCCTCAAGGATGTCCAGGTCGCACGGGGCCTCAGGGTTCGCGGGCCCTCAGGGTTGGCCGGGGTCAGGGTTGGCCGGGGGTCAGGGTTGGCCCGGTTGGACGGCCAGGAGCACGCCCGACCGCGCCGTGACGCTCGCGTCGGAGGCGGAGAACTCGTTGCTGATGCCCAGGGACGAACCAGCGGCGAGCGACGCCTCGTGGAGCGGGAACCGCAGGCCGGTGGTGGTGATGCCCTCCACCGGGCCGTGGAAGGGGAGCAGGCTGACGAGCTCGCCCTCCTCGCCGGAGAGGGCTGTGGGGACGGGTTCGGGTGCCCCGTGGACGACGGTGACGCGCGCCGAGCCCATCAGCGCCACCACCTCGACGTCCGCGTAGGCCGATGAGGCGAGGAGGGCGGCGTTGCCGAGCAGGTGGTCCAGCCGGCCGCCGTGGCCACCGACCACCACGATCCGCTGGGGGGTGTGGTCGAGGCCCGCATCCATCGCGATGGCGAGGTCGGTGCGGTCCTTGTCCTGCGGGTACTCGTCCACGGGGATGCCCGCTGCCCGCGCCTCCGCCAGCAGCTGTGGGTCGACCGAATCCAGGTCGCCGACGATGCGGTCGACCGTCAGTCCGAGCGGGGTCGCGCTCGCCAAGCCGGCGTCCGCGGCGATCACGATCGCGTCGTCGGGGAGGTACGCGGCCAGCGAGGTGGCGACCGTGTCGCCGCCGGCGAGCACGATCACCGTGTGTGACGTCGCGGACGTGTCGGGCCGTCGGTCCTTGCCGGGCTCGGTCGGTGAGGACGGACCCACCGGGCACCTCCCTCCGCTGGCATTACCCAGCTCAGGTTCCGCGGGTCGATGACGCTCGACCGCGGCGTGGTGCCGTGGAGGTCGGTGGTCACCCTCTCAGCCCGGCTGTCCCGAGCTCCCCGGGTGTCGCGCGGCGCCGATCTGCGCCGCACCAGACACTGTATCGACCGACGCGGGATGCTCCCAGCCACCGCCGATCGGTCACGACGTACCCGAGCCCCGTCCGGGTGGGCGGACGGGGCTCGGGCGTGGATCGGGCTGGCGCGGGAGGGAGGGTCGCGCCACCCCGAAGTGGTGTCTGGGCCGGCTCAGGCCTCCTCGACGATCAGGGCGGTGACCATGCCGAACATGCCCTCGTGACGCTCGGCGTGGGTGAGGATGTGGCAGTGGAAGGCCCAGGCACCGGGATCGGTCGCCTGGATCAGCACCGAGTAGCGCTCACCAGGGGCGACGTTGACCGTGTCCTCCCACTGCGGTGCCTCCAGCGCGAAGCCGTCCTTGGCGAAGACCAGCTGCGGCATCTGGTGCAGGTGCATCGGGTGGATCTGCAGACCCTCGTTGTAGTAGTGGACGACGAACCAGTCGCCCTCCTCGACGACGATCGGCTCGGTGGCCGGCCAGCCCTTGCCGTTGATCGAGTACCCGATCGCACCGGCGTCGTTGAGGACCATCGGGATCTCCTGGACGATGTCGATGTCCTCGGGGATCTCCTTGCCGCTGATCGTGCGCCCGGTCGGCAGGGGGTGATCCGTGCCGAGGTCACCGATCTGGAACACGCCGAACATCCCGTTCGGTAGCTTCATCTGGCCGTGGTGGTGGGGGTGGTACATCCCGATCGCGGGCTCGCTCGCCTCGAACTCGTAGACGAAGGTGTCGCCGGACTCGATCAGCGGCTGGGTCAGCGGAGCGACGCCGTCCTGGTCGTGGGGGACGCGCACGCCGTGCCAGTGCACGTCGGTACCCATCGGCAGCTCGTTCTCCACGATGACCTGGACGTTGTCGCCGACGTCGACCTTGATCATGGGCCCGGGAACCTGTCCGTTGTAGCCCCACGCCTCGACGATCCGGCCGGGCTCGACCTCCCAGTCGAAGATCTCGGCGACCAGGCGGAAGACCTTGGTGCCGTCGTCGAGGATCTCCTCGGGCTCGAGCGGCTGGTTGCCGACGCCTTCGGTCTCCGCCGGGTAGGCCATGATGCTGTCGTGCATCGCCGCGTCGAGCGCGTCCCAGTCCTCCTCGGCGGCGCCGTGGTCCGCGTGACCGTCGGCCTCGCCAGCGGCTCCGGTCGCGCCATCCTCGCCGACGACCGTGAGGGTGCCGATCATCCCGGCAGAGTCGTGGCCGGGCACCGTGCACAGCAGGTCGTACACGCCGGGTGCCAGGTCCCCGAGTTCGAGCGTCGCGCTCTCACCCGCGGCGAGCATCGGCGTGGCGACGTCGGTCCCGGTGACCGCGAGGTCGTGCTCCACCGCACCGATGTTGGTGACCTCCAGGGTCCCTCCAGCGGCGATCTCGATGTTGGACGGTGAGATCTCGAACTCGCTCAGTTCGACGGCGACGGTCTCGGCGGCGGTATCCCCGCTTCCAGCGGAGGCTGCGGGAGCGGCACCACCCGGTCCGCTGCCGGCGGCGATGATCAGCGCGCCGGCGGACAGGACCAGGGCCACCAGGGCGACGACCGCGGTGGCGATCGCTCCCATCGTGCGTCCCTCGCTCGCTTCGTTCACGTGGTTCTCCTCGGGGGTGGTTGGCGGGCACAGGCCAGCATGACGCTGGCACCATGCTGGAAAGGTCAGCTTGTAGCCAAACGTTCGTCGTGTCGCGATGGCAGGGCGGAGCGTCCCGACGTCCGTGGGACTTGTGGCCCCATGGGCGGGCCCTCGACGGCACCGGAGCGCGCTCGGTGCACGCCGCGCAGGGGAGCGACCCGCTCGGTCAGTCCTGTCGGGCGAGGCGGCGTCCGGAGATCTCGTCGCCGACGATGCGGATCCAGGTGCCCGTCGCCGGGTCGTCGATCGCCCAGCTGTCGAGCTCACTGGCGAACCGGACGATCTGCTCGTGGTCGTCGATCAGGTCGGCGCGGCCGCGGACCAGCACGCTCCATCCCGTGCCGCGGGAGGGGTCGTGGTCATCGAGTTGGAACGCGACGGGCTGCCCGACGATCGCGGCGTCGAGCTTGCCCCCGGAGAGGCTGCGTACGACGACGCTGTTGCCGTGGACGAGGTGGTTGACCGGCACGACCGTCGGCTGCCCTCCGTCGAGGTAGGCGAGGCGGCCGAGCGGGCGGCTCCGCAGCAGCGACAGGCACTGAGCGAGGGGCAGCACCTCCAGGCCGTGACGGTCGGTCGGCGCGCTGCTGTCCTGGGGATCGGTCATGTCGGCTCCATCCGCGTGTGAGCGCCATCCGCGAGCGATAGCTACGAGGGTGGCGCCCCGCAGGGCGCCGGGGCAGGGCCGCAGGGCCCGACCGTGCGGGACCTTCACGCTGCGCCACGATCGCGGCTGGTCGTGGTCAGGACGCTGGGGTTGTGGCCATGGCTGGCTGGTCGTGATCCGTGGTCGTGCTCACTCGTCGTGATCGAGTTGGGTGTAGAAGACGGCCGCCTCGGTCCGCCGCTGCATACCGAGCTTGGCGAGCAGGTTCGAGACGTAGTTCTTCACGGTCTTCTCGGCGAGGTGCATCCGTTCCGCGATCTGCCGGTTGGTGAGCCCCTCGGCGATCAGTTCGAGGATGCGGCGTTCCTGTTCCGACAGCGACGTGAGCCGTGGGTCCTCCTCGTCGCCCTTGCGCAGCCGCTCGAGCACCTTGCCGGTGAGCGCCGGGTCGAGCAGCGAGTCACCGACCGAGACCCGGCGGATCGCGTCGACCAGGTCGTTGCCCTTGACGTCCTTCAGCAGGTAGCCGGCAGCACCGGCCATGATGGCGTCGAAGAGCGCCTCGTCGTCGCTGAAGGAGGTGAGCATCAGGCAGGCGATCTTCGGGTTGCGTGCGCGGACCTCGCGGCAGACCTCGACCCCGTTGCCGTCGGGGAGGCGGACGTCGAGCACGGCGACGTCGGGGTTGGTCGTGGAGATGCTGGCCAACCCCATCCCGGCGCTCCCGGCCTCACCGATGACCTCGAGGTCGTCCTCGGCGTCGATGAGCTCCTTGAGCCCTCGGCGCACCACCTCATGGTCGTCGAGCAGGAACACGCGCGTGGTCACGTCCGCCACCTCCGGGTCGTCTGGGACGCGAGGCTAGACTCTGTCGAGACGTTCTGCGTGTTCGGAGTGATGTGGTCGACGTGGATCCTCGCGTGTCGAGGCTGCTGGACGCCGTCCTGTTGGTGACCGGTGACCTGGATCTGGACACGATCCTGCGGCGCATCGTCGAGGCAGCCTGCGCGCTGGTCGACGCCCGCTACGGCGCCTTGGGTGTGATCGCCGAGGACGGTGACGCGCTGCAGAACTTCGTCCACCACGGCATCGACCAGGTGACCGCGGACCGGATCGGCCAGCTTCCCCAGGGCCAAGGGGTCCTCGGCCTGCTGATCGAGGAACCCCACCCGCTGCGTCTCGACGACCTCTCGGAGCACCCCCGCTCCTACGGGTTCCCGGACCACCATCCACCGATGCAGGCGTTCCTCGGCGCACCGATCCGGGTGCGGGACCAGGCCTTCGGCAACCTCTACCTGACCGAGAAGCGCGACGGCCAACCCTTCACCGAGGACGACGAACACCTGGTGGTCGGGCTCGCTGCCGTCGCCGGTGCCGCGATCGAGAACGCCCGCCTCTACGACGACGTGCAGCGACGCGAGGCGTGGCGTGACGCGGTGCTCGAGCTGTCGCGGGCGGTGTTGGCCGGGGAGCCGACGACGACGGTCCGTGAGCGGATGGTCGGGTTCGCGGGTGGGTTGGTCGAAGCGGATGCGGCGTGTCTCGTCGAGGCCCACGACGAAGGGCTCTGGGTGCTCTCGAGTGCCGGGAACGCACCCGAACCCGGGTTCACCTCGGCCCCGGCCCCGCCCGCCTGGCGCTCGCTGCGGTCGGGCGAGGTGGTCCGTGACGAGTACGGCCCGTTCCTGGACGGCGCGGTCCTGTGGGTCCCGATCCACGCGGGCGACGAGGTGGTCGCCGCCATCGGGGTCAGCCGGGCGCGTCCCTTCACGTCCAACGAGGAGCGTCAACTCGCCGGGTACGGGGCACAGGTCAGCTTCCTGTGGACCTACGAGCGTGCGCAGGAGTCCCTCCAGCGGCTGTCGCTGGTCGAGGACCGCGAGCGGATCGGTCGCGACCTGCACGACACGGTGATCCAGCGTCTCTTCGCGACGGGGTTGTCCCTGCAGGCGACGATCCGACGGGCGGAAGGCCACCCCGACCTGGTCGCGCGGCTCGAGCAGGCGGTCGACGACATCGACACGACGGTCAAGGAGGTGCGGTCCACGATCTTCGCGCTGCAGTCGGGCACTGACCGGGCCCGTAGCGTGCGGTCGATGATCCTCGAGGTCATCGAGGAGGTGGCGCCCATGCTCGCTCAGCCACCTCGCGTCCGGTTCGAGGGGCCCCTCGACACCGTCGTCACCGGCACCGTCGCGGAACACCTGATCCCCGTCGTCCGTGAGGTGCTGACCAACGTCGCGAAGCACGCATCCGCGCAGGACATCGAGGTCGAGCTCGCGGGCGACAGCCGCTCGCTACGCCTGCGCGTGGCCGATGACGGCGTGGGGATCGGGGAGGCTCCCCGTGGCGGGTTCGGCCTCAACAACCTCCGCGAGCGGGCCGCCACGCTCGGAGGGAGCTGCCGCTTCGACTCACGCGGGGACGGTTCCGGCACGGTGGTCGTCTGGCAGGTCCCCTGTAGCTGAGGACTGTGTAGCTGAGGTCTGTGACGGCGTGGGGTGGCCAAGCAGCAGGGCCTCGGCGGTGAGCCTGGCGACGACCTCCTCGAGGAAGCGTTCCACGGTGTCCCGCGCGACCCGTGAGAGCGCCAGGGCGTCGACGGCGGCGCCGACCGAACCGCCAGGCGGGTGGTAGCGGGCGTCCAGGAGCAGCGTCGACGGCCCGCCACGCCGCAGGTGGAGTCCGAGCTCGCCGTCGAGCGATGGCAGGAACCGGTCGAGCCCCGTGGTCCCACCCTCGTCATGCACGGGATCCCAGCGGAGCGTGCGCCACCGGGTCCGACCGGCACGCCAGGGCGAGCCGACCGTCGCGAGCACGGGACGTGACAGGGAGCCGGCCTGCGCGGTGATACGCCACGAGTCGGATCCCTCCTGGCGGGCCGCCGGCAACCACCGCTGAGGGTCGCCATCGAAGGCACGCGCGAGGGCAGCAGGATCGCCTACGGCGGGTAGGAACGTACGGACGCTGCGGACCACTGGGACACCTCCTCGACACCACCGAACGTACGCCTCCGCGCGCTGGATGAAGCGGGGCGGAAGGCCCAGAACCGGGGGACCGTCGACCCCGTAGGCGGGTTCGGGCACGCTCGGTCGCGGCCCGGCGGCTGGCCTCGGTCGGGCCGACCGACGAGAGGCGTGTCCTCGCGAGGCCCGCGACCGAGGTCAGCCGGTGTTGCGCAGCCCCGCGGCGATCCCGTTCGTGGCGACGAGCACCGCCTGGCGCAGGGTCGCCGCCACCTCGTCGTCGCGTTCCTCCCGCAGCCGCCCGAGCAGCGCGACCTGCAGGAGGTGCAGGGGGTCGAGGTAGGGGTCACGAAGTCGGAGGATGTCCTGCAGGTCGGGGTCGTGGCCGAGGAGCTCGGTGTGCCCGGTGATCCGCAGCAGCCCGCTGATCGTTCGGTCGTGCTCCTCGCGCAGCCGCGGCAGGACGACGTCGCGGATCTCGGGTCGGGCCAGCCTGGCGTAGTCCTCGGCGATCCGCAGATCCGACTTCGCCAGCGACATCTCGACGTTGTCGAAGGCGACCCGCAGGAGGGGGTTGGCCTGGGTGATCTCGCGGAGCTCTGCCCAGCGCTCCTCGTCGTCCTCGGCCCAGGTGTGCAGCGCGTAGCCGATCCCGTACCAGGCCGGCAGGTGCATGCGGCACTGCGTCCAGGCGAACACCCAGGGGATCGCCCGGAGGTCGTCGATCTCGCGGCCAGGCTGGCGTCGAGCCGGCCGGGACGCGATGTTGAGCTCGCCGATCGCGGACAACGGGGTGGCCTCGTTGAGGTAGTCGATCAGCTCGGGGGTTCCGCGCACGAGGTCGTGGTAGGCCTCGCGGGACGAGGCGGCGAGCTCATCCACGACGGCGTCGGCCCGTTCGGTGGTCCCGTTGCTCCGGTCGGGGCGTGCGGTGACCAGCACCGCGTTGACCACCTGTTCGAGGTGGCGGTGAGCGAGGGCTCGGTCGCGGTAGCGCGCAGCGATGACCTCGCCCTGTTCGGTCATCTTGAACCGGCCCCTGACCGATTCCGGTGGCTGTGCCCGGATCGCCGCGTTGGTCGGCCCGCCGCCGCGTCCGATGGAGCCGCCGCGGCCGTGGAACAGGGTCAGGGCGACACCGTGGGCATCCGCGACCGCGGCGAGCGCCCGTTGGGCCTTCTGCAGCTGCCAGGTGGCGGCGAGGTAGCCGCTGTCCTTGTTGGAGTCGCTGTAGCCGATCATCGCCTGCTGGTGGTTGTGCCGGCGTACGAGGTGCTCGCGGTACGACGACGTGGACAGCAACCGGTCGAGCACGTCAGGCGCACGCTCGAGGTCGTCGACGGTCTCGAACAGCGGCACGACGTCCAGCCCGTCGGCACAGCCCGCGTCCCGCGCCATGACGAGCACGCCGAGCACGTCGGAGACCGCGGTGGTCATCGAGATGATGTAGGTGTCGATCGCGTCACGACCGATCCGCTCGTAGGCGCGCCGCACCGTGCGGAACAGACCGAGCGTCGCGTCGGTCTCCTCGTCGAAGTCGAGGACCGCCGGGGTCAGGGGTCGCTCGATCGACAGTTCGTTGGTCAACAGCGCGAGCTTGTCCTCCTCCGGCAGTGAGGCGTAGTCGTCGGTGTCCCCGTAGCGTCGGAACACCGCCGTCAACGCCGCGCGGTGGCGGTCGGCGTGCTGTCGCAGATCCAGGGTCGCGAGGTGGAAGCCGAACACCTCGGCCTGCACCTGCAGGTCGCGCACCCGGCCATCGGCGATCCGTGCACCTCCGGCAGCGCGGAGGCTGTCGCGCAGCAGCTGCAGATCGGCGACGAACTCGTCGGCGTGGGCGTAGCTGCGAGGGTCGACGACCCGATCGGCGCGCCACGGGCGGCCTGCGCGCTCCTCGGTCATCCGCAGCACCCGGTAGACCAGCGCGAGGAACTGTCGATGCGGCTGGGCGGGGTAGCGGTCCTCGATCTCGGCGGCGTCGTCGGGCAGCCGTTCGCGCAGGTCGGCGAACCGGTCACGCAGGGCCGCGGTAGCGCCGCGCGACGCGCTCACCGACAGGTGGGCGTGCATGCGATCGATGCTGCGCCGCAGCAGCTTGATCGCCAGCTGCTGGTGCTCGCGGAGGGCCTCCTCCGTGACCTCGTTCGTGACGTTGGGGTTGCCGTCACGATCGCCGCCGATCCAGGAGCCGAACCGCAGGAAGCGGTGCGCCGGGACCTGGGCATCGGGGTAGGTGCGCTGGATCGCGTCCGCCATCTCACGGTAGAGGCGAGGCACCAGGTCGAACAGGACCGCGTCGATCCAGTACAGCCCGTTGCGGACCTCGTCGATCACCGTTGGCGGCCGGGTCCGGGTCTCGGCCGTCAGCCACAGCGAGGTGATCTCCTCCGCCAGGTAGCGCTCGATGTCGGCCCTGACCTCCGGGGACAGCGCCTCCTGGTCGAGTCGCCGGAGCGCTGCTGCGACGCGGCCGAGCTTGGTGAGCGTCGTGCGACGGTTCGACTCGGTGGGGTGGGCGGTGAGCACGGGTCGGATCGCCAGGCCTCGGACCACCTCGCCGATGCGATCGGGAGCCACACCGCGTTCGGCCAGTTGGTCCATCGCCTGCGCGATCGAGTCACCGAAGGGTGCGCCATCCCCAGCCGCCTCGCCGCGGTCGACGATCAGTTGGCGCACGATGGCCTGGTCCTCGGCGAGGTTGATGAGTCGGAACCAGGCCGCGAACGCCCCGACGAGGACCAGCGCGTCGTCGGCGCTGATGCCCCGGAGCAGCTCGCTCAGTGCCGGGCCGGCCTCCGCGTCGCCGTTGCGGTGCTCGACGGCCAGCGCACGCACGCGCTCGACCAGTTCGAAGCGGCTGTCGCCTTCGACCTCGGCGATCGTGCGCCCGAGGAGGTCGCCGAGGAGCCGGACCTGGGCGCTTGTCGCATCGCGGTCCACGTGGTGGGTCTCCTGGGTCGAAGGTCGTCGGAGGTGGTCGTGGGGAGGTGGGTCACTGGGTGTGGCTGGTCGGGACGTCCGGTCGAGGTGCAAGGTCGCCGCAGGCTACGGGACCGGGGGCGAGGTGGACGGCTGCCCAAGGCCCGCCGGCCCCTCGCATGTCGGGATGTGTGTCACGATGTGTGTCAGGATCGGTGGACACGGACCGGTGCCAGCCCTCTAGGCTGGCCGTCGATGCGACGGGACGAGACCGGAAGGTGTGCAGGCTGTGGGCGACGAAGTACCGACACCCGTTGACCTCCCGCCCTTCGTGGACGAGGTCTGGCTCCAGGAACGTGCCGACGAGCTGCTACTTGCGGACGTGCGCTGGTCGCTGGACGGGAGCGAGAGCTTCGACACCTACCTCGAAGGGCACCTTCCCGGCGCGATCTACGTCGACCTCGACAGCGTACTGGCGGATGCGCCGAGCCCCTCCTGTGGCCGTCATCCCCTGCCGTCACCTGAAGCCTTCGCGCGTGGCCTCGGCGTCGCCGGCATCGCCGAGGACGAGGTGGTCGTCGCCTACGACGAGGGCCCGGGCGTGATCGCTGCCCGTCTCGCCTGGATGCTCCGCACGATCGGGCAGCCCGCAGCGGTCCTCGATGGCGGGCTCGGCGCTTGGACCGGCGAGATCGAGGACGGCGAGGTGTCCCGTCCACCGGTCCGTCGCGCCCCGCGGCCCTGGCCGTCCGAGCGGCTCGCGGATGCGGAGCTGACCGCGAGGTTGTCGCGGTCACCGGATGCGGTCGTGCTCGATGCTCGCGACCCCGAGCGGTACCGGGGTGACGTCGAGCCGATCGATCCACGGGCCGGACACATCCCCGGGGCGATCAGCCTGCCCTTCGCCCACAACCTCGACGCGGATGGACGGCTGCGACCCACCGACGAGCTGCGTGTGCGTTTCGCGGAAACGGGGGTGCTCGACGCGGTGGAGGTGGTCGCCTACTGCGGATCCGGGGTCACGGCCTGCCACGACCTGCTGGTCCTCGAGCACGTGGACGGGAGATCGGGCCGGCTGTACAGCGGATCGTGGTCGGCGTGGAGCAGCGACCCCGAACGAGCGGTGGCGACGGGCCCCGACCCGGGCTGACCAGCCAGCCACACCAGGGACACCAGGGTCAGCGGGGGCACCAGGGGCACCAGGGGCACCAGGGGCACCAGGGGCCCGTGGGCGCTCCGGTAGCGTCACGGTCATGCTCGTCCTCCACTACGACATCCCTTCGCTGCCAGCGACCGTCGCCGCGTTGCGGCTGCAGCGGATCGCTGATGGGGGAGGGGCGGTCGCCTTCCGGGGCATCGACGTGATCGGTGTGGACGCCCCGCTGCCGGTGACCCTCGACCAGCTCGACGAGCTCGACCGGTGGCGCGAGCGCGCCGAGGCGTTGGGACTCAAGGTCGGCCGCCCGTCGCAGCGACCGCCGACGCTCGCCGCACACCTCGTAGGGGTGGTGGCGGCGACCCACGACCTCGGAGGCGCGTGGCGCGAGGCGGTCTTCCGCGCCTACTGGAGCGACAACGCCGCGCTCGGCGACGACGAGGTGCTGGTTGCGATCGCTCGCGACGTCGGCCTGGACGTGGACGAGGTGGCTGCTGCGTTGCGCGATCCGGCGGCACGTGTCGCGTTGCGGCAGCGTATGACCGCGGACAGGGGGCGTGGCATCGGTGGTGTCCCGGTCCTCGAGCTCGACGGCACCTTCGTGTCCGCGGAACTGCCGGAGAGCGACCTACGGCAGCTCGCCGGGCTCTGAGGGCTCCGACACCGGTGTGGCGGCCTCGCCCACGGAGGTCGCGTCCCGGCGCGCCCTGCGGCTGGGCGCAGCGCTGCGCGTTGATCCCTCCGGGTGCGTGGCGGGTACCGATCGGGACGTGCGGCGGCTCGCGTCGGTGGTCTCGGGAGCGTCGCCGGTCGTGCGGGTCCCGGACGTCGGACCGCGGTCGTGCACCGGTGCTGGGGGCACGAGGAGCGCCGCGACGTAGACGATCTGTGCCGCGAGCGCCCCGAACCCGGTCAGGACCAGCCCGAGGGTGACGGGCATCGGGATCGCCGTGGGAACGATGGCGCCGACGACGAAGGCGATCGAGAACATGGTCTCGGACCGGGTGAAGGCGGCGCCCCGGCGTTCGGCGGGGACCTGCGACTGCAGCAGCCCGTCGAAGGCGAGCTTGGCGGTGCCCCACGCGAAGCCCGCCAGTCCGGCGGTGATCGCGGCGGCGGTCATCCCGAACCACTGCCCGGCAGCGAAGGCGGCGACGGCGGTGATCGACAGCGCGGCGACGACCATCGGCTCCTCGCTGACGCGTCGCGACATCGCTGGCACGACCCGCGACGCGACCGCGTAGCCACCGCCCATGGCACCCAGCAGCGCGCCGAAGTCGGCGATGCTGGCATCGACCTCCCGCAGCGCGAAGGCGAGCAGCAGGACGACGAAGCCGTTGAACGCCCGGACACCCGCCGTCGCCAGCCGCGCCATGTGCACGCTGCGGTCGAAGTGCAGCTCGGGGAGCCGGGCCCCGCGCTCGACGGGATGGATGCCACTGCCATCCGGGGCGGGGAGGCGGCGGCCGAGCAGCGCGGCCCCGAGCGCCACGACTCCAGCGAGCAGCAGGGGTCCTTGGACGTCGGCGAACATCGCGACGGCCACACCCAGTCCCGCGCCGAGCCCACCGGTGAGCATCCCGATCCAGGCCAGGCGCGCGTTGGCCTCGACCAGCCGTCGGGGCTCGTCGAGGGCGAGCGGCAGCAGCGAGTTGCGGGTGATGATGTGGACCCGTGACAGGACCAGCAGGCCGAAGGCGGCCGGGAGCAGCCAGATGGTCCCCGAGGTGGCGATGAGGCTCAACGCCAGGATGCCCCGCCCTGCCGCCGCCGAGACCAGCACGGTGCGGGTCGATGCGGGAGCACGGTCGAGGAGCCTGCCGAGCGTCGGGCCGATCACCGCGAAGGGTGCGACCGTCAGCAGCAGGTACAGCACGACGTTCGTCCGCGCCTCGGCGGAGGGCACGGAGAAGAACAGGGTCCCCGCCAGTCCGATCGCCACCAGCGTGTCGGCGGCCGTGCTCAGCCCGTGGGTGAACGCCAGGTTGCGGAAGCCCGGCCCACCGGTGTCGAACATCGAGCGGACCCGTCCCGAGAGACGGTCGACACCGGCCCGCCCGATCCGACCGAGGGGACGCCGTCGCCGGAAGGTCTGCGGCGGGAAGGTCCGTTCGGTCCGAGCGGTCCGTACGGTCCGCTCAGCGGCATCGGGCTCGCCGAGACCGTCGGGGGGCCACGGGGCAGGCTGGCTGCCTCGGCGTCCCATCGGTGGTGCCTTCGGTCGATGCCGTGCTGACGGCCCCCGATGCCGCCACGGTACGTGACGGCTGCTACGCAGCTCCCACGCTACTGGCCTCGACGTCGTTCCGCGTCCCACCGGGCTTGGCGGGCGAGGCGGTGACGTGTCAGGCTGCTCATCTCGTGAGGGAGAGGTGTGGCCCGTGGCCGAGGGCATCGATGCTGCCAAGGTGACCGCCTGGATCCGTGCACGCACGGAGCTCGCGGAACCGCTGACCTTCGAGGTGATCGAGGGTGGTCGATCCAACCTGACCTACCAGGTCACCGACCCGGACGGGCGACGCGTCATCCTCCGACGGCCCCCGCTCAGCGGGGTGATCGAGTCGGCTCACGACATGGGTCGAGAGCACCGCATCATCAGCGCGCTGGAGGCCACCGATGTCCCGGTCCCCGGATGCGTGGACTTCGAGCCCGACGTGGAGGTGACTGGCGCCCCCTTCTACGTGATGCGCTTCGTGGACGGCGAGGTGGTCCGTGACACGATTGCGGCCGAGACCGTCCTGACCCCGGATGCGCGCCGGGCTGCGTCGGAGGACCTCGTCGACGTGCTGGTCCGCCTGCACGCGGTCGACGTGGATGCGGTCGGGCTCGGCGACCTGTCGCGTCGTGAGGGCTACCTCGAACGCCAACTGCGCCGTTGGCACGGCCAGCTGCAGCAGACCCGCACCCGTGAGCTCCCTCTCCTGGACGAGGTCCACGGTCGGCTGTCGGCAGCGGTGCCGGAACAGGGCCCTGCAGCCATCGTCCACGGCGACTACCGCCTCGACAACGTCATGCTGGACCCGGCGACCGGTGCGGTGAAGGCGGTCCTCGACTGGGAGCTGACGACCCTCGGCGATCCCCTGGCGGACGTCGGCCTGCTGCTGGTCTACTGGACCGAGGCGGACGACGCGGTCCAGGTGCTGCCGACCGCGCCGACGCGGGCCGAGGGGTTCGCCGGTCGCGACGAGATCGTCGAGCAGTACGCGGTCGCGTCCGGACGTGATCTCGAGCGCATCGGGTACTACATGGCCTTCGGCTACTGGAAGCTCGCCTGCATCCTCGAGGGCGTCTACAGCCGCTACGCCTCCGGTGCGTACGGCGAGACCGACGGCAGCCACGAGGCGTACGGGCAGCTGGTCCTGCAGCTCGGGGAGTCCGCCAGCCACGCCGCCAGCGAGGCGGGACTGTGAACGAGACGGACAGCGGACCGGCGGGTCGTGGGCTTCGGGGGCTCTTCCTGGACTACGGCGGTGTCCTGACCGGATCGGTCGGCGGGTCGTTCGCCGCCTACGAGGACCACCTCGGGATCCCTCGGGGTCGTGCCTTCGAGCTGCTGGTCGAGGCCTCCCGCACCCCGGGCGGCGGTCTGATCGGCGCGCTGGAACGGGGCGAGATCTCCTCGCAGGAGTTCGACGCGACGTTGGTCTCGCTGCTCGTCGAGGACGGCTACGACGTCCCACGAGGCGGCGTGCTCGCGCGGTTCTTCGCGGCGATGGAGCCGACCGGTGGCCTGTGGGATGTCGCCACGCAGGTCCGGCGGCACGGGTTAGCGACCGGCGTGCTGTCGAACTCGTGGGGGACCGACATCTACCCCCGCGAGCTCCTTGCGTCGCACTTCGACGTCCTGGTGATCTCGGCCGAGGTCGGGATGCGCAAGCCGGACCCGGCGATCTACGAGCTGGCCTGCGAGCGCATCGGCCTGCCGCCCGAGCGCTGCGCCTTCGTCGACGACCTCCCCCGCAACGTCGAGGTGGCCCGTGAGGTGGGGATGTTCGCCGTCCACCACGACGGGGACGAAGCCGCGGTGGTGGCCAAGCTTTCCGACTTCCTCGAGGTCGAGCTCTCCCTGCCCTGACCCGTCGGGCCCGTCGCTCTCGGCGCAGCAGCTTCGGTGTCCCCTGTCGTCCGCTGGTGTCCGGTGCGCTCGTCCTGAGCGCGTCACGCCCGGCGTCGTGGGGCTCGGGGACGGTGAGGCAGTAGTGTGCGCGTATGACTACGAACGAGCCCCCGGAAGAGCGTCTCGCGCTGTTCATCGACCACGAGAACGTGGCCATCGGTGCACGCGATATCGGCTACCGCTTCGATCCCCGTCCGCTGATGGACGCGCTGGCCGAACGCGGCCGCCTGATCACCCGTCGCGCCTACGCCGACTGGAACCTGTTCAAGGACGACCGTCGCGACATGGTCGACTCCAACGTCGAGCTGATCGAGATCCCACAGCGCTCCGACTCGGTCCGCAAGAACGCGGCCGACATCCAGATGGCGGTCGATGCGATGGAGCTCGCGCTCACCCGCGAGTTCGTGTCGACCTTCGTGATCGTCTCAGGCGACTCGGACTTCACGCCCCTGGTCGGCAAGCTGCGTGAGCTCAACAAGCGCGTGATCGGGGTCGGGCTGAAGGGCTCCACCTCGTCGATGTTGCCGCCGGCGTGTGACGAGTTCATCTTCTACGACCGGCTCGAGGGGATCCCGCTGCGCGAGAAGCGCGGGGGCAAGCCCAGCCATGGCCGCGCGAAGAAGTCCGCAAGCGAGGGAGAAGCCGCCAAGCCCAAGACGTCGGAGACCAAGAGCACGGACGCGCCGGTGCCCGCGAAGTCGACCCAGAAGCAGGACCTGCGTAAGCTCGAGCGGCTGCTCACCCGCACGCTCGCCGGGATCCAGTCCAACACCGCCGGCTCGGTGCAGGCGTCGAACCTCAAGCGCGCGCTGCTGCGCAAGGATCCGACGTTCTCCGAGGGGGACTACGGCTTCCGTGGGTTCCGCGAGCTCCTGCGCCACCTCGCCGACAACAAGGTCATCACGTTGACCGACGGTTCGGCTCCCGGCGACCCGGAGGTCGACTTCCCGTCCGCGCCACGTGACGAGGACGCCGCGTTCGATCTGCTTCGCAGCACGGTCAAGGACCTGATGGAGGAGCTCGGTGGGGACCCACCGCTGTCGGGCCTCAAGGACCAGCTGCGCAAGCGTGACCCCGACTTCTCCGAGAAGGACCTCGGCTACTCCGGGTTCCTGCAGTTCTGCAAGGCGGCGGTCACCAAGGACGTCGTCGAGATGGACTGGGAGGACGAGGACGAGGAGTACTACCTCTACGTCGAGGACGCCAAGACCACCACCTGACCGGGCGACGTCCAGCTCGAGACCTGAGTCACCGTCCGGAGTGGGGGTCCCAGCACACCGCGACGGGGTGGCGCCACCACCCCCTTGCGGTGTGCCAGGGTCGGTCAGGCCGGCTGCGGGAGCGAGTCGAAGAAAGAGATCAGTTCCTCGGCGATGGGCTCGGGCGCCAATATCGGGGCGAAGTGGCCGAGGCCCGGCAGCGGTTCGCGGACGTGCGGGTCCGCGACGTGCTGGGCGACGTACTGCACCGAATCGGTGACGAAGGTGCGCAGCCGGGTCTCCTGGCCCCGCAGGAGCAGGACCGGCACGGTGATCTTCCCGAGCATCTCCGGATCAGTGGCCCGGGGCCCATCGTAGGAACCGCCCCGCTGGCGCTCCTGCTGGACCGCCGGGAGGAGGCTTGCGCATCGGTCGAAGTAGTCGGTCTCCAGCGCGGCGGCGATCTCGTCGTCGGTGGCGACGTAGCGGTGGAAGGCGCGAGATGCGTCGACGAGTCGGCCGTCGGCGGCCGCCGCAGCCCCCTGCTGCAACGCGGCGCCCATACGGGCGAGGTCGTCCTCCCGCATCAAGGCACCGACGTTGGGCTCGTAGAGGGCCACGGTGACCACGGAGCCGCTGTGGGCGGCAGCACCGACCGTCCACTCGATGCCCGACCAGCCCACCAGGAAGACCGGCTCGCCGATGCTGTCGACGTACGCGCTGATGTCCTCCTGCAGCCGCGGGGGAGAGAGGTCCGGGCTGTCGGTGGACAGTCCCCGTCCGCGGATGCTCGGCAGGTAGCAGGTGAACCGGTCGGCGAGGTGCGGCACCAGCGCCCCCCAGGCGAGGTCGCCGTCGTGGGGCCCGCCGTGGACCAGCACCAGTGGCGGCCCCTGTCCCACCACTCGTCCGGCGATCTCGGTGCCATCGGCGGAGACGGCCCGGTGGATCCGGGCATCGGTCATGGTGGTCATGATGTTCGCTCCTGACTCGTTGGTGTGACTGCCTCAACCGCTACAGGCGAGCATCGAGCCATGTGGTCACGATGGGCAGGGTGGTGTCGAGGTGGTCGTGGAACAGCAGGTGGCCGGCGTCGGGTACGACCTGGACCTGGGTGGACGGCAGCCCCGACCAGCGGGTGAACAGCCGGGTCGCCCAGGCTGGGATGGCCTTGTCCCGCTCCCCGTTGAGTACCAGGCTCGGGGGCGCGGTTGCGGGTGCCTTCGTGGTGAAGCCGAACAGGCTCGCCATGCTGCGTGCGCTGAGCTCCCAGGCCGCGCCGGGGTCGTCCCGCCGTTGGAGGTAGTCGCGGATCGCGGGGTCGTCGGAGAGGTCCTCGAGGTCGTGGACGAGCCGGTCGAGCGGGTAGAGCCGGGTGCGTCGGCGTCGGACCCACCGGGATCGCAGCCGCATCGACACCAGCTTGCCCGGCTGGACGAAGTTGTGGGCTACGGCAAGATCCGGTGTCGACCCGCGAAGCAGACCGAAGATGGTCAGCAGCCCGCCCAGGCTCGAGCCCATCAGCACGACCGGAAGCGACCACCGGGTGCGGGCGTGGGCGATGACGGTGTCGGCGACCTCGATCGCCTCGTCGATGGTGCAGTCGCCCCGTGGGCCTCCGGACAGGCCATGGCCAGGACGGTCGACCGCCAGCACGTGGTAGCCGTGCCGTGCGAGCAGCCCCGCGGCCAGGAAGTAGAAGCGGGCGTGGGCGCCGCTGCCGGGCTGGAACACGACGACGGCGCGAGGCTGCTCGGCCCGATGCAGATCGAGGTGGATCGGCACATCGGCGTCGTCGATCCACACGTTCTCGATGCCGTTCAGCAGGCGATCGACCTCGCCGGCGCCGCCCGCCATCGTGGTCAGGTGCGGGCTGGCGTGGGTCATCTGTCGCACCGCCGCGGTGAGCGCCGTCTCGCGGTCGGCGGCCGCCCCACCGGCCGGTCCGGCCGCCCGTCGAGCCGGACTGTCATGGTCCATGGGCAGCCAGCCTCCCGTTGCAACTAGCTTGCCGGAAGGTTAGCAGAGGATAGCCTGTCGGCAAGGAAGATCGATGCCGGCCCCAGCCGGACGACCGGAGGAGGTGCCCATGGCCACACCGTCACGCACGGATGGCCGCACCACGGACATGCGCCTCCGGATCCTGGAGGTGGCCCGCCGCCGGTTCGCCGCCGACGGCGTGGCCGCGACGAGCCTGCGCGACATCGCCGAGGAACTCGGGGTCACCAAGGCGGCCCTCTACTACCACTTCCCCCGCAAGGCCGACCTGCTGCGCGAGGCGCTCGTACCGATGGCTGAGGCCATCGACGCCTGGCTCGAGCGGGCCGAGGACAGCGATGCGCCCGTCCGTGAACTGCTCGAGGACTACTTCGACGTCGTGCGGCAGCACCACGACCTCATCCAGGCCCTGGGGCGCGAACCCAGCACCCTCCAAGGCTCGCCGATCGCTGGTCGTCTCGCCGGCTGGGTCGAGCGGGCACAACGCATCCTCGCGGGGGCCGACGCCGACCTCGAAGCACGCATCCGGGCGACGGTGGCCATCGGAGGACTCGCCCGCGCCGCGATCTTCGTCGCAGCCGACGACACCGACACGCTACGCAGGATCGCCGTCGACGCCGCCCTCGACGCCCTCCAGCCAACCCAGGAACCCAACGCGTCGACGGGTGAAACCCCGTGAACAGACGCCCGGTGTCGCTACCCGCTCGAGAACGTGACTGCGGGCGCTTGCCTTGGGAGCAGCCGTCGCGCATAGTTGGTCGAAGGGGCTCAACGACGGTAGGTCGTTCCGGGCCCTGCGCCGCGTGGTAGTCCAAGCTTCTGAGGTACGCCCGTTCGAGGTGGGAGACCCAGATGCGTCATCCGATGAAGGAGCTGCCGCTGGTCGAAGACTACGGCGAGGGCTTCCAGGGTCGCCAGGTCGAGTGGGGTGGCATGATCGTTTCGTTTGAGACGTTCCCGAAGGGGGTCGATGCCACACCGCCATTCAAGGGTCTGCCTGGGGACAGCAGCCAGTCTCCGCACTGGGGTTACATCCTGAAGGGACTGGTGCGTGTGAAGCAGCCCGGTGGTGATGAACTGCCTCGGGCGGGTGACGTCTACCACCTTGCGCCCGGCCATGTACCCGTGTTTGAGGAGGACACCGAGATCCTCGAGTTCAGCCCTGCTACGGAGTGCCGCGTGACGATCGAAGTCGTGGATCGCAACATGGCCGAGATGCACGCGGCTGAGTGAACGCGCAAAGCCAACAGCCAGGCAGCGCGGGCTGCCACGTGACAACATATCGACGTGATTGTGGTCGGGGGGAAGGCTCTGCCGGACCACCCATAACAGTCCGCCGTATCACCGGTACGGAAGACCGGTGTGGCGGGGTCCATCCGGATCCGCCTTGCCTGCCGAGCCACCTATTGATGGCCGGTGGACCTACGCTGCGGAAGGGCAGGACACCGCGTTGCCGGCTCCACCATCAGCAAGCGGCCGCGGCATCGGTCATGCAGCCTTGGCACGATCTTCGCACCGGATGTCGAGAACCCCGAGCTGGCTCCGACCCCGGGGGTGAGCGCGGCCACGAGGTTGCGCCACACCGAGAGAGGAAGTGTCATGACCAAGTACCTGCTACTCAAGCACTACCGGGGTGCTCCGACGCCGGTGAACGACGTCCCGATGGATCAGTGGACACCCGAGGAGGTCAGCGACCACATCCGGTTCATGGGCGATTTCGCGGCGCGGCTTGAGGAGACGGGCGAGTTCGTCGACGGGCAGGCGCTCGCGCCGGAGGGTCTGTGGGTCCGCTACGACGGTGAGGGCCGCCCGCCGGTCACCGACGGGCCGTTCGCCGAGACCAAGGATCTGATCGCCGGCTGGATGCTCATCGACGTGGAGGATCAGCAGCGGGCGATCGAGCTGGCGGGCGAGTTGTCGTCGGCGCCCGGCGCGGGCGGACGGCCGCTGCACGAGTGGCTCGAGCTGCGTCCGATCCTCGAGGAGGCCCCCCCGTCCGACCAGTGAGCGGCTGGTGACCGACAGCCCCGGCGAGGCGCTCCTGCGGGAGCTGGTCCCGCAGGTGATCGGCCTCCTCGTGCGCCGCGGAGCCGACTTCGTGGCGGCCGAGGACGCCGTCCAGGACGCGCTGCTCTCGGCGCTCGAGGCCTGGCCGGTGGACCCGCCGAGGGACCCGAAGGGCTGGTTGGTCACCGTGGCGTGGCGCAGGTTCGTCGACGCCGCCCGGTCCGACGCCGCCCGCACGGCACGCGAACTGCGCGTGGACGCCGAGCCCCTTCCGGGCGCCGTGATGGACCGCGACGACACCCTAGAGCTGTACCTGCGCTGCGCCCATCCTTCGCTCACGCCCGCGTCGGCCGTGGCGCTGACGCTACGGGCGGTGGGCGGGCTCACGACCCGGCAGATCGCCGAGGCGTACCTGGTGCCCGAGGCGACGATGGCCCAACGGATCAGCCGCGCCAAGCGGACCGTCAGCAGGATCTCGCTCGACGAGCCCGGCTCGCTGGTCACGGCGCTGCGGGTGCTCTACCTCGTGTTCAACGAGGGCTACTCCGGCGACACCGACCTGTCATCCGAAGCGATCCGCCTGGCCCGCCGACTGCACGCGGTCACCGACCATGAGGAGGCGGCCGGGCTCCTGGCGCTCATGCTGCTGCACCACGCCCGGCGACCGGCCCGCACCCGGCCGGACGGTTCCCTGGTGCCCCTGACCGCGCAGGACCGATCCCTGTGGGACACCGACCTCGTGGCAGAAGGCGTCACGATCCTGCAGAGGGCGCTCTCCCGTGGCCGGCTGGGTGAGTACCAGGCGCAGGCGGCGATCGCCGCGCTGCACTGCGACGCACGGAGCACCGCCGAGACCGACTGGGTGCAGGTTGTGGAGTGGTACGACGAGCTCGTTAGCCTCACGGATTCGCCGGTGCACCGGCTCAACCGGGCGGTAGCGGTCGGCGAGGCCGACGGCGCCCGCGCGGGGCTGGCGGTGTTGGAGCCACTGGACCCGGAGCTGCCGCGCTACACCGCTGTGGCTGCCCATCTGTACGAGAAGGACGGCGATCTCTCCCGCGCGGCCGAGCTCTACGCCGAGGCGGCTCGTCGGGCCACCAACGTGCCGGAGCGTGATCACCTCGCGCGCGAGGCAGCGCGGGTCCGCCAGGCCCTTTGATGGGCCGACGGGTCGCGTCGAAGAACACCCGATCGCATCACTGCAGACCAGCCCTACGGCGAAGCGATGCTCCACGCCCATCGCGGTGATTGCGGGCGCGTAGAGGTCGGGGCCAACCCGCCCACAAACGACACGGCGTCTTCGTCGCCGGGTTCAGGAATCGTTCCTGCTCGGCCACGGTGGCGGAGCGGGCAGCGAGGACGAGACCGCAGCGGGCGCGGACCTTCGCCAGCTGGCGACTCCACAAGTGCTATCATTCTACTAGCGCTTTGGGAGGGGCCGATGCCCGACATGCTGATCCGCGACCTCGACGAGCACATCCACGTCGAGCTCAAGCGCCGGGCCGACGACGCGGGTATGAGCCTCCAACGCTACGTCAGCCGGATGCTTGCCCAACACGTCAGCCAGCCGACGATCGAGGAGTGGCTGGCCGAACTCGACGACCTGGACCCGATCGAGGGGGTTTCTGGCACCGATGCCGTGGCAGCCGCCCGAGCAGAGTTGCCGTAGGCGGTGCTGGTCCTCGACGCCTCGGCCACGGTGGATCTGCTGCTGCGTAACCGCACCGGACGACACGTCCGCGAGCAGCTGTCGGGCCAGACCGTGTGCACCGTCGTCCACCTTGACGCCGAGGTGTTCGGCGCATTGGCGCGGCTGTACCGGGACGGGCAGCTGACCGCTCACCAGGTGCGTGCCCGGCTCGGCATGCTCGGCCGGCTCCCCATCGAGCGTCTGCCCCTCGACCGCCAACTCCTGGACGCAGCCTGGGCGCTCCGCCGGAATGTCGCCGCCCGCGATGCGCTCTACGTCGCGGCGGCGACCGCGCTCGATGCCCGGCTCCTGACCACGGATCGACGGTTGGTTCGCGCGGTGGGCGACATCGCCTTCATCCCCGACAACGCGTGAAGGCGTTCGGCGCGAAGCTCATGGCCACAACGTTGTCCTTGTTGCACCCACCCCGTAGGTCGACCACTACCGTGATTGCGGGCGGGGTGCCCCAGCGGCCAAGGCGCCCATAGCTCCCTCGCGAGCGGTTTCTGCTGTTGGCGTTGGACGTGGAGCCTGTGGATCGAGCGTCCCCGCGCAACCGGCGAGGGGTACGCTCACGACATGACCGAACATGCGCAATCACTGCTCCGTGAGGCCCTCTCGCTCTCTGGCGAGGAGCGTGCCGATCTGATCGTCGAGCTGCTGGTCAGCCTTGAGGGTCCTGTCGTGGACGATGTAGCAACAGTCCAGTGGGCGTGGGCGGAAGAGCTCGAAGTCCGCGCACGTCGCGTGCTGGCCGGTGAGGGCCTGGGCGAGGACTGGAACCAGATCCGTGCACGGGTCAGCCAAGCGCTGACTGACGGGTGAGTCGCAAGGTTCTCGTCGAGCCCGAGGCATCGAGCGAGCTCCGCGAAGCCGCTTTGTGGTATGAGGTTCAGCGGTCGGGTCTTGGGCTGGTGTTCCTCGCCGCTGTCGACCGAGCCATGGAACAGGTTGCAGCCTGGCCGGAGGCCGGGGCGCCGGTGCCGGGTGTCGCCGCTGGGCTACCAGTCCGCAAGATGTCGATGCCGCGGTTCCCCTACTACCTGGCGTACCTCGTCACGGATGATGCGGTTCGCGTTCTGGCCGTCGCCCACGAGCGACGACGTCCCGGCTACTGGCATCCCCGCACCGAACCGTGACTTTGGGCGTTGTCGACTTCGCCTCGGTCCGCCCATAACAACGCGGCAGTCCTGATCTTGGCAGGTTCGAGAACGCCCCCCTGTGTCGGCGGAGGGGCCAGCTGGAGGTGGGTGAAACGTCACGCCACTCGTCACGGTGGGAGCCTGGTCGGTCGGGTTCCTGGTCCGGCAGCTACGGGTTGCCGTGCGGCGCGCCTCGCTGGTCACGGAACCGTCTCCAGCCGAGCACGCCGGCCGACGTGAGCAGGACCGCGACGGTTGGCGGGAAGCTCAGTAGCTTCGCCTGCGTGATCGGGGACAGGGCCGCAACCAGCCCGTCCAGGGTCTGCGGGTGGGCGGCGAGGGCAACGCCGAAGCCGAGGTTCTCGGTGACGTCGAGCACGGCGAACGTGATCGGGAAGGCCCACAGCCATCGCGCGCGACGGGGAAGCGCCCTGGCGGCGAGCAGCACGGTCGCAGCAGCGAGCGCCAGCGGGTAGATGGTGTCGATGACGAGCCCGACGGCGTACGCGCGGCGGCCACCCTGACCGTAGGCGGTGAAGAGCGCGTCGAGGTCTTCAACTCCGTACCCGAAGAGGAGGTCCGGCTTGGTTGCGTCAGCAGACATCGGCAGGCCAACAGGCAGGCCGGTGTGGCTCTCGAGCCACAGGTCGGCGAGCATGAGAGCTGCCAGGCATGCGAGGAGCGCACCGAGGGCCAACCAGGCTCGCCGGGGGCTCGCCCACCCTGGAACGTCGGGACGTTGAGTCAGTTCGGACATCGGGCGGCTCCTGCAAGCCGGTCACGCGTGGTCGGGATGGGTGCAACGGGCGGTGACCCTGGCAGCCGTCGGGAACACCGCTGCACCGGACGAGCGGGAAGACGTCAGGCTGGGCGGTGTCAAGGCTGGGTCGGGTCACGCAGGCGGCGCTCCGAGCCTGTGCTGGTGGGCCCTGGAGTGTTCGGGTCGGCTGGTGAACGGTGGTCGGCTCGTCGGTTCCAGCGTGCTGCTGCTCGTCGATGTTGCTCCAGCAGGACGGCGACGACGAGGTTGCCGAGCAGGAGCCATCCCAGCGGCGCGCCGATCCGGTTGACCGCATCGTGGAACTCCCGCAGGGTCGGGTGCACGCCGACGAGTTCGAGCAGGTTGGTGATGGCGGCGAGGGCGCCAAGCAGGGCCGCCATCGTCACGGCGGCCCGTACTGCCGGGTCAGCCTCGCGGCCCGAACGCCGCACCCGGATCGCGGTGACGGCCACGGTGGCTGCCCAGGTGCCTACCCACAGGTGCACGAAGGCGTGGCCCCACCAGCGCAGCTCGGGGGCAAGCAGCTGTTCGAGCCGTGCGATCACGAGGATCCCGCCCCAGATCACCGTGATCGCGATCGCCGCCAGCAGGCTCACAGATACGGGTCTGTGGCCCGACGCTGATGACGGGTCGCGGCGGAGCGGCGGCGCCCCGGTCACGGGGACACCTGATCGGTGGCCACGGTTGGCTGCAGGAACGAACCGATCGCCTCGGCCGCACAGGCGGGGTCGTCGAGCCAAGGGAGGTGACCCGCATCTGGCACCATCTCGAGCTGTGCTGCCGGCATCGACGCCACCAGCTGCCGCGCGATGTCGAGGCCGCCGAAGGGGTCGTCGGCACCCCAGTAGAAGTGGGTCGGGGTCGCAACGCGGCCGAGAAGCTCCTCGTCGAGCGAGAGGGCGGGATGCCAGCCGGCGCGCACGGACGCCAGGGAGCGGATCATCCGCGTCTCGTTGGCCATAGTGTCGGTGTGCCGCTGCATGGCGAGATACCAGTCGAAGAACACCTGCGGGATGCGTCCGGCGTCGAGGCTCTTGCCGTGGCCGATCTGGCGGAAGATCATCTGGCCGGCACGCTCGTTGGGCGGAAGCGCGGCGATCAGTCGGCCCAGCCCCGGTGTGACCATCGCCTTCATGAAGCCGGGCATGCCCATGCCCGGCGCACCGGCGGGACAGGCCATCTGCACCATGCGGCCGAACCGCTCGGGCGCGGCCGCTGCCGACCGCAGCGCCAGGAAGCCACCGAAGCTCGATCCCACGACGTGGGCCCACTCCAGCCCCAACGCATCGAGCGCATCGGCCACGAACACCTCGGCGACCTCGCCCAGGTTGTCCGCACCGATGCGGATCGCGGCCGACAGGCCCGTGCCCGGCCGGTCCAAGAGCAGCGAGCGGTACCCCGGCATCTGCGCGGCGACGCCGGCCCACGTCGACCCTGAGTTCGGGCCACCATGGATGAACAGGACCGGCTGCCCTTCGCCCAGCTCCTGGACGCGAACGTCGACCCCCAACCTGGCCAACGTCACCGTGCGCTCGTCGGGGCTGACCCCGACCGAGGCCCACAGCCGCCGTTCAACCGCTCGATACCCAGACACATCCATCACCGACGCCCTCCTCTGCCGCTATCATCAACTGGACAGTATGTTCAGTTACCGTAACTAAACACGGTGTCCAGTTCGTTGTCAAGGAGTGTGGTGTGGAGCGCATCGAGACACCACAGAACCAACGCAGCCGCGACACGCGGGCACAGCTGCTCGACGGTGCCTGGCGGCTCCTCGAGGAGCAGGGCGGCGCGGCGCTGACGATGGCCGCGGTCGCCGAGACCGCCGGAGTCAGCCGCAGCGGCCTGTACCTGCACTTCACCTCGCGCGGTCAGCTCTTCGTCGAACTCCTCGACCACATCGATCGACGACTCGACGTCGCGCGATCCCTTCGGGCCATCGACGAGGCGGGCGACGCCGAAGCCGCCCTCGCCGCGTGGGCACGACACGTGGCGACCTATCACTACCGCCTCATCGCGGTCGTGCGCGCCGTGGATCGCTGCCGCCACGACGACCCCGACGCCGCGGCACTCTGGCAACGGGCTATCGCCGGCTGGTACGCACGGTGCGTCTCGGTGACAGAACGCATCCAACAGGAACGGCGCTTGGCGGAGCCGTGGACGACCACGACCGCAGCCGACCTGCTCTGGGTCCACATGTCGGTCGAGTTGGTCGACAACCTGCGCAACGAACGGGGCTGGTCCACGGACGAACTCACCGAGCGGCTCACCCTGGTCGCCAACCGCACGCTGCTCCGCTGACCGACCGCACCACGCGCCACCTCGCCAAGCGACGCCCGAAGGAGGGAACCGACGTGCGCAACGAGTGGCGACAGCAAGCAGCCGTGCAACTCCACATCGAAGCACCACCCGCCGACGTCTACGAACGGATCGTCGACGTGGCCACGATCGGACGACGCAGCCTGGAGTGTCATCGAGCGACATGGCTCGACGGGCCGGCACCCGGGCAGGTCGGGTCACGCTTCCGGGGCCACAACCGCGCGCGGTGGGCGCGATGGTCGCGTGTCAGCGAGGTCATCGAAGCCGAACCAGGCAGACGGTTCACGTTCCGAACCGTGCCACAACGGCTCGACCCGACCCGCGCCGACTCGACCCGCTGGACCTACACCATCGAACCCGCCGGCGGAAACGGCAGCCTGGTCACCCACGCGTACCGGATCGAGAAGCTCCCGATCTGGCCCTTGCGGTGGGCCTACGGCAGGCTCATGCCCCACCACCGCGACATGCGCCCACACCTGCAGTACACCCTCGAGGCGCTCCGCTCCGAACTCGAGCACTCATCGCCGTGATTGCGCGCGGCGATCTGCTGCGGTGACCGCGCACAGAACGTAAGCGCCGCACGTCCTGCGCCCTCGCTGAGCATGCCCCCGCGACAGCATACACCGGGTGGTGTACGATGGTGTCTGAGCTTGGAGGGCGGCATGTCGCGGACGCGAACCAACATCGAACTCGACGATGACATCGTCGAGGCAGCGATGCGGCTGTACGGAACCCGGAGCAAGAAGGAGACGGTCGATCTCGCGTTGCGTCGGCTCGTCGGAGCGCGGCTTGGCGTCGAGGAGGCGCTCGCGCTCGAGGGCTCCGGGTGGGAGGGCGACCTCGACCAGATGCGTGATGACGCACCTCCGGACTCCGCGTGACGGTCCTGGTCGATACCTCTGCATGGGTCGAGTACCTCCGCGGCACGGGCAGCCCGTACAACATCTGGATCCGTGATGCCATCAGCGCGGAGGCGCCGCTGGCGTGGACCGAACCGATCCTCTACGAGCTCACCGCCGGTGCCGGCAGCCCACGACGGGTCGAGGAACTGCGCGCCCTGCTCCTGCGCGGGCCGATGGTCGCGGTGGACGGACTACAGGACTGGGAAGATGCCGCGCAGCTGTACCGCTCGGCCCGCTCGAAAGGACTCACTGTTCGTTCCAGCATCGACTGCCTGATCGCCGCTGTGGCGCTTCGAACGGGTAGCCCGGTGCTCGCGCTGGATCGGGACTTCGAAGCCCTCGCCCAAGTGTCCGAGCTGGTTCTCGAGCACCCGCAGCCGTGACGATGTGCGGCTGGCTTCGACGGCCCAGACGCCCACAACCGCCGCTCGCCTCAGCCGACCGGGGGTGTCGCTGAGGCAGAGTCACGAGTTCCTGGAACTAGCAGCGCAGCTGCTCGTCTGGGCCCACAACCTCGAAGAGATGTCTCACCCGACTGCCAGAATCTCGTACGCTACCGACAACCGCTGCCAGGGGATCTTGATGTCACCACGTGTCCTGGAGCCGAGCCGCGCGGAGCTCGAGGCTCGACGTTCCCGCCTCCTTGCTCGGCTTGCGATGAGCCGCGACGAGCTCGAGCGTGCAGCGCATTCGGGGGCACTCACCGGCGAGCAGTACTGGCTGCTTGAGGACATCCGCTCGATCGAGTTCCTCCTCGGCACAGACGATGACGGGCGCTGATCCGGCGCTCATCGAAACCGCCAGCGAGTTCGCGGCCGATATCAGCGACCTGCTGGGCCGGACGGTGGTCGACGAACCGCCTATCGGCGCCCAGGTGGCGGACGACCGTGTTGTCGTGGGTGCCCTTGACGACAATGGCAACACCGTCGACATGCCACTGACAATCCGGAGTGAGCACCGGCTCGACCTGCGCGTCTCGTTCCGGTGCATCTTCGACTTCACTGGATCGTTCCTGGCGATCGAGCAGTCCGAGTTCGCGCTGATCGTGCCCACAGTCCGCCACCCTGTGGTGCGATTCGACTATGACCGCGAACGTGCATGGGCATCAGCGCACGTGCAGCTCCACGCAGAGTCCTCGGCAGTCGGCTTCCTCCGTGCCCACGCCGGCGAGACCTCCGAGACCTGGCGGCTCCACCTCCCGGTTGGTGGCCGACGATTTCGACCGTCGCTCGAGGACGTCATCGAGTTCGCGATCGCTGAGTTCAATGTCGACAAGAAGGATGGCTACGCCCAGCGGATAGAAGAGGGTCGAGAACGGTGGCGTCGCCTACAAGCCAAGGCTGCCATCCGCGACGTCATCAGGGATGATCCCACAACGGGACCGAATGAACTCAGGGAGGCCATCGAACTGGCTGTCCAGTCCATCGGGGACAGCATCGGCGAGTAGTGCGCCCATCGCCGTGATGATGCGCGGCGCAAGCGGGACAGGTATCCGCTCATAGTTGTTCGGTCGGGAGTGATGCTCGCGAGAGGCTCAGGGTCCGGACAGCTTGGAATCGAGAAAGTCTCGAGCAGTCATGATGCGGATCTGGCCGACACGTCGCAGCGTGAGTAGGTCTAGGTCGCCTGTCACGATGGCCTCGGCCTCGCCAGCCAGGGCAGCCTCGAGGAGACGGTCATCATCGGGGTCTCGAGCCAAGCTCGACAGTCGTGGTTGGGGTGACCACGATCGCGGCGAGCGCCAGGAGCTCGACGAACTCGTCCGCGTCGCCGATCACTGCCTGCAGCTTGGGGTAGGCGAGCACGCGGCGTAGCTCGTCGAGCAATGCGGGGCTGGTAACGAGGTCAAACCGGCCGGCCAAGGCGGCGTCGAGCACAGCCGCGGGCGCGCCGCCCCATCCGAGTCCTGACACGATGGTGTTGGTGTCAAGGACGACGCGGGTCACGAGACCTTCCGGGCCGCTTCAATCGCCTCGTCCACGGTGGCGGGGTCGAGATCACCGTCGCTGACCCGTTGGCGGACCTCGGCAAGCCGGCGGCGCAGTTCCTCGCGAGCCTCAGCCCGCACCATGCCCTGCAGTGCCTCCCACTCCTCGCGGCTGACCAGCATCGCGATCGGTCGACCTCGTTTGGTCAGCGAGATCGCCTCGGAGCCGCCGGCAACGTCATCAACGAGCCGACCGAGTTGCCCTCGGGCCGCCTCGACCCCAATGAACCGCTCTGCCATCACAACACCTCATCCTTACGCTAAACCTTAAGGTAGCACGTTCAAGGGTTCGTGGTCGGGCTGCTGGACGGATGCTGATCGCAGGCGTCACCGAGGCGCCCAGAGGAGGTCATGTCATGTCCGCCACAACTCTCGAGCTTCCGGCCGGGCCGGCCCCAGCGGCGAAATGGGCCGCAGTCGCGTTCGTCGCCAGCTACTCGTCACCAGGAACCCGGCAGGCGTACACGACCCAGCTACGGCTGTGGTTCGACTGGTGCGACCAGCACCACCTCGAGCCGCTGAACGAGGTCCGCCGCCCCCACGTTGAGCTCTACGCCCGCGACCTCGAAGCCCGCGGCCTGGCACCGGCCACCGTCGCGCTCAAGCTGGTCGTGCTCACCGGCTTCTACCGCTACTGCGTCGAAGAGCAGCTGCTCGAGCACTCCCCGGCGGTCCATGTGCGTCGCCCCAAGATTGCCCAGGAGTCCACCCGGCTCGGGCTCGACCGCAGCGAGCTCGGCGCGTTCCTCGTCCAGGCCGGCCTGTCCGGCGGCAACGACCACGCCCTGGCCTGCCTGCTCGCTCTCAATGCGCTGCGCGTCTCCGAAGCCTGCGGAGCAGACCTGGCCGACCTCGCCCTGGCCAATGGGCACCGCACCCTACGGATCGTCGGCAAGGGCAACCAGCCCGCCCTCATCCCCCTGGCGCCTCGTACCTCCCGTGCGATCGACACCGCAGTCGGCGAGCGCACCGACGGGCCACTGCTGGCTCGCGCTGACGGCAGCCGGCTCGATCGGCACGCCGCCGGGCGGATCGTGCGTCGCCTCGCCAAGCACGCCGGCATCGACAAGCCAAACTCGCCCCACTCACTTCGCCACGCCGCAATCACCGCCGCCCTGGATGCCGGCTGCAGCCTGCGAGACGTCCAGGACTTCGCCCGCCACGCCGACCCACGCCAGACCCGACGCTACGACCGCGCCCGCGGCGCACTCGACCGCAACCCCACCTACATCGTCGCGACCTACCTCGCCGGCGCCACCGGCGCCCGATGAGACCTGACGTCAATCACGGCTGCCGCAATCGCGCGGCAGCCGTGATGATGGGCGGTCGGTCGAAGCTCGCGGGCAGCGCATAACGTGCTGTGGTGGGAGCCCGGGGTGTCGGGCGTGGCGAGTCGTCCCCTTGGTGGTGAGTGTCGGGTCGTTACGGCGTCGCCCCGACACGTTGTGCCCACTCGGCGTAGAACAGGCCCAGCCCGATCGCGATACCGATGCCAGCGATGATCCAGAACCTGACGATGATGGTCGCCTCCTGCCAGCCGATCTGTTCGAAGTGGTGGTGGATCGGCGCGATGCGGAACACGCGGCGGCCGGTGGTGCGGAAGGCGGCGACCTGGATGATCACCGACAGCGTCTCGAAGACGTACAGCGCACCCATCGCAACGAGCAGCAGTTGGGTGTTCGTGGCCACCGCGACGGCTGCCAGCAGGGCACCGAGCGCGAGTGAGCCGGTGTCGCCCATGATGATGCGCGCGGGTGGTGCGTTGTGCCAGAGGAACCCGACGCAGGCCATCATCACGGCTGCGGTGATGATGGCGATGTCGAGCAGCTCGTTAGCGCCCAACGGGTAGTCGCCGTGGTTGCGGAACTGCCAGAACGCGATGAGCGTGTAGGCACCGAACACGAGCACCGCGGAACCGGGGACAAGCCCGTCGAGGCCGTCGGTGAGGTTCACGGCGTTCGACGCTCCGGTCAGCAGCAGGAAGACCCACAGGAAGAACACCCACCAGCTGACGTCGACGGCCAGGTCGCCAACGACCGAGATGTTCCTCGGCAGGCTGCCGTAGCTGGGTCCAATCCACGCGAACAATGCGGCGACGATCGTCTGCCCGGCGAACTTGGCTGTCTTGTTCAGGCCGAGGTTGCGCCCCATCTTGAGCTTCAGGAAGTCGTCGCCGAACCCGACCACCGCCATGCCGGCAAAGGCACCCAACGTGACCAGACCCGCCGTCGTGACCTCTACGGAGCCCAGGTGCGCGACGACGTACCCGATGACCGCTGCGAGCATGATGACGGTGCCGCCCATGGTCGGGGTACCGGTCTTGGCCTGGTGGGTCGCCTGCAGTTCGTCACGGATCGGTTGCCCCAACCCGCGCCAGCGGAAGTAGGCGGCCGCCAACGGCGTGCCTGCGAGCGCGATGACGAGGGACGCCGCGCCGGCCACCAACACCCAGATCACGCGGTCACCTCACGTGCGTCGTGGAGCCGGCGTGGCGGGTGATCGCACATCTGGGTGAGTCCCCGGTAAGCGACGAAGGCTCGGGATCACGAGCCTGAGAAGGAGGCCAGGAAGCTACACAGAGACGAGCTCAACTCCCAGCAGCGGGCGACGCCGACACCTGTGGGATCCAGGACGACGTACGGCGAGCAGCCTCCGCTTTGCGAGTAGCGGTCCCCCTGTTCGACCCCGGCCTAAACCTGATGTCGCTCATCACCGTGATTGCGAGCGGCGCGTCGGTCGGGC
>CAYVJT010000003.1:0-7567 GCA_964451855.1 uncultured Actinomycetota bacterium
GCCTGCACGGGCCCGTGTGGGCCGTCTGCGGGCGTCCCACGCTCGTGCGCCCCAGGCTCGGAGCTGCCAGGTCCGCGGGCACGAGGCGCGGACGGGTCGGCGTCGGACGCATCCGGTGAGGGCGACGCTGGGGTGAGCAGCGGCGCGACGACCTCGTCGAGGTCGTCGCCCAGGCCGAGCTGTGCGACCGCCGTGACGAAGGCCGACCGGTTCAGCCGGCACGCGACGGCCTGATCGTCGAGCTCCTCGCGTTCCTCCGGGGTCAGGTACAGCGCCGTGAAGGCCGCTTCGGGGACCGTCGGCCGCTTGCGGACCTCACGTCCGTCGAGCGCTCCCCTGAGACGCGGCCCCTGTTCGGCGGCGATCGCGAGCACCCAGTCCCCCGCCGACCAGTCCATCACCGCCGACGCCTCCAGCAACCGCTCCTTCACCGTCCGCGGCAGGGTCAGTCCCACGTGGCGCCGCTGTGAGGGCGTACGCGAGCCGCTCCTCGACCTCGTGGTCGCCATCGTCGTCCCCTCCCGTCGCGAGCTACCTCGTTATATCACGGGCACTGTCTATCACGGGCACCGTCGTCCGGCAAGGTGCCTGACGAACGGCGTTGTCAGGTGCGCTGCCGGACCCGGCGTGGAGGGCCAACGGCCGGCGATGGCTCACCCGAGCAGCTGACGGCCCGCGGCGTCTCGCACCTCGATGTCGTCGAAGCGCACGAAGACGTCGAGCCGCGCCTCCTCGTCCGCGACGCAGAAGGTGGCGGTCTGCGCGCGGCCGTCAGGCGCCGTGGAGCGACCCTGGAGGCCGAAGACCGGCCCCCACTGCCCCGGTGCCGGTTCGGAGCGGCCGAACACCGGCGGCTCCAGCACGCAGCCACCGAAGCTCGCGCTGACGTCGACCAGCTGTTCCACCTCGAAGGTGACGGGCTGCTCGCCGTCCTCGGTGTGACGGCGCAGGGCGCCGAGGATCGTCGACACCGGCGAGCACAGCAGCTGGATCCGGCGGTCGTCGACCAGCTCCCAGGGGCTCGTGCCCGCGGCGAGCTCCAGGGTGGCCGCGAGCACCCGGTAGCGGGTGTCGAGCTCGAGGCCCCACAGCTGTGCCCCGGCCAGCGCCTCCTCGAGTTCGTCGCGATGCACGGCTGGCTCCTTGGGCGCCGCCCTCCTTGGCCTCCTCCACCCTGCCGCTCACCCGGAGGCTCGAGGGCCAGCCCCGACAGCAGCACGGGGCGGGCCCTCGGTCCACCTGGGATCAGATCAGCCCCTGTGCCTCGAGCCACTCGGTCGCGACGTCGTCGGACTCCCGGAACTCGATGTCGGTCTCGTAGTTCCAGTCGAGCAGGTCGTCGGTGGTGATCATCGCGCTGAGGTCGTTGAGCGCAGCGACGAGGTCGTCGCCGTAGGCCTCGATCAGCGAGTCGTCGAGGATCGGCGCGATGTTCTGCGCCGGGAAGATCCCCTCGTCGTCCTCGAGGACCTTGAACCCGAACTCCTCGATCTGCGGTGCCGTGTCGTTCCACACGACGGCGTCGACCTCGCCGGCATCCAGCGCCTCGCCCAGCAGCGGGCCGAACTCGATCGTCTGCGTGTCGGCGAAGTCGATGCCGTAGACGTCGGTGAAGCCGATGTAGCACTGGGGCCGCTCGAAGCACTGTGCGGACGCGCCCAGCACCAGGCCCATGTCGGCCACGTCGGAGATGGTCTCCGCATCGAGGTCGCCGCGGACCACGAACGCATCGCCGTCGATCGCGGGCGTGTAGTCCAACACCGTCGCACCGATGTCGGCGTAGGCGTCGCGGATGATCTCCATCACCTCGTCGGGGTCGCCTGACGGCTCGGTGTCGGGTGCGAGGTGGGCCTGGGATCCGCCGATGTAGTCGACGATCATGTTCAGCGTGCCGGCCTCGAGGTCGCTGATCGCCTCGTCACGGAAGCCGGCGGGCGTGTGGATGTCCACGTCGTAGCCGAGGGAGGCGAGGTACTGCCCGTAGACCTCAGCGAGGGTGATCGCCTCGGAGAAGTCCTGCCCCCGCAGCTCGATCGTCGGGCCGTCGGGGATGTCGCCGTTGGCGGCCGGTGCCTCCTCCCCGTTACCGCACGCGGCCAGCAGCAGCATGGTCGCCGCCACCAGGCTCAGGTACCTCCATGAGGTCCGCTTCATCACTCTCTCCCGGTCGTGGTCCACGGTCGGTTCGCAGGCGACGTACGCCGAAGGGCTTGACGACGCGCTCGGTGGCGCTGAAGACGATGCCGGTGAGCCCCGCTAAGGCTGCGATCAGGATGGTTCCTCCGATCGTGAGCGTAGCGTTGTTCTGTCCGAGCCCGTCGCGGATGTAGCGGCCCAGCCCGTCGCCGCCGAGGAACGCCCGGATCGGCTCGGTCGCGACGACCTGCACGGAGGCGACGCGCAGGCCGGTGAAGATCACGGTGCTCGCCAACGGCAGCTCGACCGAGAGCAGCACCGACCGCTCGGTGAAGCCCATCGCGCGGGCCGCGTCGACGGCGGCCTGGTCGACCTCCTTCACCGCGACGTAGGTGCTCAGGAACATCGGCGGGACCGTCAGCAGCGTCAGCGCGATGAAGATCGGCCACGGCTCGAACCCGTAGCCGCCACGCAGCGAGATCGGGACCAACAGCGCCGCCACCGCGAACGTCGGCAGCGCCCGGCCCATGTTGACCAGCCATGCCGAGGAGACCTGCGCCAGGCGCCGGTGCGCGAGGTAGGCCGCGGACGGGACCGAGAGCAGCGTCGACGTCAGGATCACCGCGACGCAGAGCAGGACGGTGTCCCCCAGGCTCACGACGATGCCGCCCGAACCGCTCCACGTCGCCGGGTCGGTGAACCACTCCCACAGGGTGGTCTCGCGTGGGACGGCTCGCTGGGCCAGCAGCGCGCTCATGCCCGCCTCGTCCGCGACCAGGGTGTGAGCCAGCGGCCGAGCAGGTAGTAGGCGAGGTCGAGGGTGATGGCGAGCAGGATCGACAGGGACGCACCGATCGTCAGGGGCGTCCAGAACTGCCGCCGGAGCCCCTCGAGGATGAGGTTGCCCAGCCCGCCCCTGCCCACGATGCCGGCCACGGCGACCAGCCCGACGATCGTGACCGTGGCGATCCGCAGGCCGTTGATCATGTAGGGCACCGCGACGGGGACCTCCACGGTGATCACCCGGCGCGCCGGCGTCATGCCCATGGCATCCGCGGCTTCGCGGACCGCCGCTGGGACCGCGCGGAAACCGTCCAGGATGTTGGTGACGAGGATCAGGATCGTGAACCCGGTGAGCGGGATCAGGACGGTGAAGATCGACGTCCCGAGCGCCGTCGTCCGGAGCACCGCGAAGAACGCGACGCTCGGGATCGTGTAGAGGAACGCGGCGAACAGCGTGATCGGTCCGACCGTCCACCGGTACCGCAGCCCGATCGCCGCGAGCACGGCGGAGAGGACGAACCCGATGGTCACCGGCAGGAGGGTGAGCTGCAGGTGCTCGACGATCGCGCCCTGGATGCGATCCGACTGCTCGACGAGGTAGCTCCACCGGATGATGGGGTTGCGTGCCGCCAGCAGGATCACGCCGCGTGCTCCGTCGGCCCACCGAGGTCGCCCGCCAGTCCTGCGCGGATCCGTTCCAGGGTCACGGTCCCGCGGAAGCGCCCGTCGTCGTTGATGACCGCGACCGAGGTGCGCGAGTTCATGATCACCTCGAGGGCAGAGCGCAGCGTGCTGGCCGGCTCGACCTGCGCGGCCGGCAGGAAGCGTTCGAGCTCACGCAGGCTCGCCCCGGGCGCGAGCTCCTCCCGCGGGATCCAGCCGAGGAAGCGCTCGTCATCGACGAGTCCGAGCCAGTCGGAGCGGTGCTCGTCGATGACCGCCAGCCCCGTCGCCACGTCCGCGCTCGCATCGACGACCGGGCCCGGCTCGAAGGGCAGGTCCCCCACGGTCGCCAGCGCCAGCCTGCGCATGCTGCGGTCCTCGCCCACGAACCGTTCGACGAACCGGTTCGCGGGAGCCCGCAGCAGCTCGTCCGGTGTGGCGTACTGCTCCAGCACGCCACCGACGTTGAGCAGCGCGACGCGGTCGCCGACCTTGATGGCCTCGTCGAGGTCGTGGGTCACCAGCACGATCGTCTTGTGGAGGCGCTGCTGCAGGTCGAGCAACTCGTCCTGTAGCCGTCCGCGCACGATCGGATCGACCGCGCCGAAGGGCTCGTCCATGAGCAGCACCGGTGGATCCGCAGCCAGCGCGCGTGCGACCCCGACACGCTGCTGCTGTCCACCCGACAGCTCGTCCGGGTAGCGCGAGAGCATCTGCGTCTCGATCCCGACGACCTCGGCGAGCTCCGCCACCCGGTCCTCGATCTGCGCCTTGTCCCACCCGAGCGACCTCGGGACCGTCGCGATGTTGGCCCCGATCGTGCGGTGCGGGAAGAGGCCGACCTGCTGGATCACGTAGCCGATGCCACGACGCAGCTGGACCGGCTCCTGGGTGCCGACGTCCGCACCCTCCACCTCGATGCGTCCCTTGGTGGGCTCGAGGAGTCGGTTGATCATCTTGAGGATGGTCGTCTTGCCGCACCCCGACGGGCCGATGAGCGCGACGATGGTGCCGCGCTCGATGTCGAGGTCGAGGTCGCTCACCGCATCGCCGGACGTTCCCGGGAACCGCTTGGTGACGCCCTCGAAACGGATCGCCGGGCGGTCCACGTCTCCGTCCATGACGGTGTTGGCCTCGTGTGGGGATGAGGGGCGCGAGGTCGGGAGGGTACGTGACCGCGGCGGACCCGGCCGGTACGCGGCGACGTTAGGCTGCGAGCCTGCGCCCTCGTCGCGTGTGGATCCCACGACGAGCTCGACGCGCCCCGTACCCAACCCCGTGTTGAACCGAGACCTCGGAGTCCACGTGCCACCCTTGCCCTCCCTCCACGTGACGACCGACGGGTTCGGCGAGCTCGACGTCGACGCCCTGCTCGTGCCGGTGTTCCGTGGTGCGATCGAGGGGCCAGGCACCGAGCAGGCCCTCCGCGCCATCGGGCTGCCCGAGGTCCCCCGGGACAGCGGGTTCCGCGGCAAGGTCGGTGAGCTGTTGCACCTGGCCGCACCCGGCCAGCCCTGGGGGCGCATCACCCTCGTGGGGCTCGGCCGGCTCGATGCCCTCTCGGAGGAGCAGGTCCGGCGTGCCATGGGCGCCGCGATCCGCGACCTCGCGACGTCCGCACGCTCGGTGGCGACCACGCTCGCGCTGACCAGCCCGAGCATCGCCACCCTGCGGGCCGCGGCCGAGGGCGCCCTGCTCGGCGCCTACCGCTACGACGTCCTCCAGAGCGATCCCGAGCCGCTGGTGCTGACCGACGTCACCTTCACGATCCCCTCGTCGCTGGCCCGTGACGCGGACGACGCGCTCGCGCGGGCGCGTAGCCACGCGAGGGCGCAGCGCACCGCCGCGGAGCTCGTCACCCGGCCACCCAACCTGTTCGGCCCCGTCGAGGTCGCCGACGCCGCACGGGAGCTGCTGCCCGACGACGTCGAGGTGGAGGTCTGGGACGAGCAGCGTCTCGCCGCCGAAGGCTGCGGGGGCCTCATGGCGGTCGCTCGCGGCTCGGCACGCCCCCCGCGCCTGGTCCGTCTGCGCTACTCCCCCGCGGACCCGGTCGCCCGGGTGTCGCTGGTCGGCAAGGGCATCACCTTCGACACCGGCGGCATCTCGCTGAAGCGCCCGTCCTCGATCATGGAGCACATGAAGGGCGACATGGGCGGAGCCGCCGTCGTGCTGGCGGTGTTCACCGTGCTCAGCGAGCTGCGCATCCCCGTCGAGGTCCACGGTGAGCTGTGCCTGGCGGAGAACATGCCCGGCGCCGACGCGCAGCGCCCCTCCGATGTCATCACGATCCGTGGCGGCACCACCGTCGAGGTGCTCAACACCGACGCGGAGGGGCGGCTCGTGCTCGCCGACGGGCTGGCCCTGGCCGCCGAGTCCTCCCCCGACGCGATCGTGGACGTCGCCACGCTGACCGGCGCCGTGGCGCGCGCGATCGGCAAGCGGGCCATCGGGGTGTTCGCCAACGACGACGACCTGCTGCGCCGGATCCTCGCGGCCGCCGACGACGCCGGCGAGGCCGCGTGGCACCTGCCGCTGTGGGACGACCTCCGCGACAACCTCGACTCCGACGTCGCCGACCTCGAGAACCTCGGCCGCGGCGACGAGGCCGGCGCGACCATGGGTGGGCTCTTCCTGCGGGAGTTCGTCGACGAGCTGCCGTGGGCCCACCTCGACATCGCGGGACCGTTCTGGCAGGACGAGGACCGCTACCACCTGTCGCGCCACGGCACGGGCGTCGGCGTGCGGACCCTGCTGCGGTGGTTGGATCCCCGCGACAGCTGACGTGACAGCACCGCCGGATCCGGTGCGCCTGCGCCGAACGGGACGGGCCACCGAGGTGCCCAACGGCGTCGACGCCGAGCGCGGCCCTACGTCGCGGCGGTCAGTGGCGGCTCGTCGGTGACGACGTCCTCCGGGTGGACCCGCTCCATCGGGAAGGCCGTGACCTCGCCACGCAGTTCCTCGACGACCGGATCGATGGCGATCGCGAAGACGCTCTGCCCCCGCTTGAGCAGGTCCAGGACCTGACGGTCGTCGTCCATCGCGTACACGCTCACCCCGTCGGAGACCAGCGTGGTCTCCGCCATCGAGCGACCCTGCGCCCGTAGCTCGTCGATCGCCAGGCGCACCTTCTGCAGCGACACCCCGGTGTCCAGCAGGCGCTTGACCACGCGGACGCGCACGACGTCGTCGAAGGAGTACAGGCGCTGCGTGCCGGAGCCGCCAGCCTTGCGCACGGAGGGCTCCACGAGCCCGGTCCGGGCCCAGTAGTCGAGCTGGCGGTAGGTGACGCCGACGATCTTGCAGACCGTCGGACCCCGGTAGCCGTTGCGTTCCAGGGCGTCGTCGCCGATGTCCAGGGCCAGTTGCCCGATCGGTGCGGCGCTCATCCTCGTGCTCCCCTGCCGGCCCGTCTGTGGAGGCTGTTGTGGAGGCTGTGGTGGAGGCTGGCGACCGCATCTCCTCCCCCGGCCTCGCGGACGGGGAGGTGGAGCGGGAGCCGCCGTTGCGCTCCCCGACGCGGCCCTCGACCCACGGACCACACCGGTGGAACTACTCAGCGTGAGGTTACGGTCGGGGCCTCCTCGGTGTCAACCGATCGGCCTGCCGCACCTAAGACGCCACCGCGCCCCCGCCGGACACCCAAGACCCTCGAGTCGAGGTCGAGGTGGCGCGCTCCCCTGGCCTCCGTGCCGCCAGCCCGCCCGTGCCGTGACCCCTACGGACCTCCCCGGCCGCTCCCGCGGCGAACCCGGCGGCTCCCGCGGCGACCCCGGCCACGCCAGGCGCCCCGGCGAGCGGCCACCACCGCTGCGTGCGACCTACGCTCGGGCGGTACGTAGGAGTGCGCAGGCCGACGTCGGCGCACGTCGCTGCGTCCGGGCGCCGTCCACAGCCCGAGCGAGGGCCCGCACAGCCACCGGGCTCCTCACCGCCCCCGGCGCCCCAACACAGCTCCCGCTCCCCTCACAGCCCCGGCCCC
>CAYVJT010000003.1:7667-10695 GCA_964451855.1 uncultured Actinomycetota bacterium
GCCCCCCCGGGTAGATCCGCGCGCGAGCCCGTCAGCCCTTGAAGTCCTCTGGGCTGACGTCATCGAGGAACTCGCGGAACTGGCGGACCTCCTCCTCGGCGTCGCCGCCCTCCTCGAGCTCACCTTCCTCGGTGGGCTCGATCTCGAGTCCGGCGTTGTCGAGCACCTCCGCTGAAGCGAGCAGGGGGACGTCGTCCAGCCTGCTGGCCAGTGCGATGGCGTCGGAGGGACGCGAGGACACCGTCCAGGTCTCCTCCCCGCGCTTCAGGTGGAGCTCCGCGTAGAAGGTGCCGTCCTGCAGGTCGGTGACGTGGACCGCCATGAGCTCGACGCCGAGCTCCTCGAGCACGTTCACGAACAGGTCGTGGGTCAGTGGTCGCGCCGTCTCGACGCCTTGCAAGGCGAAGGCGATCGCCGTGGCCTCGACGGCGCCGATCCAGATCGGCAGGTACCGGCTCCCCTCCTGTTCCTTGAGCAGGACGATCGGCTGGTTGGCGGGCAACTCGACCCGCACTCCGACGAGCTCCATCTCGATCACGCAGCGCTCCTGTGACGACGCCACGAGGCTAGCTCAGGGTGCCAGCTGCGGTGGCAGCGCGCAGCGCCGCGTACGAGCCATCGACCAACGCGCGTCCGATCCGTGCGGTCTCGGCCTCCACGGGCTCGGGGCGGCCGCTGAGCGTGACGGTGAGCTCGGTGAGCTGTGCACCGTCGACCAGCAGCGGGAAGGTGAGCGCCTCCTCCGGCGGCCGGATCGGGAGCCGGAGCTCGAGGGAGGCGTCGCTGTCCTCCGGGACGGTGATGGTGACCTCCGGGGTGGTCAGCACGAGCCGTCCCCCCGCGACCGACAGCACCACCTCGGTGCCGAGCTGCGTCGGTCGGGTGGCCTCGAACCCGTGGTCCAGCAGCGTGGCGGTGCTCACGAAGCGGCTCGGATCCTCCTCGGCGCCGAGCACCACCGCGATCAGCTCCCGGCCGCCGCGTTCGGCGCTGCCGACGAGGCTGTAGCCCGCCGCGCTCGTGTACCCGGTCTTCATCCCCGTCGCCCCGGGGTAGTCGTCGATCAGCTCGTTGCGGTTCTGCTCGGCAGGCTGCCCGGGTAGGGCCACCAGCCGGCGGGCCATCGCCGGGCGCAGCTCATCGAGCTCGTGCACGGCCGCGGCGATGCGGGCCAGCTCCGTCGCGGAGAGCAGCGTGCCGTCATCGAGCCCGGACGGGCTCGTCACCGTCAGGTCCTCGATACCGATCGCCGCGGCATCCCGTTCCATCATCCGCAGGAAGGTGTCGCGGTCACCGCCGACGTACACGGCGAGGGCCTCGGCGGCCTCGTTCCCGCTGCGCGGGAGCAGCGCATCGAGCAGCTCCTCGACGGTCCACTCGTCCCCCGGCTCCAGCCCGACACCGGAGCCACCGACGCCGGTCACCTCGTCACCGACCGTGACCAGCTCGTCGAGCTCGACCCGGGTGACCACCGCGTAGGCGGTCAGCAGTTTCACGGTCGACGCGACGGGTCGACGGCGCTCCGCGCCGTGCGCGACGAGCAACTGGCCGGTCTCGACCTCGAGCAGCACGAAGGCCTCGCCGTCGACCCCGTCCGGGACCGGCCAGGTCGCCGGCGGGGGACCCTCCAGCACCGGCTCGGGGAGCGACGGCTCCGCGACGGACGGCGCGGCAGCCCCGAGCGCCAGGAGCATCACGGCCACCAGGGCGCCGGCGACCCTGCGCACCGCGCGGGCGCGCGCTGCCTCCGGTCCGCTCACGAGCGCAGCATCCGCTGGATCGTGCCGGCGAGCAGCGCGCGATGCAGCTCGCTGCCCAGCCCGACGAGCTGCTCCGCGGTGCGTTCGGCCTGCCTGCGGCTGTCGGGGTTGCGTTGCCGCAGGGAGGGACCGACCCGCTGCTCGACGAGCGCGGCCTCCCGGTCGGCGAACTGCCGGTACATGCGCAGGTGGCGCGGCTCGAGCCCGGCGTCGAGCAGCCGCGAGGCGATCTTGGCGATCGCCAGCCCCTGCGCGTCGTGGACCTCGCCCTCCAGCAGCGCGTGATCGCGCAGGGCCGCGACGTCGTCGACGGTGAGCCCCGCGGCATCCGCCAGCTCCCGGTCGGCGAGACGCACCTCCTCCTGCGGCGGCTCGAGCAGGGACGGCTGGGGCTCATCTGCGCTGCCCTGACCGTCCGCGCGCAGCGCCTCGGGCACCTCCGGGACCGGCCCGTCGGCGGGCGGCAGGCCAGCGTCGATCCTGGCCAGCTCGTCCTTGATCACCTTCAGGGGCAGGTAGCGATCGCGTTGCGCCCGCAGCACGTAGCGGAGCCGTGCGACGTCCGCCTCGGTGAACTTGCGGTAGCCCGACTCGGTGCGGTCCGGGCTGATCAGGCCCTCGGCCTCGAGGAAGCGGATCTTGGAGATCGTGATGTCGTCGAACTCGTCGCGCAGACGGTTGAGGACCTCGCCGATCGTGGCGGTAGTCACGCCTCCGACACCACCTGCGCGCCGTGCGCGTCGAGGTAGAGGAGCTTGAACCGGCCGATCTGCAGCTCATCACCCATGGCGAGGTGGCGCTCGTCGACGCGGTCCCCGCCGACGTAGGTGCCGTTGAGGCTGCCGAGGTCCTTCAGCGTCGTGCCGTGCTCGTCGCGCAGCAGCTCCGCGTGACGGCGCGACACGGTGACGTCGTCGAGGAAGATGTCCGAGTCCGGGTGGCGCCCGACGGTGGTCGTGTCCCGATCCAGCAGGAAGCGCGAGCCCGCGTTCGGTCCACGCACGACCACGAGCATGCCCATACCTGGGGCGAGCTCGGGGAACTCGTCGACCTCGTGCAGCGGATCGAGGGCGCCGACCTCGATCGAGGCCGTCGTGTCGTCCGTGCCCGCCTCCGCGACGCTGAGGGCCGCACCGCAGGAGGGACAGAAGTTGGCCTCCCCTGGCACGTCCTCGCCGCACTCCTTGCAGTTCATCCCGAGGGCCTCCGTCGTCGCGCGGCACCAACTCGTCCGCTCTCTCGTTGGCTGGCACGTTGGCTGGCACGTT
>CAYVJT010000003.1:10795-16442 GCA_964451855.1 uncultured Actinomycetota bacterium
CGTTGGCTGGCACGTTGGCTGGCACGTTCGCTGGCACGTTCGCTGGACGCCGCGTGCGGGACTCAGCGTGAGGTGCAGGTGGAGGTCGGCCACCTGCAGGTCGACCCTCGGCCAGGTCGACCCTCAGCGGGTCCTCACGGTTGAGGGTAGTGCCTGGGTGCGACGCTGTCCCGACCCGATCGGCGCGTTCGTGCCCGCTGCTGGCGTGTCGGGCCTGCGCCGTCGCCCGGTGGCGGCGGGACGCCTCACCCGCGACGCCTCCGGGGTGGTTAGGGCAGCGACGCCTCGTAGGTGCTCGCGTCGAGCAACTGGTCGAACTCGGCGACGTCGTTGGCGCGGATGGCCACGAGCCATCCCTCTCCGTACGGGTCGCTGTTGACCAGCTCGGGGCGTTCGTCCAGTTCCTCGTTGCGGGACTCCACGGTGCCGCTCACCGGCGCGAACAGGTCGGAGACCGACTTGGTCGACTCGACCTCGCCGAAGGGCTGCCCGTTGGTGACCTCGGCGCCGGGAGCCGGCAGGTCGACGTAGACGACGTCACCGAGCTGCTGTTGGGCGTAGTCGGTGATCCCGACCACGGCGAGGTCGCCGTCGACGCGCACCCACTCGTGTTCCTCGGTATACCGCAGTTCGGTCGGTACCTGTTCGCTCACGCTCGTATCTCTCCATGACGGGGTGGGGTTCGCACCCTAGCTGCGCGAACCGAGCATGGCGCGCCCGTAGCCGACGACCGAGAGCCAGTACAGCAGCGCACCGACCGCGTAGGCCGCCCAGGCCAGGATCCGCAGGACGGCGTCGGGATCTGCAACGCCGTCGCCGATCACCGCGGCCCCGAGGAAGAGCGGGAACGCGACCATCAGGATGAAGGTCGCCGTCTTGCCGAGGCGGGTGACCTCCGGGGGCCGACGGCCGATGAGCAGCATGATCCCGCCGCCGCCCATGACGAGCACGTCGCGGGCCACCAGCACGAGCAGCGCCCACAGCGGGAGTAGGTCGCCGACCACGAACCCGATCCCGACGACGACGAACAGCGCCCGGTCGCTGATGGGGTCGAGCAGTTGGCCGAGCCGCGAGACCTGGTCGAAGCGCCGCGCCACGTAGCCGTCGAGCCAGTCCGTCGCCGCGAAGATCGCGAGCAGGATCAGCGCACGGAGCAACCGCTCCCCCGCGAGGTCGATCACGATGATCGGCAGCGCCAGGATCCGGGCGAACGACAGCAGGTTCGCCGCCGTCCAGATCCGGTTGGAGGGCTCCTGCGGCTCGTCCTTGCCCCCGATGTCGAAGAAGCGATCCAGCCCGCCCATGGCTCCCTCTCGACGTGTGGTGCCGCGCCGACGTGTGCGCCGGCGCCACCGTAGTCCGACACGCCGGAGCTCCGGGCGCGTCGTGCGTCCCGGAGCTCCGGTGGTGGTCGGGCTGGCCGGACTTGAACCGGCGACCCCTCGCCCCCCAGACGAGTGCGCTACCTGACTGCGCCACAGCCCGTGAGCGGGACCGGGTTGGTGCCCGCGAGCGAGGCACGCTACCGCGTCGAGATGGTGCTCGCGAACCGCGCGTCGCTCAGCGCCCTCGGCCGCGTCCACGCCGGCTGTCGCGCCGCGCACGGTCCTCGATCGCCAGGGGAACCCCGGTCAGCTCGTAGCGCTCGCGCAGCACCCGCTCGAGGTAGCGCAGGTAGCCCGACGGGATCGGTCCGTTGGTGAAGAGCACGATGCGGGGGGGCCGGACCTCGGGCTGGGTCGCGTACCGGATCTTGAGCGGACGGTTGCCGCGTCGTGGCGGGGCGTGCTGCGCCACGGCGTCGCCGATGACCTGGTTGAGCTCACGGGTGGGCACGCGGCGCCCGTGGTTCTCCCACACCGCGGCCAGCTGCGGCAGCAGGCGGCGCACCCCGCGTCCGCTCGTCGCGGAGACGTTCACCCGGGGCGCCCAGCTCGCGAAGGAGAGCATCCGGTCGAGCTCGCGTTCGAGGTCGTAGCGGCGGTCCTCGTCGACAAGGTCCCACTTGTTGCAGACCAGCACCAGGCCGCGGCCGGCATCGCGGAGCAGCGCGGCGAGCCGCTGGTCCTGCTCCCCCAGCGGCTCCGACGCGTCGAGCACGAACAGCACGAGGTGGGCGTCGTCGATCGCCATGCGGGTGCGGTCCACCGAGTACAGCTCGGTGTCCTCGCCCTGGCGGTAGCGGCGTCGCATCCCCGCGGTGTCCACGAACACCCACGGGCGTCCGTCGATCTCGACCATCGTGTCCACCGCATCCCGGGTCGTGTGCGGTACCGGATCGACGATCGAGCGCTCCTCACCGAGCAGCCGGTTGAACAGCGAGGACTTGCCGACGTTGGGCTTGCCGACGATCGCGACGCGCGGCACCAGCGAGGCGTCGGGCGCGGGGCCCGACGGTGGCGGCAGCTCCTCGAGGACGACGTCGAGGAGGTCGCCGATCCCGCGGCCGTGCCGTGCGGAGACCGGGTGCGGTGTGCCGAGACCGAGTGGGTACAGCTCGTGGGCGAGGGCCTCCTGGCGGTCACCATCGATCTTGTTCGCGACGAGGACCGTCGGGACGTCGCTGCGTCGCAGCAGCCGGGCGAAGCGCTCGTCGTCCTCCATGGGACCCACCGTCGCGTCGACGACGAACAGCACGACGTCCGCGTCCTCGATCGCGTGCTCCGCCTGCTCCACGACACGGGCACCCATCCCGCTCGCCTGGTGCTCCCATCCCCCGGTGTCGACGACGAGGAAGGGCCGGCCCAGCCAGTCCGCGAGGTGCTCGGTCCGGTCACGGGTGACACCCGGCTTCTCCTCGACGATCGTGACACGTTCGCCCAGGATGCGGTTGACGAGCGTGGACTTGCCGACGTTCGGCCGGCCGACGACCGCGACCCGCGGCAGCCGACGTCGCGCCGCCACCGGATCGAGGTCCGGCTCGGTCGGCCCGAGGTGGACGTCGATCACGCGATCGACGATCGTCGCGACGACGTCGTCGAGGTCGAGGTCGCTGGTGTCGAGCTCCCAGGCGTCGTCCGCACGCAGCAGCGGCGCCACCGAGCGTCCCCCGTCGGAGCGATCTCGCTCGGCGATCTCCGCGGCGAGCACCTCGATGTCGTCCCGACCGAGCTGTTGGGCGCGTCGCTGGGCGCGTACCTCAGGGCTCGCCGTGAGGAAGACCTTCAGGTCGGCGTGGGGCAGCACCACCGTGCCGATGTCGCGGCCTTCGACGACCCCACCGGCAGCGTCGACCGCGGCGCGCTGGGCCGGACCCAGCGCGTCCCGGACCTCGCCGTGCGCAGCCACGCGCGATACCGCTGCGGTGACCTCGCTGCCGCGGATCTCGTCCTCGACGTCCTCGCCGTCGAGCACGGTGCGAGCGTCGGCGCGCCGGATGTCGGCGGCCCGCACCACCTCGGCGCAGGCAGGGCCGTCATCGAGGTCGCACCCCGCCCTGACGCACGCCAACGCCGCGGCGCGGTAGAGGGCACCCGTGTCGATGTGGGGGATCCCCAGCGCCTCGGCGACGAGGCCCGCCACGGTCGACTTGCCCGACCCGGCTGGCCCGTCGATCGCGACCACGAGACCCTGGAAGGGGTCCGGCGCCTCCGCCGCCTCCGACGCATCGGGGTCGTCGTCACGGTCCGACGCAGGGGCCGTGGACGGCGCGACCTCGAGGTCATCGGGGGGACGGGTGTCGGACGGCACGGTGGACTCCGGAGGTGGTGGCACGCGCCGCCAGACTATCCGTCGGCCGCCCCCTGCCCGCCGCGCCCGGGCGCCCCGCCGCCCTCGCTCGAGCCGGTCCCACGCAGCTCGTCGAGGACCTCGAAGTAGTCGGGGAAGGTCTTGGCCACGCACCCCGGATCGGCGATGGCGATGCCCGGGACGACCAGCCCGAGCAGCGCGAAGCTCATCGCCATGCGGTGATCGTCGTAGGTCCTCACCGTCGTCGGACGCGGCGTCCCGGGATGGACGACGAACCCGTCGTCGTGCGCTTCGGCCTCGATGCCGCAGCGCTGGAGCTCGGCGACGACCGCGGCGATGCGGTCGGTCTCCTTCGCACGGATGAAGCCGATCCCCGTCACTCGCGTCGGACCGTCGGCGAACACCGCGACCGCCGCGAGGGTCTGGGCGGTGTCGGACATCGCTGCGAGGTCGACGTCGATGCCCCGTAGCGTGCCCGTCCCGCGGACCTCGGTGCCGTGGTCGTCGACCACCACCTCGGCACCCATGCGTTCGAGCACGGCGGCGAACCCGGCGTCACCCTGGCGTGCGGTGCGGGTCAGCCCGGGGACCCGGACCCGTCCCCCGGTGATCGCCGCCGCCGCGAGCAGGTAGGTGGCCGCCGACGCGTCGGGCTCCACGGCGTACGTGGTCGCGGAGTAGCCCGTCGGCGCCACGACGAACCGGCCGGTGTCCGGTTCGTCCACCCGCGCACCGAAGGCCGTCATCGTCGCCAGGGTGAGGTCGACGTAGGGCCGCGACACCAGCGGCGTGGTGAGCTCGATCGTGACCGTGCGCCCGGCGGCCGGCGCCGCGAGGAGCAGTCCGGACAGGAACTGGCTGGAGACGTCGCCCGAGATCTCGATCGTGTCCGTCGACCAGCCGTCGACGGCCAGCTCGACCGGGAGGTGGCCGGCTGCCCCACGGGGTGTGACCTCGGCGCCGAGCTCCTCCAGCGCGTCCAGCAGGGGGCCCATCGGCCTGGCCCGGAACGGCGCGGCACCGTCGAGCTCGAACCGCCCGTGGCCGAGCGCGAGCACCGGCGCGACGAACCGTGCCGTGGTCCCGGACAGCCGGACGTCGATCCGCCCCTGCGTCGCGGGCAGCCGACCGGCGCAGCCGTGCACCGTTGCCGCGGTGGCAGCCAGCTCGAGGTCGACACCGACCGCGCGCACCGCCTCGATCATCGCCCAGGTGTCGTCGGCGAGCAGGATCCCCTCCAACCGCGAGGTGCCCCGCGCCAGGGCAGCCGCGACCAGCGCGCGGTTGGTCACGCTCTTGGACCCCGGGACCGCGACCACCGCATCGGGGGGCTCGCGCAGGGGCTCGATGCGGCGGGTCACGATCGCCGTGCACCTGAGCGCTCGTCACGCCTGACCTCGATAGCGCCATCGCCCGCACGCAACGGACCCTGGCAAGGACCCGGCAGCACACCCTCCATGCCCCGCAACCTCGCAGACCACCTCACAGGCCACCTCACAGACCACCCCGCACACCATCTCGCAACCCTCACCCTCGACGTGAGGTCTAGGGTGAGGGTTGGTACGGGGTGCGGCCAGGTCATTCCGGCAGGTCCGTACGCAGCTGCCGCGCCTCGTGCAGGTAGGGGTGGCGCAGCTCACGGACGGTTCGGGCGGTGTAGGCGTGCACCAGCACCCGCACGCACCGTTGGATGCCGCCGTCGATCTCCAGCTCCCGGGCGCACAGCAGCGGCACGTGGGTGATCCCCGCCGCACGTGCCGCCTCCGCCGGGAACGCGCTGCTGATGTCGTCGGTGGCGGTGAACACGATCGAGATCAGGTCGTCCTCCGTCAGACCGTTGCGCTCGAACAGCGTCGCGATCAGCTCCTGCGTGCGTGCGATCACGTGCTCGCGCTCGTCGTGGTCGATGGTCGTCGCGCCGCGCAGCGCCCGGACCCGCATGTCGCCGCTCATGTCC
>CAYVJT010000003.1:16542-20186 GCA_964451855.1 uncultured Actinomycetota bacterium
CTCCGAGGCCGGCTGCGACCCCTGCAACCCCACCACGGGGTCTCCGCCGCCGCTCATGTCCCCTCCTCCGAGGCCGCCGCGTGGAGCCGGGAGACCTCCGCGGACGTGAGGAAGCGCCACTTGCCCTGCCGCAGGTCGCCCAGCTCGACGCCGCCGTAGGCCACACGGGCGAGACGCTCGACCTTCAACCCCACGGCGCCGAGCAGGCGGCGTACCTCCCGCTTGCGTCCCTCGGTCATCACCACCTCGATCAGCGCCTTGCTCCGCTCCTCCTCCAGGACGCGCACGCCACGCGGTCGTGCGAGGCCGTCCTCGAGCTCGACCCCCTCACGCAGCTCGGTCAGGACCTTCTTGCGCACCGGTGCCGGCACCAGGGCGACGTAGACCCGCTCCACCTCGAACGACGGATGCATCAGCTCGTGCGCGAGCTCGCCGTCGTTGGTCAACAGGAGCAGGCCTTCGGTGTCCATGTCCAGTCGACCGACCGGGAAGAGCCGTTGAGGCAGGTTGATCAGGTCGACCACCGCGGGACGTCCCTCGGGGTCGTCCGCGGTCGTGACGACGCCACGGGGCTTGTTCAGCATGACGTAGACACGGTCGGGGTCGATGTTGATCCGCTCGCCGTCGACCAGCACGACGTCGGTGGCCGCATCGACCTTCTGGCCGAGCTCGGCGACCTCACCGTTGACGGTGACCCGTCCGTCGGCGATCAGCTCCTCGGACGCGCGGCGTGAGGCGACGCCCGCGGCCGCCATCACCTTCTGGAGGCGTTCAGCGGCCATCGTCGGTCTCCTCGTCGTCCTGCGGCTGCTCCGGGCTCCCACCCCCACGCCCGGCATCGCTCGTCGCCTCGCCTGCGCGCTCGGCCTGCTCACCGGCTGCGACGGCCTGTCGCAGACGGTCGACGGCGCTGCGCGCCGCGTGCTCGAGCCGGTCGGTGAGCTCGTCCATCTCCCGCTCGTCGTGCTGTCGCGTCGATGCCTTCGGCGGCGGGAGCCGGTCGCGGTCCTCCTCGTCTTCCTCGTCCCGCGAGCCGGTGTTGGTCGCGGCATCGTCGCGGCCGCCGAGACGTCCCGAGGGCAGGTCCCCGCCCGTCGCGAGGCGACGTCGGATCTCCTTCAGCGCCCCGAGCTCGGGTTCGTCTGGCGCCGGCGCCTCGGGCAGGTAGTCGGTCAGTGGCGGCAGCTCGTCCAGCTCGTCCAGACCGAGGCGTTCGAGGAAGGCGGTCGTCGTGCCGTAGAGCACGGCGTGGCCGACCCCCTCATCGCGGCCGACCTCCTCGACGAAGCCCCGGGCCGTGAGGCTCCGGACCGCGCCGTCGGCGTTGACCCCACGGATGTCGCCGATCTCCTGGCGGCTGATCGGCTGCTTGTACGCGATCACCGCCAGGGTCTCGAGCGCCGCCTGCGTGAGCCGACCAGCGCGCCCGATCAGCGCCCAGCGTTCGACGACCGGGCGGGCGGCGTCGGCGCTGTACATGCGCCAGCCACCGCTCGAACGTCGGATCTCCATGCCGCGCTGCTGGGTCTCGTACTCCTCGGCGAGGTGCTGGATCTCGGTCTGCACCTCGGCCTCGTCGCACTCGAGCAGCTCCGCGAGCGTGGCCACGTCGAGGGGCTCGTCCGCGAGGAACAGCAGCGCCTCGAGCCCCTGGCGGGTCGGGGGCTCGGAACGGGCGCTCTCCGCCGTCATGTGTCGCTCCCTGCGATCGTGGGGACGGGCCCGGTCGCGACCGCGTCGTCGCCCGGACGGCTCCCACCGTACGCCTCCCCGCCCCCAGCCATGTCGCCGCTGGTGTCCTCGACCTCGGCGTCCACCGCCTCCGCGGCGCCTGCGGACCCCGTGGCGGCATCGGCGGTGTCGTCCGCGTCCTCGCCGGTCTCCGTGGCGTCCGTAGCGGTCGCCTCATCGGCCGGTGCCGGCTCCTCGGCGGCATCGAAGTCGTCCTCGGTCAGCGACTCGAGGTCGACCCCGCCTGCGCAGCGCTCGACCGCGAGGGATGCCCGCAGGTCCGGCTGGTCGAGGTCGACGTGGCCGAGCTTGAACAGCTCGAGCAGTGCCAGGAACAGCACCACCCGGTCGCCGCGTCCGCGTCCCTCGACGAGGGCGGAGAACGCGGCGCGCTCCCCCGGCTCCGGGATCGCCCTGAGGACCTGTAGCGCAGCGTCACGGATCGTGAGGTAGCTGCGGCGGATGTGGGTGAGGTCGACCTCGGGCTCGGGCCGCGGCGCGGTGGCTGCCGCCGCCAGCGCGGCGAGCCCGGCCGCGTCGACGGGCAGCGGCACCTCCGGGACCAGCCGCTGCATCCACGGCTCCGGTGTGACCTCCCGTGGCAGCCGATGCCCGAACCGCTCCAACCGGTGTGCCAGCAGGCGGCTGACGTCGCGGTAGGCCCGGTACTCCAGCAACCGGGCGTAGAGCATGTCCCGCGCGTCGCCGAGCAGGTCCTCGTACTCCTCGCGCTCGTCGCTCGGCAGCAGGCGCGAGGCCTTGAGCTCGACCAGCGTCGCCGCCACCACGAGGAAGCGTGTGGCCGTGTCGAGGTCGAGTGCCTCGAGGTTGTCGCCGAGGTGCGCGAGGAAGTCCGCCGTGATGTCGGCGAGATCGACCTCGGTGATCTCCAGCTGTCGACGCGAGATCAACTGCAGGAGCAGGTCGAAGGGCCCCTCGAAGACCTCGAGCTGGACCTGGTAGGACATGGGCTTCCTGCGGTGGGGCGCCGGTCGGGCGACGGTGTGCCGAGCCATCGGAGGCTAGCCGCGCAGACGGCGACGCGACTACGTCGCGGCCCACCCGTCCGGTGGTCGCGTCCGCAGCCCCGGCGCGGTGCGCGAGGCCCCACGCTCGGCGAGCCGGGCGGCGACGCACCGCAGGTACAGCTCGGCATCCGCCCCCTCGGGCGGCTCGGGCGCCACCCGCTCGACGATGGCGTCGGCGACCTCGGCCATGAGCTGCTGGCGGACGGTGGGCTGTAGCGTGTCGGCGCGCCGGAGGGTGTCGCGGATCACCGCACGGTCGTGAGACCCGAGCGCAGCGACGTCGAGCAGCCGAGCGTGCCGCTCCCAGCCTGGCGGGATCGGGTAGTGCATCGCACGGACCGGCTGACGGGCGCGACGCTCGCGGATCACGACCGTGCCCGCGGCCAGATCGCCGAGCCGCTGGCCGCGTTCCGAGCTGAAGGACGAGATGATCGCCAGGATCCCGAGGGTCGACAGCAGCTCGAAGACCCCGGCGACCGCCCGGATGGCGGCGTGTCGGAACCCGACGGGCGCACCCTCGACGGTCACGACCCGCAGCCCCATCGCGGCCTTGCCGAGCGTCCGCCCCCGCCACAGCACCTCGAAGCCGATCGGGTAGCCGAACTGCAGGGCGAACGCCGCCACGAGCAGGATCGCGATCGGCAGCCAGCCCGCGACGAACCCACCCCACCCGAGCAGCAGCTGCGCGAGCTGGATCAGCAGCAGGGCGCTCAGGACGATGCCGAGGTCGAGCAGGTAGGCGATCCCACGCGAACCGATCGTTGCCACGTCCACATCGAGCGCCACGGCATCCGGCGTGATCCACGCCTCGACGGACCGCAGCTCGTCCACGGCGGCCTGCGGGACCACCGGTGCACGGTCGACCGGACCGTGCACCCCACCGTG
>CAYVJT010000003.1:20286-26635 GCA_964451855.1 uncultured Actinomycetota bacterium
ACCGTGCACCCCACCGTGGATCCCACCGTGGACCCCGGCGTCCGGCTGACCGCTCACGGCTGACCACCTACCCTTGCCGCCGCGACCCGGTTGCGGCGGGCGAGCACCGGCGACGGTAGCCGGAGCGCACGACACGGACGAGGCAGCGAGGGCCACCCACGGACGTCGATCGGTTCATCGAGACGCACCAGCCGACCTGGACCCGGTTGGAGCAGCTGTCGCGGGTCGGCTCCCGTGACCCGCGCGACCTGTCGAGTTCGGAGCTGCAGGAGCTCGTCCGCCTCCACCTGCACACCGCGAGCCACCTCGCGACCGTCCGCAGCCACGGTCACGACCCCAACCTCACGGCGCACCTGTCGATGCTGGTCGCGCGGTCGTCGGCGCTCGTGCACGGCACGCGCGCCCGGTCCGTACGCACGATGTGGCGGACCCTCACCGTGGGCTTCCCGGCGGCGGTCTGGCACGTGCGCACCGCCATCGGGATCGCGACCATCGCCTTCCTGCTCGGCGCGGTCGTCGTCGGCGCGTGGGTCGCTCTCTCCGATCACGCGTTGCAGGCCGTCGGCCCGGACCACGTGCGCGAGGCCTACGTGGACCACCGGTTCGTCGACTACTACTCGTCGGAGCCCGCCCCGACCTTCGCCGCGCGCGTCTTCACCAACAACGCCGGTGTCGGTGCCCTGGCGTGGATCTCGGGCATCCTGTTCGGTGTGCCGACGCTGGCGATCCTGGTGTTCAACGGGGTCAACGTCGGCGTCGCGGGAGGGATGTTCCACGCGGTCGGCGATCCCGGCACCTTCTGGGGACTGATCCTGCCCCACGGGCTGCTCGAGCTCACCGCGGTCTTCGTCGCGGGTGGCGCCGGCCTGCAGCTGGGTTGGGCCGCGATCGCTCCGGGCGACCGGTCGCGCCGGACGTCGTTGGCCGTCGAGGGGCGCCGTAGCGTCGTCATCGTCGTCGGTCTGGTGCTCGTGTTCCTGGTCGCCGGGGTGATCGAGGCCTTCGTGACCCCCGCTCCGTGGCCGACCTGGGCCCGTGTCGGTACGGGCGCGGCCGTGTGGGCGGCCTTCCTGCTGTGGATCGGCGCCGTCGGGCGCCACGCCGCCGCGCAGGGGCTGACGGGCGCCTTCGGCGAGGAACCGGTCGACGCTCACCAGCCCCCACCCGCCTTGGTGTCGAGGTAGGCGTCGGCCACGCTCGCCGCGAAGCGGCGCGGGGGCTGGTCCACCACCTCGATCCCGAGGCTGCGCAGGCGGCCAGCGACCTGCTCGCGTCCCCCGACCACGGTGGCGGCCCCGGCGGCGGCGTAGGCATCCAGGACCCCCGTCGGCGCGGTGGACATGCGCACGGTCAGCTCGGGGTCCCGGACGCCCGCGACCACCACCCGATGGTGCCGGAGCAGGGGCGGCAGCGCGGGCAGCAACGCGTCGTCGGCCGCGCCAGGAGCCAGGTCGGTGATCAGCACGATCAGCGCGCGACGCCGGGTCCGGAGCAGGACCTCGCGGACCGCACCGTGGTGATCGCTCGCCGCCAGCTCGGGTTCCAGGGCGTGCAGCTCCCGGGACAGGCGGCGCAGCTGCCCGCGGTCGCGTCGGGGCGTGAGGATGCGCCGGACGCCACCGCCGTAGGCGATGAGGCCGACCCGGTCCCCCAGCGCCGTCGCCACGGTCGCCAGCGCCAGCGTGGCGTCCATCCCGTGGTCGAGACGGGGCACCTCGTCGACCGAGCCGGCGACGACCCTGCCGCAGTCCAGGAGCACGATGACCGACTGATCACGTTCCAGCCGGTAGGTGCGCACGATCGGATGCCCGGCACGTGCCGTCGCCGCCCAGTCGACGTGGCGGAAGGCGTCCCCCTGGACGTACTCCCGGAGCGCCTCGAACTCCGTACCGGTACCGCGCCCGCGCGCCGACCGGAGGCCCTGTTCGAGGATGCGTCCACGGCGGATCCGCAGCTCGGCCTCCGCGCGGGACCGGAAGCGGGGATGGACCTCCAGCACGCCGGGCAGGTCGCGTTCGGACTGCCGTGTCGCGAGCCCGAGGGGGCTGCGGACGCGCACGGTGAGCACCGTCGGTCTGAAGGTGCCACGACGTCGAGGTCGCAGCGTCGCGGCCGCGGTCGACCGCCCGTGCGGCGGGAGGCTCAGCGCCGCCCGGCGACGGGAGGCACCGAGCGACGGAGCCAGCTCGTCGGCGATCGCGACCTCCAACGCGCGGTCGGTGGGGTTGGTGACCGCCCACGACACCTCCCCTTCGCCGTCGAGCGCCAGCACGCGTGGCAGGTGCCTGGCGACGGGGATGTGCCACGGTGCCGGTGTCCGGACCGTGTCGACGACGACGGCGATCGCGACCACCGTCAGCGGCAGCCACACCCCGAGCACGGCTGGCCCGACCCCGCTGACCAGCGCAGCCACCGCCAAGAGCCCCGCGGCACGCCAGGTCGGCACCGGCACGACGCCGGACCACCAGGCTCGACCCCACCGCCGGGGAGTCGGTGCCGCGGTCGCTGCGCTCATCGCGGGACCGGCACCGAGGCGAGGATGCTGTCGAGCACCGCCTCGGAGGTCGCGCCCTCGAGCTCGACCTCGGGACGCAACCGCAGACGGTGCCGGAGCACCGGCTTGACCACGGCCTTCACCTCGTCGGGACCGACGTAGGGACGTCCACTCAACCATGCCCACGCCCGCGCGGCATGCAGCAGCATCGCCGCACCGCGCGGGGAGACGCCCAGCTCCACGGCGGGGGTGCCACGGGTCGCACGCGTGAGGTCGACGACGTAGTCGCGGATGGGATCCTCGACCCGCACCGTCGCGACGGCACGGCGTGCCTGCTCCAGATCATCGGCGGTGGCGACGGGCTCGATGCGATCCGGGTTGGGGCCGGCGTCGCCACCTGCCAGGTCCCGGTCCAGGATGCGCTGCTCCTCCTCGCGGCCGGGGTACATCACCAGCAGCTTGAACAGGAACCGGTCGAGCTGGGCGTCGGGGAGCGGGTAGGTGCCCTCGTGCTCGATGGGGTTCTGCGTGGCGACGACGAGGAAGGGGTGCGGCAGGGTGCGCGCCTGCCCGTCGACCGACACCTGCCGTTCCTGCATGGCCTCGAGCAGTGCCGCCTGGGTCCGCGGAGGGGTGCGGTTGATCTCGTCGGCGATCAGCAGGTTCGTGAACACGGGCCCCTCACGGAAGCGCAGACCCCGCCCGTCCGGGTCGAGGATCGTCTGCCCGGTGACGTCCGATGGCATGAGGTCGGGGGTGAACTGGACCCGGGCGTGCTCGACCGCGAGGCTGCGTGCCAACGTGGTGACCAGCAGGGTCTTGGCGACCCCGGGCACCCCCTCGAGCAGGACGTGTCCCCGGACGAGCAGCGCCGCCAGGAGCCCGGTGACGATCCCGTCCTGGCCGACCACGACCTCGGCGATGGCCGAGCGCACGCGCTGCAACGCCTGGCGCGACGCCTCGGCAGCGGGGTCGGTCACGTGCTGGGTCTGGGGATCGGCCACGTCAGCTTCCTCGGTTCGGCGGGGGGTGGGGGTCGGCCTCGTCGTGCTCGTGCGGTGCGTGCCGGCCTGCGGTGACGGAGGCGCCGACCCCGGCCTCGTGGAGGACGCGCGCGACCGCCTCCGACACCTGCAACAGCTCAGTGTCGTCGATCACCGGCCCGTCGACGAAGGCGAGCTCGATCTCCGAGCGATCCAGCCGGGATGTGGCGGCGAACCGTTCCACCAGGTCGTGGGGCGGGGCGTCCGGTCCCATCCCCAGCGTCCGTGCGATGGTCGCTCTGGCGCGGGCACGCAGCTGGTCGGCCGCGCCACCGCGATCGCCGGCCCGGCGCGACAGGCCGGCCAGCGAGCTCGCGAGCTCCGCGCTCGGCAACACCGGGGGGAGGCGTTCCTCGACCGGCCTGCCCAGTCGCCTGGCTCGGGCGACGACGGCGACGACGATGGCGAGGCCGAGCAGGATGAGCGCACGCCAGACCCCGTCGGGGACGAGATCGAGCAGCCCGAAGCTGACGTCCCCTGCCGGGGAGCGCGGGATCACGACCAGCCGCTCGCCGGGTCGGGGACCGAACAGCGCCGCCGCGAGCAACGCGTTGTCGCCCTGCTCGAGCCAGGCGTTGGTGAAGGGCGTGGACGAACCGAGCAGCACGATCCGGCCGGCGCCGACCTCGGTGGCCACGAGCCAGCTGTGATCGCTGTCGACGACGTAGCAGTCGATCTCACCAGGCTCGTAGGCCACCCCGCCCCAGTCGTCGTGGATCACCGGGCCGACCTCGGACGGGATCTCCGGGCACGCCGCGGACCGCTCCTCGACGATCATGCGCTCCGCGAAGGTCGGCGCCAGGTGGGCGCGGTCGTGCAGGCGTGACCAGTGGTCGCCCACCACGAGCAGGCCCCCGTCCTCGACCCAGTCACGCCACGCCGCGTGGTCGTCGTCGGTCAGCAGGTCGACCGGGAGGTAGGCGCGTGCGTCGGCGTCCTCGGGCGGGGTCGTGGAGACCTCCACCTCGACGTCGAGCTCCTCCAGGACCCCGACGAGGCCGAGGAGCCCGTCGTGAGCCGCTGAGCTGGGATCGAGGGGTGGTTCGCTCCCCGGGCCGGAGGCCGGCCCGATGAGCGCCACGGTCAGCAGCAACACGACGACGGCGACGAGGACCGGCACCCACCGTCGCTGGCGGGTCGTCGCGGCAGCGGCGGTCGTGCTCATCGTCGGGCTCCGACGGGGGCGCGGTCGAGCGCAGCCTGTGCCCGCTCCGCCAGCCGCAGGTCGTCCTCGTCCGCGGAGGCGCCCCCGAAGATGACCTGCTCCACCCGCTGCCCGACGTCCTCGACCTCGTGGAGGCGCGAGCCCGCCCGGGTTCGCAGCTCGTGGTCGAGCTCCCGGATCGTCCGGCCCGGGAGCGGCTCGATCACGCCGGACCACTCGAGGGTCGCGACGATGGCGAGGTAGCGGTAGCGCAGGGCCGTGTCCAGATCCCCGCGCCCCTCGGCATCACGGGCGGCCGAGAGCCAGTCCTGGGGCGAGCGCCCCTGGGGATCCGCGGCGTCCGGTGGGGTGGCGGCATCGACCCGCAGCCCCCGGGTCCAACGCCACACGGCCAGGAGCAGCAGGACGAGCGCGACACCGGCGATCACCCAGGCGATGACCTGGTTGTCGGCGAGACCGGACATGGCTCGGCCGAACAGCTCGTCGACGAAACCGAGCAGCCGGTCCATCGCCCGCTCGATCAGGGTCGGATCCGTCTCGAAGATCGGGTCGTCGAAGACCCGGCGGGTGACCTCGTGCACCTCCTGGGGATCGTGACCGAGCGGCCCGATGCTCGACACCGGACCGCTCATCGCGGTGCCCCTCGGAGGGCGCGCGCCCGGACGCGGAGGTCGTAGGCCTCGCCGCGGACCCGCAGGTCGCGGTAGAGGATGAGCCCGGCCGCAGCGAACAGTGGGGTCGAGATCGCGGAGAACAGGCCGCCGCCGAGGACCTGGAGGACCCAGCCCAGCTCACCGAGACCGGCCGCGATCAGCCCACCCAGCGCGAACAGTCCGGCGCCGACGGCGAGGGTGAGCAGACCCAGCAGCAGCGTGATCAGCACGGCGCGCCAGAAGCCGCGCCGCAGCAGCGTGACGGTGCGTGTGAGGGTGTGCCACGGACCGACGCCCTCCTCGACGGCGACGGCGATCAACAGGTAGCTCATCAGGAAGCCGACGAGGGGGACGAACAGCACGATCGGGACCATCAGGAGCAGGCCGGCGAACGGGATCACGACCGCGAAGACGATCCCGATGACCAGGGCGACGAAGGAGGCGGCGGTGACACCGAGCATCGTCAGGACGCTGGCACCGACGGTCGCGCCCGACCGCGCGAGACCGATACGCAGGCCGCCCCAGACACCGAGGGTCGCACCCCGGTCGCGAGCGGCGAGCAGCGCGACGATCGCGGCACTGATGACCAGGCCGACGTAGAGCCCGACCAGCGCGCTGACGACGACCCAGCCGAACCCGGCGAAGGCCGCCCCGATGTCGGTGGGGTCGATCGTCGCCGTCCGTGTGAACCGGAAGGTCGCGAGCTCGCGCAGGAGCAGCTCCGGCAGCAGCACCGCCAGCACGATCACCGCGACCGGCCCTCCGGCGCGCCGCAACGTCTGGAAGACGAGGTCGAGGATGTCCGAGACGGTCAGGGGACGCAGCGGCACGAGGCGGCCAGGCAGCTCCATCGGCACACCGGCCGTGGCCGCGACCAGCCCGCCCGGCTCGCCTCGGACGGGTTGCGGAGCCGCCGCATCGGGTGCGGGTAGCGGTGGCGACGGGTGCGCCGCCCCGGGAGGCGGCGGGGCCAGATCACCGGGAGGCGGCGGGG
>CAYVJT010000003.1:26735-40922 GCA_964451855.1 uncultured Actinomycetota bacterium
CCGGGAGGCGGCGGGGCCAGATCACCGGGAGGCGGCGGGGGCAGGTCACCGGGAGGCGGTGGCACCTCGCCCGTTCCCCCGTGTGGCACGATGCCTCCCTCTGCTGGACCCGATCGGCACGGAGTATCATCCTCGCAGGTCCGGGGGTCAACGCGGTGTCGCCCACCGAAGGAGCGAGGTAGGTGGTGAAGCGCGTGGAGGTCCACGCAGCGCGACCGCTGCGGCCGGGCGGTGGCGGCGATCCCCACACCGCACGGCGTCGCTCCTGGCTCGTCCGTGGGATCGCCGCGGTCGGCCTGCACCAGGGCGCGCGGCTCCTGGCGGTCGTGCTCGTCGCCGTGCTCACCTGGGCCGGCGGGTCGCAGCCACTGCTGGATCAGGTTGAGCTGTTCGGGTACCGGTTGGCCTTCGGGGATTGGTGGCTGACCGGCATCCTCGCCGCGTACGTGCTGCTCACCCTCCTGCTGCCTCGGCACCGCCTGCTCCAGGGCGCGGACCTGCTCGTCTCCGCGGGGGTCGTGCTGTTGGCCGGGACCGAGGTCACGCCCTACCTGCCCTTCCTCCTGGTCGCGGTGGCCGGTCCCGCCGCTCGTGAAGGGCTGTGGGCGGGCATGGCCGCCGGAGGTCTGCTGGGCTCCTTGCTCCTGGTGTCCCTGGCCTTCGCCGACGAACCGATCGCGCTCGGCATCGCCGGCACCATCGCCACGATCCTGCTGCCGCCGCTCGCCGGGGTGACCGCGGCCGCGGCCGGTGAGGTCATGGAGGACCGGTCGCTGCGCGATCGGCACATCCTCCAGGAGGCCAACCGGCTGCTGTCCTCGTTGCGGGCCATCGCCGACGAGGTGCCCGGCGGCCTCGAGATCTCGACCGTGGCGGCCAACCTCATGAGCGAGGTACGGCTGCTCGCCGGGGTCAAGGCCGCGATGCTGCTGGTCGAGGACACCACCGGCTACCGCCAGGTCGGGCGGACGGGCCGCGTGTTCGACCTGCACGGGCACGTCCTGCAGGAGGACCTCCTCCCGCTCGCGGCGGCGGGCCCGAGCATCCGCACCCCGCAAGAGCTCCCCTCGCCGCTCGACACGAGCTGCGCCGACGTCCCCCACCTGCTGCTGCTGCCGATGGGCAGCGGCACCAGGCCATCCGCGGCGTTGCTCGTCGGCTTCGACGATGCCGAGGCAGCGCGGGACATCCGCCCCGCGATCGAGCCGCTGTCCGACGACACCACGCTCGCGCTCGACAACGCGCGCCTGTTCGAGGGCACGCGGTCCCGCGCGGTCGACGCGGCCCGGCGGCAGCTCGCCTCCGATCTGCACGACGGTGTCGCGCAGTCGCTCACGCACCTGCGGATGGAGCTCGAGCTCCTCGCGCTCCGGGACACGTCGAACGCTCCCGAGGCCGAGCGTCTCGCGAGCGTGGCGGAGTCCGCCCTCCTGGACCTGCGGCGCACGATCGCCGGCCTTCGGGTCTCGCGTGAGGATGCCCTGGCCGCCAGGCTGGAGCGCCACCTCCGGGAGGTACGCACGCCGCACGGACCCCGGCTGGACCTGGTCGTGCTCGATGACCCGCCCCTCGACGCGACGACGATCGAGGAGGTCTTCCGCATCGTCCAGGAGGCGGTCAGCAACGCCTTGCGGCACGCCGACGCGAGCGAGGTGACCGTGGTGCTCGACCACGACGACCAGGCCCTCATCCTGCGCGTCGAGGACGACGGCATCGGGCTGGATCCCGTCCTGCACGACGACTCCCCCGGTGTGGGACTAGGGTCGATGCGTGACCGTGCAGCGCGTCTGCAGGCGCGCCTGCGGATCGAGCCGGCCGAACGAGGTGGGACGCGCCTGGAGCTCCAGGTGCCCGTACGTGGGCAGGCCCCGGCGTCCACCACGACGACGGGGAGATGACCATGCTCAAGGTCCTGATCGCCGACGACCACACGCTGGTGCGCGAGAGCATCGTCAAGGCCGTCTCGGGTGAGCCGGAGGTCGAGGTCGTCGCCGAAGCCGCGGACGGCACCGCAGCGCTCTCGCTCGCGCAGGAGCACCTCCCGGACCTCGTGCTCCTCGACGTGGCGATGCCGGGGCTCGATGGGCTCAGCGTCGCCGAGCAGTTGCGCAAGGAGCGCCCCGACCTGCGGATCATCATGCTGACCATGCACGACGACGAGATCTCGGTCGAGCGGGCCCTGGGCATCCCGGTCGACGGCTTCGTGTCCAAGTCGGCGGCGATCGTCGAGCTCGTCTCGGCGATCGCCACGGTGCGCGGCGGAGGCCGCTACCTCAGCGACGGCATCCCGCAGCGCCCGCCGGGCGGGAAGAGCTCATCGGCCGCCCTGACGGCCCGTGAGCGGGAGGTCCTGCAGCTGCTCAGCGAGGGGTTGCGTCCCGGCGAGATCGCCGAGCGGCTCTTCCTCTCGATCAAGACGGTCAAGAACCACCTCACCAGCATCTACAACAAGCTCGGCGTCGAGACCGGGGGGCAGGCCATCGTCGAGGCGTTCCACCGCGGCATCGTCAGCCGCTGAGCCGGGGCCCTTCCGAGCCAGCGGCGTGGCGCAGCGCTGCGCCGAGATCCCGGTGGACGACGGTGGACCACGGTGAACGACGGTCGTGGGTGATCAGCTGACACCGACCCGATCGTGGATCAGCGGGGGCGCCGGTGCTCCCTCGTCGGTGACCTGGACGAGCCGCGGCAGCTCCCCGGCGACCCGATCGACGTCGTCCTGCGAGCGGGCGTGGATGCGGACCGCGGTGGTGTCCTGGTCCAGCTCATCGCCGACGCGCACGAACAGCTCCAGCCCGACCGCGGGGTCGATCACATCGCCCTGTCGTTGCCGCCCGGCGCCGAGCTGCCCGGCCAGTTCGCCGAGCCGGCGGCAGGCGATGGCGGCCACCCGGCCGGTGCCGGGTCGCCAGTCCTCGACCACCGGCGCCGCGGGCAACACCTCCCAGGGGGCCTCCGCAACGCGGGCGTCGCCGCCCTGTGCCGTCACGAAGCGGGTGAACCGCTCGAGCGCCGCTCCAGAGCTCAGCAGGTCCTCCACCCGCGAACGGGCATCCTGTGGTGGCACACCGGTGAGCTGTAGCGCAGCGGCGGAGAGCTCCAGGCACAGCTCCCGGAAGCGTCCGCCGCGTTCGCCACGCAGGGTCTCGACCCCGACCGCGATCTCCAGCGCGTTGCCGATCCCATCGCCGAGCGGTTGGGACATGTCGGTGACGAGCGCGCCCGTCCGACGGCCTGCGCGTTCCCCGATCGACACGCACAGCTGCGCGAGGGTGGACGCTGCCGCCGGCTCCGGCATGAACGCGCCGTCGCCGACCTTCACGTCGAGCAGCACGTGCTCCGCTCCCCCGGCGAGCTTCTTGCTCATCACGCTCGACGCGATCAGCGCGGAGCTCGCGACCGTGCCGGTCACGTCCCGCAGGGCGTAGAGACGCTTGTCTGCGGGCACCAGTTCAGCCGTCGCCGCCGCGATGGCGAGCCCGACGGACGCGACCTGGTCCCTGAGCTCCTGCGGGGCCAGGTCGACCCGGAAGCCGGGGATGCTCTCGAGCTTGTCCAGGGTCCCGCCCGTGTGGCCGAGCCCGCGCCCGGAGAGCTTCGCCAGCTGGCATCCCGCCTCGGCGAGCAGCGGACCGACGACCAACGACGTGCCGTCGCCGACCCCGCCCGTCGAGTGCTTGTCCACCGTGGGGCCGGTCAGATCCGACAGATCGATCGTGTCGCCGGAGGCGACCAGCGCCTCGGTGAGGGCGACGGCCTCGTCCGTGGTGAACCCCTGGATCACCCCCGCCATGAGCAAGGCCGCCATCTGGGCGTCGTCGACCTCCTCGGCCACGTACGCCGCGATGAGCCGGGCGACCTCGTCGTGGGTGAGCGCACCGCCGTCGCGCTTGCGGGCGATGAGTTCGGGGACAGCCAGGCGCCCGGACATCAGGTCCTCCCAGGTCGAACGACGCACTCCAGGCGTGGGACGCTACCTCGCGGACCAAGCAACCCGACGGTCCTGCGGCCGGGCGGGTCCGAGCCGTCACACGCGGCGACGGGCATCCGCGAGCGCTCAGCGCCGCTGGGCGCGCGGATGGGTGCGGGCGTAGACCTCGCGCAGCGCCTGCCGGCTCACCAACGTGTAGACCTGGGTCGTGGTCACGCTGGCGTGGCCCAGCAGCTCCTGCACGGCACGCACGTCGGCACCCCCGTCGAGCAGGTGGGTGGCGAAGGAGTGCCGCAGGGTGTGTGGCGAGACCGCGTCGTGCAGGTCGGCCCGTTCGGCGTGTTTGCGCAGCAGCTTCCACGCTCCCTGCCGGCTGAGCCGGCCGCCCCGTGCGTTGACGAACAGCGCCGGGCTCGTCACGGGGATCGCGGGGCGTCCCGCCACGAGCCACCGATCGAGCGCGGATGCGGCGAGGTCCCCGTAGGGGACCACGCGGTCCTTGTCCCCCTTGCCCCGGACACGGATCACGTGCTCACGTGGATCGAGGTCGTCCACGTCGGCCGAGGTGAGCTCGCTGATCCGCAGGCCCGCCCCGTAGAGCAGCTCGAGCATCGCCCGGTCACGCAGCGGCAGGGGCCCGTCGCCGACCGGGGCCTGGAGCAGGCGGCCGACCTCCTCGACCGACAACGCCTTGGGCAACGACCGCACGCCCGTGATCGACGCGAGGTCCGCGCCGACGTCGCTCTCGACGAGCCCTTCCCTGGCGAGGAAGCGGTGGAAGCCCCGGACCGCGACGACGATGCGCGCGACCGACGAGCCCGCGTACGGGCGGCCCGTACCCGAGGTGCGCGACCGCAGCCAGCCGACGAAGGCCTCGATGTCGTCGGGCGAGACGCTGCGAGGATCGTCGATCCCCCGGTCGTCGAGGTAGTGCTCGTAGAGCGCCAGGTCGCGGCGGTACGCCGCGACGGTGTTGGTGGCGAGCCCGCGCTCCACCTGCAGGTGGTCGAGGTAGCGCCGGACCAGCGCACCCCGGATGCCCGTTATATGACGAGCATCTGTGAGGTGACGAGCCTCTGTCGCTGCTGCGTTGGTCCCGTCGCTCACCTCAGGTGCTCCTCGGCGAGCAAGAGGCCGACCACGGTCTTCGCATCGGTCAGTTCCCCGGCGCGGACCCGGTCGAGGGCCACCGCGTAGGGCAGCACGACGACCTCCATGTCGGCTTCCTCGGCCTTCGGTGCGAAGTCCGCAGGCGCGTGCGCTTCCGACAGCCCGGTGCCGAGGTAGACGTGGGTGCGCTCGGTGGTCCACCCCGCCGAGTTGTGGAAGGTGGTCAACCACCGCAGGTCCGCGGCCCGGTGCTGGATCTCCTCCTGCAGCTCACGCTGTGCCGTCACCTCCGGCCCTTCAGCGGTCACGTCCATCGTCCCGGCGGGGATCTCCAACAGGTAGGCCCGCAGCGGCTGCCGGTACTGCTTCAGCAGCAGCACCTCACCGGCGTCGGTGACGGGCACGATCGCGACCGCATCGTCGTGATCGGCGACCTCGCGCTCGACCACCATGCCGTCGGGGGTCACCACGGTCTCGATGCGCACCGTGGAGAAGCCCTCGTGGACCGTACGGCTGTCGCGGGTGTCGAACCATGCCGGCGCTGCGTCGGCCATCAGCGCGCCACCTCGGCGCTGCTCGGGGTCCAGTGATCGATGCGCCTGGCCGCCGCGACCTCCCCCACCGTCGGTTCGTCCAGGTCGACCGGGAGCCGCCCGAGCACCTCACGGTGGTGGGTGCGTGCCGCGTCGACGAACCCGGTGAACAGCGGGTGCGGGCGGGTCGGTCGGGAGCTGAACTCCGGGTGGGCCTGGGTGGCGACGAACCACGGATGGTCAGCCAGCTCGATGAACTCGACGAGCCGCTCGTCGGGCGACAGCCCGGAGAACACCAGGCCCGCCTCCGCCAGGACCTCGCGGTAGCGGTTGTTGACCTCGAAGCGGTGCCGGTGACGCTCGTAGATCACCGGTTCGTCGCCGTAGCAGGCGCGTGTGACCGTGCCCTCGACGAGCTTGGCGGCGTAGCTGCCGAGCCGCATCGTGCCGCCCTTGTCGGTGATGTCGCGCTGGTCGGGCATGATGTCGATGACCGGGTCGGGCGTGTCGGGCTCGAACTCCGAGGAGTGCGCGTACGGCAGGCCCGCCACGTTGCGGGCGAACTCGATCACCGCGCTCTGCAGCCCGAGGCACAGGCCGAGGAACGGGACCTTGTGGCGGCGGGCCCAGCCGACCGCGGCGATCTTGCCCTCCACGCCGCGGAACCCGAAGCCGCCCGGCACCAGGACGCCGTCGACACCCGCGAGGATCCGTTCGACGGACCCGTGGTCGTCGTCGGCGCCGGCACGCTCCGGTGCGAGGTCATCCGAGGCGATCCACCGCAACGTCACGTCGACGCCGGTGGCGATCCCGCCGTGACGCAGCGACTCCACCACCGACAGGTAGGCATCGGGCAGCTCGACGTACTTGCCCACGATCGCGATCGTGACCGGTTCCCGGGCGGCGTGCACCCGGTCGACGAGCCGGTGCCACTCGGCGAGATCGGGTTCGACGTCGGGCAGCCCGAGGCGATCCACCGCGACCCGGTCGAGGCCCTCCTCACGCATGGCAAGAGGTATCTGGTACAGCGACGGACTGTCGACCGCGGCGACCACGGCGTCGACGTCGACGTCGCACTGCATGGCGACCTTGGCGCGCAGCCCCTCGTCGATCTCGCGGTCGCTGCGCAGCACCAGCACGTCCGGCTGGATACCGATCGAGCGCAGCTCGCGCACCGAGTGCTGTGCCGGCTTGGTCTTGAGCTCGCCCGAGGCCGCGATGAAGGGCACGAGGGCACAGTGCACGTAGAGGATGTTCTCGCGGCCGATGTCGTAGCGCAGCTGGCGGATCGCCTCCAGGAACGGCAGGCCCTCGATGTCGCCCACCGTGCCGCCGACCTCGGTGATGACGACGTCCACGCCGTCGTCGACCGCGCGGATGCGCGCCTTGATCTCATCGGTGATGTGCGGGATCACCTGGACGGTCTTGCCGAGGTAGTCGCCGCGACGCTCCTTGGCGATCACCGACTGCCAGATCTGACCGGAGGAGACGCTGGAGCCCCGGTGCAGGTTCTCGTCGATGAACCGCTCGTAGTGGCCGAGATCGAGGTCGGTCTCGCCGCCGTCGTCGGTGACGAACACCTCGCCGTGCTCGAAGGGGTTCATCGTCCCCGGGTCGACGTTGATGTAGGGATCCAGCTTCTGCATGGTGACCCGCAGCCCACGGGCCTTCAGCAGCCGCCCCAGCGACGCGGCGGTGATGCCCTTGCCCAGCGCCGACGACACCCCTCCCGTGACGAAGACGTGCTTGACGGTCTCCGACCGCGGGCCGGGTCCGGGCTGGTGCTCGGTCGCGGCTCGCTCCCGTGCGGTGGTCGCCGCCTGGGACGTCTGCGCCTCGGTCACAGCCTGGCTCAAGTTCGCACCTCCTGGAGGCCCCGATGGACCGCAGGTGCGGTCCGAGCGACCGTAGCCGCCGACCGCGACACCTACCAACGACCCCCGACGCCGATCGGAGGACGACTCGCACCCCGTCGGTCACCTCCTCCGGCGCGGAGGCGGCGCGGAGGCGGCGCGGATCAGCCGTCCCCGGGCCGGGTGGCGCCCTCCTCCTTGACCTCGATGTGGACGTGCGGCCAGCGCTCGGGGTCGGTGACGTAGTCGATCTGGCTGACGAAGGGGAACCGGCGCGCCGTGTCCGCGAGCACGGTGCGCCCGGCCTCCACCCGGTCGCCGGTGGCGACGGCCACCTCGTCGACGTGGATCAGGATGACGCGCAGCTCGGGGGCGTCGTCGGGGCGCAGCTCCAGCCGCAGGTCGCGGTGTCGACCGCCGAGGTAGTACATGCGGACGTCGGTGACCACGCCGGAGACGGGTGCGAGCACGGGATCGTCGTCGCGCATCACCACGTCCACCGCCGAGGTCGGCCCGGCGGCACGACCACGCGAGTGCAGGATGCGGTAGGGGGTGCCGTCCGGGTCGTCCGGCGGTGCGGTGATGCGGGTGGTGTTGTCGTTGACGATCAACGGCCCGACGGGCTCGAGCTCCAGCCCGTCACGGGTCCCTGCCTCGTGGAAGCCCACGAGCACCGGATCGTCCGACGGTGCCAGCAGCGTGAGCTCCTCGTACCGCGCCATGGGCGGCACGGGGCTGGTCGGCTCCTCCGTCGACGCGGCGGCGGCACGAGCGGCACGGGCTCCCCGCACGCTGCCGGCGACCTCACCGAAGCCACGTCGTTCGATCGCTCCGTCCGTCGTCGGCTCGCCCCCGAACTCCGGTGCGAGCGGGGTCACCTCACGGGCCTGCGGATCCTCGTCCTGCGCAGCTGCGCCGGCGGTGGCTCGCTCGATGGGGCCCGCGGTCGCCGATGCCAGGACCGCCAGCCCGAGCACGAGCGGCACCAGCCACCGCAGCGGTCGCATCCGAGCCGGCCCGTCGCTGGGTCGCATCATCCGGCGCGCCGCTGCTGCGCCCGGTCGAGCAGCTCCTGGGCATGGTCGAGGCCGGCCTGCGCGGTCTCGTCTCCCCCGAGCATGCGTGACAGCTCCGCGACCCGCGAGTCGTCCGCGACCTGGCGCGACGTCGTGACCGTCCGGCCCCCGGCGACGCCCTTCTCGACGACGTGGTGCACGTCCGCGAACGCCGCGATCTGTGCGAGGTGGGTGACGCAGAGCACCTGACGGCGACGCTGCCCCTCCCCCGCGGCGAGCCGGGCGAGCTTCTCGCCCACCGCCATCGCCGTCGTCCCGCCGATCCCGGCATCGACCTCGTCGAACACCAGCACCTGCGCGTCGTCGACGTCGGCGAGCGCGACCTCGATCGCCAGCGACACCCGGGAACGTTCACCACCCGACGCCGCCGACGCGAGCGGTCGCGCCGGCTCGCCCGGGTTGGGTGCGAGCAGGAAGGTGACGTCGTCCGCGCCGTGGGAGCGGAGCGCACCCTCGCCCCCGTCCTCCACGGCCACCTCGAAGGTGGCGTGGGGCATGCCGAGGTCCTCGAGGTGGGCGTCGACGTCCTCCGCCAGGCGCTCGCCGGCGGCGCACCGTCCGCGGTGCAGGTCGGCGGCGAGCTCGCGGACCGAGCCGAGCTCGTCCTCGCAGCGCTGCTCGAGATCGGCGGCGTCCTCGTCCTCGCCCTCGAGCTCGACGATCCGGGCGCGGGCGTCGTCGGCGTACGCCAGGACGTCCTCGATCTCCGCGCCGTACTTGCGCGACAGCTGGACGAGCAGGTGCTGCCGTTCCTGGAGCTGGGCGAGGCGCTGCGGGTCGGCCTCCGCACGTTCGCCGTAGCCGCGGAGGTCGGCGGTCAGCTCGACCAGCTCCGCGGAGATGCCGGTCGCCCGGGTGCGCAGCTCCTCGAGCTCCGGGTCGTCGAGCGACAACCGGCGCAGCGCGTCGAGCGCCCGACCGACCGGCTCACCCGCACCCTCGGCACCCAGCAACTCGGTGGCCTCCCCGGTGGCCTGCTGCACCTCGTCGGCGTGGGCGAGCCGCTCCAGCTCCTGGCCGATCGCCGCGTCGGCCGTGACGTCGAGGTGGGCCGCGTCGATCTCGGCGACCTCGACCCGCAGGCGGTCGAGCTCCCTGGCCCGTTCACGGGCGTCCTGGTCGCGATGGGCGCGGGCCTCCTCGAGCTCGCGCCAGCGGGCGTAGGCGTCACCGAAGCGCTCGAGCGTTCGGGCGTGGGGATCGCCGGCGTAGCGGTCGAGCAGTGACCGCTGCACCTCGGCGCGGGCCAGCCGCACGTGCTCGTGCTGAGCGTGCACCTCGACGTGGCGGCCGAGCACGTCGTTCAGCGCGGAGACGGGGGCGAGCCGTCCGCCGATACGTGCCCGCGAACGTCCCGCCTCCGGGATCTCCCTGGAAACGACCAGCACGTCGTCCCCGTCCGAGATCCAGTCCGCGGCCTCGTCCGGCGGCGGGCTGATCGCCGCCTCCGCGAGCGCGGCGGCAGCCCCGCTGCGCACGAGCGAGGTGTCGGCGCGCATCCCGAGCAGCAGCTGCAGGGCGGTGACCAGCATCGTCTTGCCGGCACCGGTCTCACCGGTCACGACCGTCAGCCCAGGGGCGAGGCGCAGCGACGCCTCCTCGATGACCCCGAGGCTGCGGATGTGCAGCTCCTCGATCACGGCATCCCCTTCGCGCGCCTCGGGGTGACGCTCCGCGGCGCGGTGGCGGGTCGCGGCGGTCGAGCCGGGAGGCTAGCGCCGATGGCTCGGTTCCGGCGCACGTTCGGCGGAGGGTGTGGACGCCGCGGGAGCGGCGGAGGGTGTGGACGGTGACGCGGCCGCCCGATGTCGTCGCGGCCACCAGAGCGCTGGACGGTGCGCAGCCGCTGCGACGTGTCACCGCAGCCCGAACTTCTCGCGGACGAGCCGGTAGAAATCGGGCGTGCCGGTGCGCGCGATCCTCACCGGCCGGCCCGCACCCCGGACCCGGATCATGCCTCCCGGTTCGAGCGGCACGGGGTCGCGCCCGTCGCAGGAGATCAGTGCGGGCGCCTGGTCGGTCATCAGGGCCACGCGCACCTCCTCCGAAGGCCCGGCGACCACCGTGCGGTCGAAGAGGCTGTGGGGCGCCACGGGGACCACCAGGGTGGCGTCGAGGGTCGGCGACAGGATCGGCCCTCCCGCAGACAGCGCGTAGGCGGTCGAACCCGTCGGCGTGGCCACGACCAGCGCGTCCGCGGAGACCCGGGCGAACAGCGTGTCGTCGACGTGGACCTCCATGTGCAGCACGCGCTGCCTCGCCGTCTTCTCGACCGACACCTCGTTCAGGGCCCACGCCCGGGAGACCTCCTGACCGTCCGGACCCTGAGCGAGGACATCGAGCGTCGCTCGCTCCTCCACGGTGAACCGGCGCTCGACCAGGTTGTCCAGGGCGGCGTCGAGGTCGTCCACCTCGACCTCCGCGAGGAAGCCGAGACGGCCGAGGTTCACACCGAGGACGGGGACCTCGTGATCCCGGCACAGGTGAGCGGCGCGCAGGAAGGTCCCATCACCGCCGAGGGAGATCGCCAGGTCGAGGCCGTCGGCGAACGCCTCCCGCTCGACGGGTGTCGCGACCGCCGCGAGCCCGTCGGACACCTCGGTGCCCGCCTCGCTCGGACGCGTCACCACCACCGTCGCACCGTGGGACCGGAGGCGCTCGGCGGTCGTCCGCGCCAGGTCGAGCGATCGGTCGCGCCCGGCATGGATGACCAGTCCGACCTTCACGCTGCCCTCCTCGACCTCGTCATCCGCCGTTACCTCGTCGACCTCGTCATCCACGGTCACCTCGCCGCAGGGCCTGACCCTCCTCGACCGCTCGCTGCACCGCATCCGCCGCCCCTGCTGCCGCCGGGTGCCCGGAGACGCCGAGGTGGTCCGCCCCCGCACCCGGGTGCACGCTCCCCCGGTCCCCCGCCTCGCGGGTGATGACCTCCGGGGTCAGGTGTGCGAGGAACTCGACGTTGCCCGCCGGTCCCAGCAGGGGCGAGGCGGTGACCTCGAAGCCCCGCCACCCTAGCTCCTGAGCGACCTCGGCGACCCCGAGCAGGCACCGCCGCCAGACCGTGGGGTCACGCACGACGCCGCCCTTGCCGACCTCCGCGCGACGCGCCTCGAACTGCGGCTTGATCAGGACCACCGCCTCGCGCTGCGGGACGTCGGCGAGCAGGGCGAGCAACCCGGGGAGCACCAGCGCCAGCGAGATGAACGACAGGTCGGCGACCAGCAGGTCGGGGCGTGGCTCAGGCAGGTCGCTCGGCCTGAGCTCGCGCACGTTGACGCGCTCGTGGACGGCGACGCGCGGGTCGGCGCGCAGCCGCTCGTGCACCTGTCCGTACCCCACGTCGTAGGCGAGCACGTGGGCCGCGCCCCGCTGGAGGAGGACGTCGGTGAACCCGCCGGTCGACACCCCGGCGTCGAGGCAGCGTCGCCCGGTCGGGTCGATGCCGAACACCTCGAGCGCGTGCGCGAGTTTGTCGCCGCCGCGGCTGACGTAGCGTCGCGCCGGTGCGAGCAGGACGAGCGATTGGCCGGCGTGGACCTGGGTCGCCGCCTTCATGGCCGGTGCCCCGTCGATGGTGACGAGGCCGTCGCTGATCGCCTGCTGCGCCTCGGCGCGGCTACCGACCAGCCCGCGGCGGAGCAGCTCGGCGTCGAGGCGACGGCGAGGCGCCGCCAGGGCTACAGCTCGTCCAGGGCCGCGAGTTCAGCGGCCAGCTGGGCGTTGACCTGTTCGAACACCGCGAGCCGGTCCTCGACCGGAAGGTCGTTGACCGTCTCCAACGCCGCTTGCAGCTCCGTGAGCCCGTCCTCGCTCACGACCCGCTCGACCTCTTGGCCGCCTTCTTGGCGGTCTTCTTGGCGGAGCTGCTCGCGCCCTTCTTGGCCGCCCTCTTCGCGGTCTTCTTCGCGCTCTTCTTCGCACCCTTCTTGGCGGTCTTCTTGGCGCCCTTCTTGGCACCCTTCTTGGCCGCCTTCTTCGCACCCTTCTTGGCGCCCTTCCTCGCGGGTGAGCTGCCACCACCCGGATCCATGGTCGCGATCTCTCGCTTGAGGTCGGCGACCTGCTTCTGCAGACGCTCGACCTCGGATCGCGATGCCAGCCCCATGGCGCGGACCGCCCGCGACGTCTCGGTCTTGACCAGCGCGCTGACCGCTTCCTGGTTCTTGCGCTGACGTTCGAGGAGCTGCTCGACGACGTCGCCGACCTGATCGCTCGCCGCCTCGCCCGAACGCACCAGCTGCTTCGCCAGCTGCTCGGCCCTGTCCTTCGTCATGGTCGTGAACCCGGAGGCCGCCTCCAGGTACCGCTGCAGAGCTTCGTTCATGCTGTTGCCCTCCTCGGCATGTCCCCTGGACCGTAGCGCGGGATCACCGTGCACGTCGGTAACGCAGCAGCAGCTCGTCCTCGTGTTCGTGGATGCTGGCGAGGGTGAAGCCGCGGGGCGGCAGCTCCCGATCACCGTGGGCGATGCGCGGTGCGTCGCCCGCGAACATGCTCGGCGCCACGGTGAGGAACACCTCGTCGACCAGGTCCTCGGCCAGCAGGTGACCGTTGAGCCGCGGGCCACCCTCGCACAGCACCCGACGCAGGTCACGGGACGCCAGCTGGTCCAACAGCTCCACGACGTCGAGCGCGTCGTCGCCGACACGCACCACCTCGGCGACCTCGGCGAGTCCGGCGGCACGCACCTCGGATGCCCGCCCGCTGGTCACGACCAGCGGGCGGTGCTGCGGATCGGAGAAGACGCGCAGCTCCGGTCCGAGATCGAGCGACCCGCTCACGATCACCAGCCGCGGGCTCTCGTCGAGACCGCGCGCCGCCCGGTCCTCGCGACGGGCAGCCGGTCCGGCAGCCGGGCCGTAGTCCTCGGCGCGGACGGTGCCGGCACCGACGAGGATGGTGTCGGCCGCAGCGCGCAGCTGCGTGAACACCCGATGGTCAGCCTCGCCGCCGAGGGCCTCCGTGCGCCCACCGACGGTCGCCGCTCCGTCGAGCGTGGCGACCATGCCGATCGCCAACCAGGTCCGCTGCGCACCACCACCGTCGTGGAGGGTCAGCCCCGCATGGAGCTCGTCGAGGGCCATGGAGCGATGCTCCGGGTAGAGCTGCTGCATCCTCACCTCCGGGAACGCAGAGCGTGCCCTGCGTCGCGGTCGATGGGCGCCACGCGGGAGCACGTGGGCCCGTCGCTGTGGCACGCGTGTGGCCGCCGAGGCGGCCTCGCGTCCTGCGCTGGCGTGGACGCTACCTCGCACGGGCCGCCAGAAGGCCCCGTCGGCCGGTGCTACCGTCCGACGGGGTCGAGCAGGCGAGCATCCGGGAGCGCATCGTGGCTGAGGTCGAGGAGGTCGAGGCGATCCTCGACGGGTTCCTCGAGCGCTTCGGTGAGCTCGGTCCGGAGTCCCGGGCGATGATGCCCACGCGGCGCACGATCGAGGCTCGCTGCCCCGACCTCGATCTGGTCCGGTACGGGGAGTGGCGCAACGGCTCGTTGACGGTCCGGGACGAGCCGGTGTCCCGGCGACCGGACATCCGCATCTCGGTGCGCTCCGACGATCTGGTCCAGCTCTCCAACGGTGACCTCGCCTTCAGCCAGGCCTACCTCGCAGGCCGGATCCGGATCGACGCCTCCATGTCGGACCTGCTGCGGTTGCGAGCGATGCTGTGACCCGCGACGCGACCGG
>CAYVJT010000003.1:41022-46398 GCA_964451855.1 uncultured Actinomycetota bacterium
GCGACGCGAGCGGTGCGGCGAGCCGGGGCTGACCATGGTCATCCCGATCAGGGACCTCAACCCGACCCGGCGGCGGCCGCACGTCAACTGGCTCTTCCTGGCGATCAACCTCGCCGTCTTCGTCTGGCAACACCTCTACCTAGACCCCTGCGCGAACGTCGGCTTCATCTACCGGTTCGCCGTCGTGCCCCAGGAGATCCTGTCGCTGCAGGCACTCTCGGCCGGCACCGTCGAGCAGAGCCTGGGCTCCTGCGCGGTGCTCGACACCGACAAGCTCGTCCTGCTGCCGCTGCTCACCTCGATGTTCCTGCACGCCAACATCTGGCACCTGCTCGGCAACATGCTGTTCCTGTTCGTCTTCGGTGACAACGTGGAGGACCGGCTCGGCGGCGTGCGCTACGTGCTCTTCTACATCGGCGGCGGCGCCATCGCGGCGCTGTCGTACGTGGTCCTCCAGCCCGGATCGGCCATGCCCCTGATCGGCGCGTCCGGTGGGGTGGCGGCGATCCTCGGCGCGTACCTCATCATGCACCCGAACGCGAAGGTGCTCACCTACGTGCCCTTCCCGCTGTACCTCGTGGCCCTGCTCATCCCCGGCCTCAGGATCCGCGCCTGGTTCGTGATCTTCGCGATCGTGCGGATGCCAGCGTGGCTGCTGCTCGGCGGCTGGCTCGCCTACCAGTTCGTCGGGATCCGCGACCCCGGTGGCGGCAACATCGCCTACGAGGCCCACATCGCCGGGTTCGCGGCCGGCATCCTGCTGATCCTGCTGCTCGACCGCGGCCGGCAACGTCGCGGTCAAGCCACCTTGCACCCGGTCCGCGACCGTCGGCGCCCTCCCCCGCCGCCGGGCTGAACCCCACCGGCCACGCACGCCACCGGCCAGCCACTCCGCCGGCCAACCCCCGGCCAGCCCGTCCACCGGCCAACCGCTCCGCCGACCATCGTGGCCCGCAGATCATGCCTCAGGCTGTGCGGCCGCCCATCGGCGGCGCAGCGGTGCGTCTGGCTGGTGGGGCACCCCCGTTAGGCTGCGACCCGTCGAACGAGGAGCGAGCGTGGCAGCCAACCTTCCCGTGCTGGGCTGGAAGGAGCACGTCTGGCTGCCTGAGTGGGACCTGCGTCTGCGCGGCAAGCTCGACACCGGCGCGCGGTCGAGCGCCCTGCACGTCTCCAGCCTCGAGGAGCTGCCGGCCACCGACCATCCCCTGAACGGCGAACCCGTCTCCTGGGTGCGCTTCGACATCGTGCTCGGCCCGAAGTCACGTCCCGAGCACCACCCGGTGGAGACCGTGGTCATCGGACACAAGGTCGTGAGGGACACCGGTGCGCGCGCCGAGACCCGCCCCGTGGTCCGTACCCGGATCGTGTGCGGCCCCCTCGACGTGACCGCGGACGTCACCCTCACCGATCGCAGTGGGATGAACTTCCGCATGCTCCTCGGTCGACTCACGCTCGAACGGCACTGCCTCGTCGACCCGGGGCACGGCTACATCGTCACGGGCCGGAAGCGGAAGCGGAAGCGATGAGCGAGCCCATCACCGTCGCCGGGGTCAGCGTCGCACCCGGGACCCGTCGCGACCTGGCGCCGACCGCCTCCGAGTCGTTCACCGGTGACCGCACGACGCTGCCGATCACGGTGATCAACGGCATCGACGACGGCCCCCGCGTCTTCGTGACCGCCGCGGTCCACGGGGACGAACTCAACGGCATCGCGGTCTGCCGCCACCTGCTCGAGACCCTCGAGCTCGACCGGCTCCGCGGCAGCGTGGTCGTGGTCCCGATGGTCAACGTGCTGGGGGTCCAGATCGGGTCGCGCTACCTCCCCGACCGGCGCGACCTCAACCGGTCCTTCCCCGGATCGCACACGGGATCCATGGCGGCCCGCATCGCGCGGCTGCTCCTCGAGGAGGTCATCATCGGGTCGGACATCGGCGTGGATCTGCACACCGCCGCGAACCACCGCACGAACGTGCCGCAGATCCGGATCGCGACCCAGGACGCGACCTCGCTCAACCTGGCGACCACCTTCGGCGCGCCCTTCGTCCTGGACGCGAAGCTGCGGCCCGGGTCGCTGCGGGAGGCGGCGTTCGAGCGCGATGTCCCCGTGCTCACCTACGAGGCCGGCGGCCCGTTGCGCTTCGATGACGACGCGATCGACACCGGGGTGCGGGGTGTGCTGCGGGTGTTGCGCTCCCTCGATGCGATCGATGACGCCCCACCGCCCGCGCACGAGGCTCCCATGATCCTGCACGAGTCGCGCTGGATCCGTGCCGAGCGTGGCGGGATCCTGGAGCTGCACGTCTCCTCCGGCGACCACGTCGAGGAGGGGCAGCCGTTGTGGAGCACGAGCAGCCCGCTCGGTGCAGAGCGCTCCTCCGTCGAGGCCGAGGAGGAGGGCTACGTCATCGGTGCGACCACGCTGCCGCTGGTGCAGCCAGGGCAGGCGGTGCTCCACATCGCCCTGCCCGGCGATCGGATCCCGTCGGAGGACGACCCCACCGACGAGGAGGACGAGGAGGACCCAGACCTGCCGCCCGACCACGACTGAGCCCCACCGTGACCGGCTCCGGGTCGTGGTGTGAGGTCGGGGCATCGGGGGTATCAGGTCGCCAGCGGTGCCACGTCGCCACCCGTGTCAGGTCGCCAGCGGTGCCACATCGCCACCCGTGTCAGGTCGCCAGGGGCGTCACCGAGGTCGCGGCGACCTCGATCCGGCTCCGGCGCGCCCCGGCCGTCGCCCACCAGCGTCGACGGATCCGGCCCTCGACAGCCACCCAGACCCCCACCTGCAGCCGTTCGGCAGCCGCCAGCCGCCGCCGCCCGACCTGTCCCGGACCGGGGCGACCGCCAGGGCCGGGAGCGGGGCCCACCTGCACCGGGATCGCATCCGTCCCGCCGCCCTCGCGCGGCACGCTCACGCCGAACGACACCACCTCGTCCCCCGATGGCAGCGTGCGTCGCTCAGGCGCAGCGGTGACCTTCCCAGCCAGCTGCACCTCGTTGCGGGCGTCAGGTGCTCCGCGTTCGGCCTGCGTGTCCGGATCCTGCGCGCTGCGTGTGGTTGGCATGGTCCGACTCCCCGTCGCTGACCCGACACGCTAGACCGCGTGGCACCGGTGGCGACTAGCCTCTCCAGGGTTGTGGAAAGCAGGGATCCGACGTGACCGACGACACCGCTGGGACAGACCCCGAGCCTGCCGACGAGGCAGCCGCCGGGCCCGCGCCCGCCGACGCCGAGGCAGCCGCCGAGCCGGCATCGGACGATGCCGAGGTCCCACCCCCGCCGCCGATCCAGCGTTACGACGACGGCGTGATCGCGATCGACACGCTCACGGCTGGCATGAACAACGTCACCGCGGGCTACCTCCTGGCCGCGGAGCGACCAGCCCTCATCGAGTGCGGCCCCGCCCTCACGATCGACAACGTCGTGGCCGGGCTCCGCGAGCTCGGCATGGACCCGGCCGACCTCGCCTACCTCGTCCTGACCCACATCCACCTCGACCATGCGGGTGGAGCCGGCGACATCGCCGACGCCTTCCCCGACGCGACGATCGTGGTCAGCGAGCTCGGGGCCCGCCACCTCAACGAGCCCGACCGGCTGAACCGCTCCTCCGCGCAGGTCTACGGTCCGCTCTTCGACTCGGTCTACGGCGCGTGCACCCCGATCGACGCGGAGCGCATCGTGTCGGTGGTCGACGGTGACGAACTGCACCTCGGGGGCGGGCGACGGCTGGAGCTGATGTACACGCCCGGGCACGCCAAGCACCACATCGGGATCCACGATTCCGACACCGGCGCGATCTTCTCCGGCGACTCCGTCGGCGTGAAGCTGCCGGGCATGACCGCGCTGCGACCGGCGACACCACCCGCCGACTTCCACCTGGAGGCGGCCCTCAACTCCCTGGCCCGCTACCGCGAACGCGAGCCGGCACGCGTCTACCTGGCGCACTACGGCCCCGTCGACCCGCCTGAGGAGGCACTGCTCGACGCCGAGGATCGCCTGCGTCTGTGGGCGTCCGTCGCCGAGGCCGCCTACCTCGAAGCCATCGATGCGACCGGCAGCGCACCCACCGGCACCGAGCTCGACCATGTCGCCGAGACGCTGCAACGGCGCTTCATGGACGAGGTGGATGCGGCGGCGCTCGACGACGATCCCGACGCCAGGCGACGTCTCGAGCTGCTCAACGACACCCGCTCGAACGCCGCAGGGCTGGTGCGCTACTTCCAGCGGCGTGATGCGGGGACGCTGACCGACATCGGCTGAGGTCGGACGAGCGGTCGGGGTGAGCCGTGCGGCCGGTCCCCGGCGACGGGCGCGACGAGGTAGCCCCGGTGTCGGCTACTCCTCGGAGGTCTCGGCGTCCCCACGGCCGTGCCCTGGCGCCCATGGCGGCGGACCGACCTCCCCTTCGGGGCGGCCGTCCGGGCCCCAGCCGCGCGGTCCGTCGTGCTCCAGGTCGGGACGGCCTTCACCGAGCCCACGGCCCGGGTGCTCACCGTCGCCGCGACCGAGCCCGCGGCCCGGGTGCTCACCTTGCGGTTCCGGGCACTCGGCCGTCAGGCCGTGCCTCTCGGCGATGCGGACGCAGTTGCGGTGCAGCGCGGCCCGGGCGGCGAAGGACGCCTGCTCGGGCAGGCTGTCCTCACCCTCGCCGAGCAGCCGCTCGAAGGCCGCGATCGCCTCCTCTGGCCGCTGCTCCGCCGCTGCCTCGACGTTGCCGATGCCCTCGCTGACGAGCCGCTCGGCGTGCTCCGGCGCCCGGCGGGCCTCCTCGATACGACGGTCCGCGAGCGCGAGGTGGACCTCCGCGGCACGCTCCGAACCCCGCGGCATCACCAGCCAGGCCTCCTCGGATGCCCGCTTCAGCCCGTACAGGGCGTCGTCGGGATCGGCGTCCTGTGCGACGGCGACGGCACTCCCAGCGGTGAGCATCAGCAGTGCCAGTGCCCCAGCGGTGAGCGCCACGAGGCGTCGACGCAGCCCCGGTCGCCGCGATGGTGCGCGCCGGCGGTCGGCGTGACCGCGTCGCACCGCAGGCTCGTGCGTGCGGATCCGGTGCAGGTGCCGGGTGCGCGACGCCGTCGGCAAGGGTTCATCCGAGAGCTCGCGGACGCGGCGTAGCGAAGCGGTGACCTCGGCCGTGCCGTCCGGCGCCTCGACCGAGGACGCGGCGGAGGTGTCCGCAGCGAGGACCTCGTCGAGGAGCGCGTCGACCTCGTCGGGACCCGGGGGCCCCTCGATCGCGTCGAGGTCCGGGGCCCCGTCGACGGTGTCGGGGTCTGGGTCCCTGCGGTCGTCCCCACGGTCGCGCGCCATCGTGTGCTCCTCGGTCGTCTCCCCTGAGGCGAGCCAGGCCGCTCCGGGGTTACGGG
>CAYVJT010000004.1:0-17176 GCA_964451855.1 uncultured Actinomycetota bacterium
GCTTCTCGTCGGGTGGACCGGATGGGATTTGAACCCACGACCCCCTCCATGCCATAGCATCCAGGCTGCGGCAGGAAACGGCGATCCTGCCGTTTCCGGGGGATCAGCGGCTGTTTCGGCTGTTCGGGTTTGGGTCCGTATGGGTGGGTGTGGGGCGGTCTCGGACCCATTTTGGACCCACGCGGCGCGCGGACGGAGGGGTCGGAGGAAACCGTTGTGTGTCACTGGTGCAGCCTGTTCAGGGTGTCCGTTCGATCGTTTGGCGATCCTACGCGGAACGGTCAGTCGGTCCAGCGGCAGTGTCGAGCCTGCCAGGGGTGACCCTCGCTGCCGAGCGAGGCTCGGTAAGCGAGGTAGGCGGTCTGGCGAAGCTCGACCAGAGTGTCGATCACGGTCGACAGCGGTACGAGCGGCGCCTGTCGGAACTCGGCGGTGTGAGCGACACGTCGTTTGAGCACGGTGGCGGCACCTGGTGAGAGGACGAGAGGAGTGCTCTCACCAGTTGTCGATGTCTGTCGACGATCTTGGGTGGTCGTCCGAGTGCCGCCGCGACTCCTACGGACCTGGCATGTCGAGTTGCCCTGTGCCAGCGCTCACCAAGAGGTTCGGGGTGCCACAGCACGAGCCATCGCGGAGGTGGCGAACGTGGGATAGCAGCGACACTGCACACGTTTGTCCGAGGCCCGTTGACTACGGTCCTTCGGGCCAAGGTCCGCAGTGTGGGGGCGGCACGCTGACGCGACGCTCGAGTAGCTAGCTGCTGAGGGTGCGTTGGCCCGCCGGCAGCTTGGTGCCGTTCTCCCGCTGCCCGCAGCGGTCCAGGCGCGTGATCTCCTGAGTCACGCAGGCCGCGGGGGCTGCCGAACGCAGTTGCGCATGCAGCTTTCTGTACCCCCGAAACGACCAACATCACCTACACCGCACAACAGAACCCTGGGGAACCGGCGAAGATCTGCCGCACCCCTGACCGGAGGTCTGTCCGGTGCTCTCAGTGCCGTCGAAGCGCCCGTCCGACGGTCATCGTGTTGTGGCCGCCGAAGTCCGAGCCACAGCGCGACCCGTTGGCGTCCGCTCGCTCTTCGGCAGATGCCCGGTACCGCTACCGGGTTCGCTGAGCAGTTCGGCGATCGCCGCGGCCGTCATCGGTCGTGCGTAGAAGAACCCTTGCGCGTACTCGCACCCGATGGCGCGGACCTCATCGCGTTGACGCTGGGTCTCGACGCCCTCTGCGGTGATCGGTAGTGACAGGACGTGGGCCAGGTCGGTCACTGCCGCGAGGATGGCACCTCCGCCGGGCGACTCGTCGATGTCGGCGACGAAGCTCCGGTCGATCTTGATGATGTCGACGGGTACCTGGCGCAGATAGCTCAGCGACGAGAAGCCGGTTCCGAAGTCGTCCAGCGCGATGCGAACGCCGGTCTCGCGTAGCTCGTTGAGTGCCAGGTGTGCGCGATCTGCGTCATCCATCAGGACGCTCTCCGTGACCTCCAGGATGAGCGCACCCGGTGCCGTGCCCGTTGCTGCGAGCACCGTCGCGACCGTCCCGGCGAAGTCGGGCGCCCGGAGCTGGCGCACCGAAACGTTGACGGCGAGGTCGAGGCTCACGCCACGATGGCTGGTAGGCCACCGGTGGTGATCATCGCAGCTGCGCTCAAGGACCCAGGCACCGATCTCGTTGATCAGGTCGCTCTGCTCCGCGACCGCCACGATGAGCTCGGGGGGCACGACACCTCGGGTCGCATGTGTCCAACGCAGGAGCGCCTCGACACCGGTGATCCGCCCATCGGCGCTGCGCACGAGTGGTTGGTAGACCACCTCGAACTCGCCGTCATCTAGCGCCGAGCGCAACTGGCGGACAAGACTGCTGGCCTCCAGGTCGAGCGAGCCGCGTCGCCCGAGCAGGGACGTGCCCCAGCCGCCGTTCCGTTTGGCGTGGTACATCGCGGTGTCCGCCTCCACCAACAGCCGATCGGTGATGGCCTCACCCGGACCGGCAACCGCGACTCCGACACTCGCCGTAAGTGTCAGCTCGACACCGGACAGGTCGAACGGTTCCTCGAACGACGTCACGATACGGCTCACCAGGAGTTGCGCGTCGGAGCGGTCGGCCAGGTTCTCGCACAGGAACACGAACTCGTCGCCTGACACGCGCGCCAGCGTGTCATCGGCTCGCACGAGCGCTTCGAGACGGCGTGCAACCGCGACCAACAGATCATCACCGACATGGTGGCCGTACGTGTCGTTCACCTGCTTGAAGTCGTCGAGGTCGATGAACAGCACCGCCACGCTCTCGTGGGTGCGAACAGCCCGCTGAGCGGCGTGCTGGAGACGATCCTGCAGGAGCACACGGTTGGGCAGCCCGGTCAGCGCGTCGTGAAGCGCACGCTGGCGCTGTTGTTCCGATGCCACCTGCGCATCGTCGCGAGCCTGGGCGTTGATCAGGTAGGCAGCTGCGACGTCCGCCAGTGTCTGGGCGGTTTCCATGGTGTGCGGATCGAGCCCGCCCGGGGTCTCGCGGTACAGATCCAGCGCACCCAGGCGGTGCTCCCCGTGATGCAGCGGGAAGGTGAACACGGCACCCAGCCCCGCAGTCCGCGCCGCCGCGGTGAACGCCGGGAACCGCTCCTCGCTGGCCAAGTCAGCCACGGAAACCGGTTCTCCGGAGTCGAACGACACCACACAGGGGCCCTCACCGATCTCGGTCTGGAGGCGCTCGTAGCGCAGCGCACGAGAGTCGGACGCGGCGACGAAGCGAGGCTCCCTTCCCTCGCCGATCAGCGTCACCCCCGCCGAGGTGATCGGCAGGATCCCCACGATCCGCTCAACCAGATGATCGAGGATCTGCTGGATCGGGAACTCGGTAGCGAGCGTACGCGCCAACTCACTCAACACCGATGACAGCTTGCCTTCGTCGACCACGATGACCCCAGCGTTCGCCGGACAGAGATCGGAACCCGCGCGTGGTCAAGACGGATCGACCGTCTACAAGGTTACACGCCCCGAGGTCGTCTGACCAGGAGGCGTTCGAGCATCTCCGGCGCGCCCACGGCTCGTCGTCCGTTCCACCAACCGGCACCCGCCACTACTTTCATGGAACACCGATCTGCAACGCACATCGTGTGATCAGCACCACTCAGCAGCGGTCCAGGTGTTCCAGATCCTGACACGGACTGGCTTGACACCATTGCTGTGAGGAGCACGCCATCCCACCGCCCCGGCCTGTGCGGCAGCCCTATCGACGCCGGCCAGCAGTACATTGCCCCGTCGCCCGGTGGCCATGTCGACGCCAGGCGGGGTTCGTCCGCGCCATGACGTCGTCCTCGATGCACGAGGGTCGAAGCGCCGGACCGCCAGCCGCATCGAGCCCAGAGGCCTCGCCGCAGCGAAGCAGCCCCCAGCGCCGCCACGGCACGGGCGATGCCCAGAGCGATCTGCTCGTTCAGGTCGCTACCGGCGACCGGGCGGCGTTCAGCGTCCTGCTCGATCGGATCGGTGGTCGGGTGCACGGGGTGGCCCGGCGGGCTGTCCGTGACCCGGCCCGGGCCGAGGAGATCACCAGGAGGTCCTGCTCGAGGTGTGCTGCACTGCAGCGCGTTTCGACCCGGTCCAGGGTGTGGCGGGTGCCTGGGTCTTGATGGTGGCTCACCACCGGGCCAGCGGTCGACCGCGTCTGCTCCGAGCAGGCTCGACGTGATCGGACGCGACGGATCGGTGTGCGAGATCAGCAGCGGGCGTTCGATGCGGTCGCCGATCAGGTCATCCTCAACCAGGAGCACGCCAAGGTGAGCGCAGCCCTGGCCAGCTTGACCGGCTGCAACGTCAAGCGACCGAGCTGGCCTACTATCAGGGCCACACCTACCGGGAGGTAGCGAAGCTGCTCGACACTCCGCTGGGCACCATCAGGAGCCGCATGCGTATCGTCACTGCTGCGACTCGGAGACGTGATGGAGGCGAAGCGTTGACGTCCATGCGGTGAAACCTCGCCGCGCTGTCCGGACGTCGGAGAAAGCCGGCACTCACCCGGGCGGTGGCTGCGAAGGATTCAGGTCAGGTCGCTGGCAGCCAGCACCCCTGTGACGACGTCTCGGGCGGCGTCGTGCAGTTTCTGGTTGTGGCTGCGTGCGTAGCCGAGCAACAGCCCGAAGGCGGCATCCATCGGGATGCCCATCCGTTCCGAGATGATGCCCTTGGCCTGCTCGATGCCGATGCGAGTCTGCAGTGCCCGCTGAAGTTGGCCTTCGACGGCGTGGGCGCGATCGAGCTCGCGCTGCTGCAACAGCCCGATGGTGGCCACGTCGGCCATCGCCTGTACCACCGCCTCTGCTTCGGGGTCGATCCCGCCAGGCTCGGTCATGAACAGGTTCAAGGCACCGAGGATGGCCCCGCGTAGCCGCAACGGCACGGCCTGGGCCGAACGAAACCCGGCCGACACGGCGCGCGGCGCGAACAGCGGCCACCGGTCGTTCGCGGCTTCGAGGTCTACGGCACTCACCGGCACCCCGGTGGTGAAACAGTCCTGGCAGGGGCCTTCCTGGTTCTGAACCTGGAAGAGTTCCAGCAGGTGGGCGCGTTCGTGCGACGCAGCGACGAACTGCAGATCACCGGCCTCGTCGACCAGCAAGATCCCCGTCTCGGACGCGATCTCGAGCTGCACCACCCGTTCGGTCAGCGAGGAGAAGAACTCGACGACGTCGAAGTCCTCCACCAACGTGTCAGCGAGCTCCACGAAGGTTTCGACCAGGCGCCGTTCACGACTCGGGGCGGTGTCACGGGTTACAGCCATGCGATCCACTTCCTAGACGTTTCCACGCCCTCGATGACAACGGTAGTGACGGCGCATCGCGCCGACTAGTCCTGCAGCGGTCCGAGCTTGAGGCGATGTTCGATGACCTGCGTCGCGACCTCAGCCAGGCTGGAGCCTTCGGTGAACGCGTGTGCCCGCAACACCGCAAGCGCAGCACCGACCGGGATGCCGAGCTGGACCGACACGATCCCCGACGCCTGATGGACCTCCACGGAGTTGGCCAGACTGTCGGTGACCACAGAATCGAGCTCATCAGGTGGCCTCCCCGCCTGCAGCGAGGTCAAGAGGTTGAGCGCGAACCGGGCGACCACCAGCGCATCGGCATACTGCTCGGAGGTCAACTCACCGGCAACACGTTGATAGAGCGTCAACGCCCCGAGACCGACCGAACCGGACCGCAGCGGGAAGGCGAACACGGCACGAAGCCCCAATACTACGGCCGCTTCGGCGAACGCCGGCCAAGCGTCATCACCCTCGAGATCCGGGACCTGCACCGGCCACCCGGTCCGGTACGCCGTGTACGAAGGACCCTCGCCCAGGTCGAACTGCAGCGCTTCGCCGTCCCGTCCACCATCGGTCGCACAGACCGTCTGCAGTCCACTGTCGAGCGGGTCATCGCTGGCGCCAAGCGACACGCCGACCCCGGCCGCATCCAACAGCTTCGACGCCGCCGAACACAGGCGCAACTCCGGCGGACCCGGCGGCTGCTCAGCGAACGCCCCCACCACCCGCAGGATCCGACCCGGCTCCACCTCAGCCATCGGTCACCGACACACCCGAGGACACGGCAGGCCTAGGCGGCCAACGCTTGAACATCATCACTCCAGAACCGTCGGTCGAAAACCGTGCCGGGGACCGGAGCACGCAGTGCGGCACCAACCTAGCGCGCCACCGACACCAGCACACTCATCTGGGCTGCGGCCCCCTCGCGAACCAACGGATGCGCTCCGCGTGCGGCAGCGCCACTCGCTTCCGCGGCCTGCTCGGGCGTCAGCTTGTAGGGCACGTTCTCGCTCGTCATCACCCACCTCCTCCTCCCGACAGATCATCCGCCGATCAGCGAGGCATCGCGACCACCCGTCGAAATCGCAAGCCCTCATAGCTCGGTCTCCAGACCTCTGCATCGCCAAGCCAATCCCTCCGCGGACCCCGAACCGACAGCCGTGAACAACGGCCCTTGCGGTGCGTACAGCCGCGGTCGGTCGCCCGCCCCCCACGGTCCTTCGGGCTGCCAGGGACCGCAGTACCGTGGCGCGCTGGCGGAACGCGCAGGAGGCCAGTGCGGGCGTTGGGTGGCGTTCCATGGCCCTTCTCGGAAACCACGGTTGAAGGCCTCGATCAGACCCCGGGTTGGGTCGCCGTCAACACCACCCACCCCGAGCAGCACACACAACTTGACACTCACCAAAGGTGAGGCCCCCGGGGGAGGGGCCTCACCAATGTGGAGCTGACCGCTCCGGGAACCAGGAGCGCCACGTCCGACCGTCACTTTTTGGGGTGAGGGGAGAGGTCAGGTGGCATCGATCCTGGGACCGTCATCGTGCACGATTGCGTAGCCGCTGCGAAGGGGCAGAGGGCGGTCTTGATGGAATCTTGACGACCCCTCCCTCGTCCCGTCCGGCGGTTTCGAGCCACCGTGGCGCTTGCCGCCGCAGGATGTGATCCATCTCGACCTTTGCCTGCTCGGAGCGGATGCCCCGAGCCTTCTCGACGTTGACACGGCTGTGCAAGGCATGCTGAAGCTGGCCAACGATCGTGTCGGCGCGGTGTACCTCCCGCTGATGCAGCAGCCCGATGATCGCCACATCGGCACGTAGCCGCAGCCGAGATCGGGCTCTGCGGCCGGGCCATGGTCAGCGTCTTGCCAGCGCTGCTCAGGCTGGACCGTCCTCGGCCAGGAGAGCCGCACCCGACACTGGCCGCCGGTCGCTGAACTGCTTCATCTGAGGGCCGAGGATGTCCAAGATGCAGTAGTCCACCCTCAGCAGCGTCACTGCCCACTGCAGCAGGACGCCGACCAATGGCCGCTCGGTCACGTCGACACCCCGCCGGAGCGGTCGTTGAGCCCTACGCATCGACCAACTCCTCAGCCCGCTGCGACACCGGCGTCCTGGACCCGATCCAGCGGTAGCCCACACCGGGTGTGGTTTCGATCAGCCGCGGCGCGCCGGCCTGATCGCCAAGCTTCTTGCGCAACTGCGCCACGTAGACCCGCAGGTAGTTGGACTCCGTGCCGTAACCCTCCCCCCAGACATGCCGCAGCAGCACCTCGTGGGTCAGTAGCACGCCCGCCTGGGCCACCAGAAGCTCCAGTAGACGCAGTTCCGTGCTGGTCAGATGCAGGCGTCGACCAGCACGGATGACCTCGTGGCGGGCCAGGTCGATCAGCAGCGGCTGCTCAGCCTCGGAGGCCAGCAACGGCTGAGACGGTGGAGCGGTGCGTCGATGGACCGCCCACATCCGTGCGACGAGTTCTCCGTGGTCGAACGGTGGGCTGAGGTGGTCGTCGGCCCCGGCCTTCAGCGCCTGGATGCACTCCTGAACCCGATCGGTCGCGCCCAGGGTGATGATTCCGGTCGTCGATACCGACCGCAGCCGCCTGAGCAGCCCGAGCCCGCATGTACCGTCGCCGACAAGCAGCATCAGGTCCGGAGGTCGTCGCACGACCTGGCGGATCCCGGCCCGCGCCGAGGTGTTTCGAACCTGGATCCCATCCTCAGCCATGCGTCGTTGCAGCGAGCGAGCCTGCTCGCTGCCACCGATCACCAGCACCCGCAGCGATGCCTCGACATCGGTCCGCGACACCAGCGGCGTGGCAGCAGGCGGCTGAGAGCCGAGTATCGAGGTCGCCGAGGGCGGCTCAGCGGTCATGGGCCGTGGTCCGTGCATCCTGCAGCACCGTCATGTCGCCGCTCGACTGTGCTACCAGCGAGATGCCATCCTCACTGATGCGCGACAGGCCGTAGAGGTAGTGGCTCGCCGAAGGGAACGACCGGCAACGTGGACCGTCCGGATCGATGCGGGCACGCAGCAGCCGCTTGGCGGCCGCCGCGATGCTCACGTCGCAGGCAAGCCCGAGCCGGTGCCCGTGTGCCGGCAACAACGGCTGCGTCGATGACCGCAGGTACGCCAGTGCCGGTTCGAACGGCATCGACCTATCGCTGGTCTGGTCGACCGACAGCACGTCAGGACGGGCGTGACCCTGGACCCACGGGCGGAAGGCGACCTCGAGCAGATCCAGGGCCGGCGGCGCGGACTCGAAGCTGCCACGCGAGGTGGCCGCGACCGCACTAGAGGGCGTACTCAAAACCCGTGCTCCGTTCGGCTGGGCGTTCCCGATCAGCCCGTGCCGACGTCCGGAGCACGATGTTCCTTTCACTTCCAAGATACTGCGCTGGGTAGCGTCGTCAACACCCGGTGCGCCCGGCACGTCAAATCCCCGTCAAGACTGTCCGGTGCAACTTCACCGGGGCATCCCCGTCGCGCATGCTGAGCAGACCCAGGACAGATGCCCACCGACCGGATAGCTCAAAGCCTCTTTCTGATCGGAGCCGGCACTGTCCTGGCGAGGCCCCAGCTAGCAGGCTCTCGCAGCTAGCTGGGGCCTCTCCACAGCGGGCGGCCGTGGCTCATCAGGTCGAGCCCCTGCTGAAAAGGCTCACACCCGTCGGGATCACCAGTCCGTACGTGGGACTGAACCCGACAGTACGGCGTGAGGTCCGACCCCCCGACAGCGTTGAGGGTCAAGTCCCTCTCTGTCACCTTCGTCAGCGCGAAGGTCGGCCAGCCCTGACACGCCATCCATCGGACAGTCCCAGCTCGCCTCCAGCGTGTCGCTGCGCGACATGCAGGACTTTGCCTGCCACGCCACCTACACCATCGCCCTCTACCTCGTCGGCGGCAACTGAACAACCCGTGCGAGCACCCGGAGGCGGCCGGCTCGTGTCCGTGTCCGATCCGGCTACGCCTATGCGGTCCTTGCGGCGTGTAGGGCCGCGATCACCCTCGACTGCGGTCCTTCGGGCTGCCCACCACCGATGGAGGTGTCGAGACACCCGAGTAGCTCGCCGATCTCACCGAGCGGGGTTGTGACGACGTCCAGGGCTACCTGTGGAGCCCACCGACCGACCCACGTATCATCGCCGGGAGGGTTCTCGACCGCGTGGCTCGGTCACCGCGTTGATGGCTGCGCGCCACCATAACGCTGTTGTCATCGCTTGCACCGTGGTCAAGGCTCGGCTCGTTCTGACGATCCAGAGCCCAACCCCTCGATCTGCGTGCAGGCGTGCCGGTAGGTAGGGTCACGAGCCAGGATCGAGTTGCAGATGGGCAATCTGGCGTCGGACGTCCGAGCCACGAGCGAGGCGGGGGTGCGCCGCGCCTATCTCGTGGCGAACACCATCGTCTGGTCGTTCCTGGCGATCCTCTGGGGGCTGACCCCAGCGCTTGATCCCTTCTCGCGCGTCGCGGTCCCAGCGCTGCTGGTCTCTCTCGGCCTGCTGCTGCTCGGGCTCGTCAGTCGCCGCCTCCCTCTGCGTGCGGTTGGTCCCCTGACGTTGCTCCTCCTCGTGGCGGTGGCGTTCAGCCGTCTCGTTGCCTGGCGGCTCGGCATCCTTCCCGATATCGGAAGTCCGGGGGACTCGATCGCCCTGGTGGCCCACCTCGCCGCCAGCTTCCCGGTCGCGTTCCTGGTCTTCGGCACACGACGTGGGCTCCAGGTCAGCGTGGTCATCTACGTGGCGTTCGTCGGCCTCTACGGCAACGTCATCCTCGACGCCCTGCTCGGGCGCGCCACCGACCCGGCTGCCGTCGTGGCGTTGAGCCTGGCCGTCGCCTACGCCGTGCTCATCACCACGATCTGGGTGCTCGCCTCCCGTCTGGAGCGGCTCACCGCGGAGCATGCCAGGGCTGACATGCTCGCCGAGCAGGCCAGCAGCGATCCGCTCACCAGGATCGCGAACCGGCGCAGGCTCGATGACGAACTGGACCGGCTGATCGCACAGTCCCGTCGCTACGGCCAGCCGCTGTCGGTGATCCTGATCGATCTCGATCTGTTCAAGCAGGTCAACGACCACTTCGGCCACGACATCGGGGACCAGATCCTCATCGAGACGGTTCGACGGCTCACAGCGACCGTTCGTGACGCCGATCTGCTGGGACGATGGGGCGGCGAGGAGTTCCTGCTGCTGGCTCCCAACACCGACCATGCGGCCGCTTGTGCGTTGGCGGAGCGCTGCCGACAGGCGATCGCGGAATCGCCGATGCCCACAGCCGGAGAGGTGACCGCAAGTCTCGGCGTGGCCACACATGCGGCTGACGACGTCTCACGGTCGCTGATGCGACGGGCCGACCTCGCCCTCTACACCGCCAAAGCCGAGGGCCGCGACCGTGTGATCGGACTCCCGGACATCGAAGCCCGGGACATCACCCGCGTCGCCACCAGTCAGGAGCGGCTCCAGGAAGACAGCTGCGACTGAGACCCGCTCCCGCGATCACGCTTGATCAGCAGCCGCTGACCCGGCCCAGAGCACGACGGAGCCTCACCAGACGGTGTAGAAGCGGGTCGGGGCGTCGTCGGTGGCCTACAGCGGTCCACCATGCAGGTTGCAGGGCTTCCCCACAACGAGACGAGCCCGAACAACCTGTCGCGGGCGAGGTCTGCCATCGTGACATCCTCCCCCGAGAGCAACACCCCTGTCGTGTTGACGATGTCATCCAAGCCGGAAGCAGACCCACCCGTGATCACGGCCGACTACCTCCGCAGGACCTCCGCCAGCGGCTGTCGCCTCACTCCGTGCTTGACGTCATGAGGCAGGACCGTAGGCGACGAGGAGACGTGAAACCGAACGTGTGCACAACCGCCTCAGGCTCGGTCTCCAGAGCCCTGCATCGGCAAGCCAGGAGTCGTCCGAGGCCCCGTAACCGATAGCCGTTGACCACGGTCCTTGCGGTGCGAAGGACCAGGGTCAACGGACTGGCCATATCCCGCGCCGCTGACGGCCTACGGCCCACATCGCGACGCACGCCGTGAACGCCCCGCACCGGCCGTGAGTTGACCACCGCGCCCGGCTTGGGGACTCGGTGATGCAGCAGGATCCACGTCGAGCGGTAGTGCACGGCATGGCTCACTGGCCGCGCTCGCGGTTGTCACACTGCCAGGCGCTACTACCGTCCTCGTTGCGGGCTGCTAGGGAGACGTAGCTCGCGAATGTCGAGAGTGGCGTCTGTCGCGCGTGGCGTCGTCTCGTATTGCTGGCGGATCGCGCACCTGCCTTCCTGGCCCCCGTTCCCCCGTACGGGGGCCAGGCCATGTCTACGGCAAGGGCCGGAGTGTGACGCTCGGGACGGCGAGTAGCGCGCCGGCGGCCGCAGGCGCCGGTCGACGGCCATCGCCCAAGGTCGTTTCGCGTCGACACCGACCCGCAGGAGGTCTGTGGTCGCCGACGCATCCTTGCCGGATCAACCCAGCGCACTGGACGTAGAGTGGTTGGGCGCCCGCTCGGTGGGAGTCGGTACGCAGGGAAAATGAGGTCACGGCGATGTCCGATCGGGTTGGCTCAACGGCGAACGGTGCCGGCGGGGCGACGGCGGTGCAATCGACGTCGAGGTTGCCGCAGCTGATGTTCTTCCAGCCGCGTCTGCCGGGCAACACTGGCAGCGCGGTCCGGCTCGCTGCGGTGACCGGAGCACGGCTGCATCTGATCGAGCCATTGGGGTTCGATCTGGACGAGCCCAAGTTGCGCCGTGCCGGGCTCGATTACCACGACCTGGCCACCGTCGAGGTGCATCCGAGTCTCGATGCGGCGCTGGACGCGCTGCCGGACGCCCGGGTGTTCGCGTTCGTCACCCGGGCGACCACGGTCTACACCGAGGTGGTCTATCGGCCGGATGATGTGCTGCTGTTCGGACCCGAGACCTCCGAGCTATCCGAGGATGTGCTCGCCCATCCGCGCATCAGCGGACGGGTCACGATCCCGATGCTGCCGCAGCGGCGTTCGCTCAACCTCGCCAATGCGGCATCCATCGCGATCTACGAGGCCTGGCGCCAGGCCGGGTTCGTTCACGGGCGGTGATCTGGATGGTCGCTGTCCGGCGTGGAGTTGGTCCGGTTCGCACTGGACGCGGCAACGGTGACCTGGCGACGGACGGGACGATGGGCGACTCCTGCTGCTTCCGCTGGCGGCAGATGTCACCGCGGGCGTGTTGAGAAGCTCCCGCCCTGCTAGCGCAGTTGCACGACCTCGCCGCCCACCTCATCTGCAGACGAGTGAACCTCCCGTGGCGAACTTCGTCGTGCCATCCGCTGCCGCGCGCGCCACCAGGATGACCGGGCCCGCGAGGGCGGAGCCCAGACCACCCCGCGCACGCAGGCGCGAGGCGAGCCGGTTGCTCGGCGCGTGGGCCAGCACGGCGCGGATCGTGGTGGCGAGTTGGACGATCAGAGTGACCATCGGGGTCTCCTCTCGACGTCGGCACAGACGGCCGGGTGCGGCGCAGCGCCTGGGTCGGGGTGGCGAGCGGTCGGCCCAGCCGCTGGGCCTCCTCGATGTCCTCAGCCTTGCGCTGCTGTGTGCCGCGTTCGCGCCACCGCACCGTGTAGGAGGTCCCGGTCTTGCCAGGGCGCTCGGTCAACGAGGCCATCGTGGGTTCCCCTGGGTCCCAATGGGTCGGACGCTGTGCCCAATCTGTTCCCAAGGTGCGCAAGAGGCGCCCAGCCGACGGAAGCCGAAACGACGAGAAACCCCCGCTAGACGACGTCTAGCGGGGGTTTCGGCGGGTGGACCGGATGGGATTTGAACCCACGACCCCCTCCATGCCATGGAGGTGCGCTGCCGGACTGCGCTACCGGCCCGAGACGCACGGGATCCGGGCCCCGTGCGGCGGGGAGCGTACACGTGCCGCACGGACCGTGCGAACCGGCCGTCGGGGTCGATGAGCCCACCCGTGACCCGAACGCGAGCCGGACGTCCGCGCGCCACCTGTGGTCCGCAGGAACGCACCGCTACCCTCCGCTGGTCCACGCAGAACGAGGCTTGCTCCCACCATGACCGACATCTCCCCGTCCCGGGTCGAGGCTGAACGCTACGACCCGCAGGCGATCGAACCGCCCCTGGCGCAGCGGTGGCACGACGAGCGCACCTACTCGCTGTCACCCCCTCCGAGCGCCGACCGCGAAGGTGACGACACCTTCTACGCGCTCACGATGTTCCCGTACCCCTCGGGCGATCTGCACATGGGCCACGCCGAGATCTTCACGATCCACGACGCGCTGGTCCGCCACCTGCGGATGACCGGCAAGCGGGTCCTCAACCCGATCGGCTGGGACGCCTTCGGCCTGCCCGCGGAGAACGCTGCGCGCAACCGAGGGGCCGACCCACGGGAGTGGACCTACGACAACATCCAGGAGCAGCGATCGACGATCGTGCGGCTGGGGTACTCGTTCGACTGGGACACGGTGCTGCACACCAGCGATCCCGACTACTACCGCTGGACCCAGTGGCTGTTCCTGGAACTGCTCGACGCCGGCCTGGCCTACCGCAGGGACGGCAACGTCAACTGGTGCGAGTCCTGCACCACGGTGCTCGCGAACGAACAGGTCGTCGACGGTCGCTGCGAGCGCTGCGGCGCTGAGGTCTACCGCCGTCCGCTGACCCAGTGGTACTGCCGCATCACCGAGTATGCCGACGAGCTGCTCGACGGCCTGGACTCGATCGATTGGCCCGAGCGGGTGAAGAACCTGCAGCGCAACTGGATCGGGCGCTCCGAAGGTGCCGAGATCGCCTTCCCCACCGCCGACGAGGGCAAGGGCGGCGAGCCCGACGAGGTCGTGGTCTACACGACCCGTCCCGACACGATCTTCGGGGCCACCTACTTCGTCTTCTCGCCCGAGCATCCGCTGGTGGCCGAACGCATGGCCGGGGACACCGAGTACGAGGCGTTCCTCGCCGACGTGGCCAAGCGTTCGGAGCTGGAGCGCATCTCGGGCATGGGCGAGGATCGCGGCAAGCGTGGTACGCGCCTCAACTTCGACATGGTCAACCCCTTCACGGGCGAGACGATCCCGGCGTACGCGGCCGACTACGTGCTGATGGACTACGGCACCGGCGCGATCATGGCGGTGCCGATCGCCGACCAGCGCGACTTCGACTTCGCCCGCCAGGAGGGCCTGGAGATCCGGCCGATCATCCGGCCCACGGGCGACGACGGCACACCGCTCGACGACCTGGACCCGGACACGATGACCGAGGCCTACCTCGGTGACGGCGTGATGGTGAACTCGGGGGACTACGACGGCCTGCCCTGGGAGGAGGCCAAGGAACGCATCATCGCGGATGTGGAGGCCAAGGGCTGGGGACACGCGCGCGTCAACTACCGCCTGCGCGACTGGCTCGTCTCGCGGCAACGGTCGTGGGGTCCTCCGGTCCCCGTCATCCACTGCCCGAGCTGCGGTGAGGTGCCCGTCCCGGCCGACCAGTTGCCCGTCGAGCTCCCCAAGGACCTGGACTTCCAGGTGCAGGGCTCGCCGCTGGACCAGCACCCCACCTTCAAGCACGACGTGGCCTGCCCGTCGTGCGGCAGCGAGGACGCGGTCCGGGACGTCGACACGCTGGACACCTTCGTCGACTCGTCCTGGTACTTCCTGCGCTACCTCTCGCCCGCCAGCGAGGAGGAGGCCTGGCCGATCGAGGCGGCGAACGCGTGGCTGCCGGTCGATCAGTACACCGGCGGGGTCGAACACGCCGTCCTGCACCTGCTGTACAGCCGGTTCGTTGTCAAGGCCATGCGCGACCGCGGCTACCTCGCCGCGGACGAGCCGTTCCAGCGCCTGCTCAACCAGGGGCAGGTCATCATGGACGGTGCCTCGATGTCCAAGTCCAAGGGCAACCTGGTGGTGCCGGGCGAGGTCTACGAGGAGTTCGGCGCCGACACCCTGCGCGGCACGATGCTGTTCGCCTCCGCTCCCGAGGACGACATCGACTGGGCTGATGTCTCCCCGACGGGGATGTACAAGTGGCTGGCCCGCGTGTGGCGGCTCACCCTGGAACACCTCGACCGCGAGGTAGCCGGTTCGGCGCAGGACGGTCAGCAGGCCGACGCGCTGCGCAAGGCGATCGCCGTGGCGGTGGTCGGCGCGAGCGAGGACCTCGACGCGCGCAAGTACAACACCGGCATCGCGAAGATGATGACGCTGACCAACGCCGTGCTCGACGCGACACGCGACGGGTCCGGCGGTCCAGTGGTCCGTGAGGCGCTCGAGACGTTACTGAAGCTGCTGGCGCCGATCGCTCCCTTCATCACCGAGGAGCTGTGGCGCCGGCTCGTCGGCGACGGATCGGTGCACGACCAGGCCTGGCCGACCGCGGACGCCTCGCTGCTGGTGGAGGACGAGGTCGAGATCGTCGTGCAGGTCAACGGCAAGGTGCGTGGCCGCATCACCGTTCCGTCTGGCGCCGAGCAGGAGACGGTCGAAGCGGCCGCCAAGGCCGACGACGCGGTCGCGGCGCACCTCGACGGTGAGCTGGTCAAGGTCGTCTTCGTCCCGGACAAGCTGGTCAACCTCGTCGTGAAGGGCTGAGCCGAGGTGGTCGCCTCGGTCGCCGTCGTCACCGACTCGACAGCCGACCTGCCACGTGACCTGGTCGAGTCGATCGGGTTGCGGGTGGTGCCGCTGTCGGTGGCCTTCGGTGACCGCACCGAGATCTCCGGCGTGACGCTGCAGCCCGAGGACTTCTACCCGCGGCTCGCGAACAGCGCACGGATGCCGACCACCTCGCAGCCGTCGCCCGCGTGGTTCGAGGAGGCCTACGCCGACTGCGCCGACGACGGACACCAGGCCATCGTGTCGGTGCACTGCTCGGCGGCGCTGTCGGGCACGGTCTCGCTCGCCCGGGACCGTGCCGAGGACGCTGCGTTGCCCGTCGAGGTGATCGACACCAAGCTCGTGGGCGGGGCACTCGGGTTGGCGGCGTTGGCCGCCCACAGGGTGGCCGACCAGGGTGGGTCGGTCGCGCAGGTCGTCGACGCGGTGGAGCGGGTCCGCGAGCGCGCGCTCGGGTTGCTGGTGGTGGACACCCTGGAGTACCTCAAGCGCGGCGGCCGGCTCACCGGCGCGCAGGCGATGGTCGGCACCGCGCTGAAGGTCAAGCCCATCCTGCACCTCACCCCGGACGGTCGTGTCGAGGTCCTCGAGCGCACCCGGACGTGGGGGCGGGCGATGGACCGGTGTGTGGAGCTGGTGTCCGAGGTCGCCGCCGGGGGTCCGGTCGACCTCGTGGTCGTCCACGCCGTGGCGCCCGAACGCGCCCGAGAGCTGTCGGAACGGCTCGAGGGCCGGGTGGAGATCGCCGAGCGGATCGAGACGCTCATCGGCCCCATCGTCGGTACCCACGTCGGCCCGGGAGCGATCGGCGTCGCCGTCGTCCCGGCCGACGGGCGCAGGTAGAGCTGGCGTTCCCGGTCAGGGTTGTCCACAGGAGCGACATCGGCCCCTGAGCGACACCGGGGAGCGGGCAGCCTGCCGGCATGGATCCCGACGAGCTCCCCGGCGCGGATGACGGACCGCGTTCCTCCTCGGCGCGCCTCGGGGCATGGTTCGAGGCCTCCCCGGTCGAGCTGATCGGCCTCGCGGTGCTGCTCGTCGGGGCTATCGCGGTCACCGTCATGGTGCTGTGGGACACGGGCCGCCGGCCGTCGGAGCTCCCGCCCACCGCCTCGATCGGCAGCGGCGTCGACCACGCGGGTCGGGGCGACGCGGGAGCGTCCACATCCGGCGCGGACCCGCATGCGCCGGGACGCCACGATGCGACAGGAAACGGGGACGGCGAGGTGGAGGACGCCGGCGAGGTGGTCGTCCACGTCTCGGGGGCGGTCAACCGGCGGGGTGTGGTCACCCTGCCTGTCGGTGCTCGGGTCGGTGACGCCATCACCGCCGCGGGCGGCACCACCACCGACGCCGACCTCGATCGGCTCAACCTCGCCCGGTTGCTCGCGGATGGTGAGCAGGTGCACGTTCCGGCGGAGGGCGAGGAGGTCCCGCCGACCGACGACCCCGTCGGCGCCGGGGTGGGCGCCGACGGACGCGTCGATCTCAACCGCGCCTCCCAGGAGGAGCTCGAGACCCTCCCGGGCATCGGCCCCGCGAAGGCCGCGGCGATCATCGAGCACCGTACGTCGGTGGGACCCTTCGAGGTGCCGGGCGACCTGCGTGCCGTGCCCGGCATCGGCGAACGCACGTTCCAGCAGCTGGCCGACCTGGTCACCGTCGGGTGAGCGCCCCCTCGACGGGTGGCTCGCAGGGGGATCCTGCGGTCCCTGCTCACACCGACCGTCACACCGACAGCCACACCGACAGCCACACCGACGGCGAGGTGG
>CAYVJT010000004.1:17276-31418 GCA_964451855.1 uncultured Actinomycetota bacterium
CACACCGACCGTCACACCGACAGCCACACCGACAGCCACACCGACGGCGAGGTGGTACCGGCCGGGGACGGCTCGGCGACCCCGGCCATGCTGGGTGAGGTGCTCGGGCCGCTGCCGGTCTGGGCCGCGACCGCGGTCACGGCCGCGCTGTGCGGGGAGGTCCTCGGCGAGCGACTGGCGGACGGGGAGCTCGGCGCCTCCGTCGGCCCGTGGTTGACCGGTGCGCTCGCGCAGGTGTGGACGATCTGGGTGCCCGCCGTCGTGTCGATCGGCCTGCTGATGGCCATCACGGTGGTGGCACGGCGGACGGACGTCCGCGGGCACCGCCGCCACCTCGGCGTCGCTGGGATCTTGATGGTGATCCTGGCGGTGCTGCCCGGGAGCGCCGTGCGGGTCGTGACGGCGGAGGTCGGGCTGCTCCCACAGCTCGCGGACCAGGGCGGTGCGCGAGCTGTCCAGGCCAAGGTCGTCCACGAGCCGCGGCCGATCGCCACGGGCTGGCACGTGCTCGTCCGCATCACCGAACTCGATGGCGTCGCCACGAGGGAGCGGGCCGCGCTGACCCTCGACGCGGACCGGGACCCGCCACCGCTCGGGAGTCGCTGGGACGCCGAGGTGACCGCGCGGCCGCTGCCCGACGGCGGGTACGGACGGTGGCTGGGCCGCCAGCACGCCAGCGTCGTGCTCGATGTGCGCCGCTGGGAGCGGCGCGGCTCGCCTGGGTGGCTCGCGGCCGCCAGCGAGCACGTGCGCGAACGGATCCGCACCGCGGCGACCCGCCACCTCGCGGATCGCACGGGCGGGCTGCTGGTCGGGTTCGTGTCGGGCGACACCCGCCTGCTGCCCGAGGACGACCAGGAGGCGATGCGCGCGACGTCGCTCACGCACCTGACCGCCGTCTCCGGGGCCAACGTCGCGATCGTCGTGGGTGGGGTCCTGCTCTTCCTCGGTGCGCTGCGGGTCGGTGCACGGTGGCGACGACGCATCATCGCGGTCACGATCGTGGCTTTCGCCTTCCTCACCCGGTTCGAGCCGAGCGTGCTCCGGGCGGGGAGCATGGCGTTGCTGGTGCTGTTGGTCGCGGCGCGCGGGATGCCTCGCGACACCCGCCATGCGCTGTGTGGTGCGGTGCTGCTGTTGGTGCTCCTCGATCCTCGGCTGGCCGGCTCGCTGGGGTTGCTGCTGTCCGCGACCGCGACCGCTGGGGTGTTGATGGTCGCGCCGCTGGTAGCCGAGCGGTTGCCCCGCCTTCCCCGACGGCTGCGTGAGGTCATCTCGATCACGATCGGAGCACAGGTCGCGGTCGTGCCCCTGCTGCTGACCACCTTCGGTGAGGTCCCGCTGGGATCGGTGCCGGCGAACATCGTCGCCGTCCCAGCCGCGGCCGTCGCGGCCGTGCTGTCCTTCCTCGGCGCCCTTCTCGCGCTGGCGCACGTCGAGCTCGGCGCACCGCTGTTCTGGCTGGCGGGTGGGCCGGCCCGGGTCGTGCTGGCGTCGGCGCACGGGTTCGCCGGCGTGGGTGGGGTCGCGGACGTCGCACGCCCGGTCACCGTCGTCGCCCTCGTCGCGGGGTGCGGCTGGGTGCTCACGCGCCCCGGCTCGCGCTCAGCGCGCTGGTCCGCTGCCGTGACCGCGTGTGCGGTGCTGCTCGCGGGCATGCCGATGCTCGGCGGGGTGGTGTCGCCCCGCACGATGGTGGTGACCGCCATCGATGTCGGGCAGGGGGACGCGTTCCTGATCGAGACGCCCGAGGTGCGCATCCTCGTGGACGCCGGGGGAGATGACACCGCGGCGCGGTGGCTGCGGCGACACGGTCGCCGCCACCTCGACCTCGTCGTGGTGACCCACCCGCACCTCGACCACGTCGGTGGCGTGCCCGAGGTGCTGCGTCGCGTGCGTGTCGACGCGGTGTGGTACCGGCCTCTGCCGACGGAGCTCCCCGAGGCGGCCGAGGTGATCGAGGTGGCCCGGGAGCGTGGTGTGCCGATCCGCGGGCCGGTCGCCGGGGAGGTGGTTGCACTGGACGACGTGCTGCTCGAGGTGCTGCACCCCCCGCCGGGGCGTCCCTACCGGTGGTCGGGCAGCGAGCTCAACGACACCTCGATCGTGGTGCGGGCGACCCACGGACGGCAACGTGTGCTGGCGACCGGCGACGTCGAGGTGGCCGCGCAGGGGGACCTGCTGTCCACCTCGGGCGACCAACTGCGCGCGGAGCTGCTGACGGTGCCTCACCACGGCGCGGCGACCACCGACCCGGCCTTCCTCGCCGCGGTCGCACCCCGGGTGGGACTGATCGGGGTCGGGGCCGACAACCCCTACGGGCATCCGCACCCGGACATCGTCGCGGTGCTCGAGCACATCGGGGCGGAGGTGCGACGCACCGACCTGGAGGGCACGGTCCGGGTCACCGTGCCCGCGACGCGGCAGGTGAGCTCCTCCCGGTTCGTTGCCGGGGTCCCGCGAGCGGCTAGGGTTCGCCGCCGACACGGCGGCCCGGGGTGCCGGCCGCGTCGAGCTTCGATCGACACACTGGGGAAGGGGCACCGATGTCCGAGTTCCTGACGTTCCGCAAGATGGTCACACCGTTCGTGATCCAGCTGCTGTTCTGGCTGGGTCTGCTCGGGGTGATCGGTACAGCGATCTTCATGATGACGGTCGGCGACGAGCCGATCATCGGGGTCCTCACGCTGATCCTGGGCCCACTCGTGGTCCGCATCTACGCGGAGCTGATGATCGTCGCGTTCCGCATCCACTCGTCGTTGAACGAGCTGGTGAAGATCTCACGCGCCTCGTCGACGCCGGCGGGACAGCCGGCGTCCACGTGGCAGCAGTCCGCCGCGACGCAGCAGCCCGGCGCCTACGGCCAGCAGCAGCCTGGCGGGTACGGCCAGCAGACCCAGCCGCAGCAGCCGCAGCAGGCCCAGCCGCAGCAGCCCTCGGGCGGGTACGGCCAGCAGAGCCCACCTCCGGACAGCTCGGGTCCCTCGTCGCCACCGTCCGGACCGCCTTCGGGGCCGCCCCCGTCCGGGCCGCCCTCGCCGTAGCCCACCCTGCGGGAGCCCTCGAGGCGTCACGCACCAGCGGTAGGCTGCGGGCATGACGCCCGTGCTGCTCATCGCTGGTGACGACGACCTGCTGCTCCAGCGGGAGCTGGAACAGCGTCTCGACGAGCTGCGCGCCGAGGACCCCGACCTCGAGGTGGACGTCCGCGACGTCGCCGAGCTCGAGGCGCTTCCCGAGCTGCGGACCACCTCGCTGTTCGGGGGACGGACCTGCGTCGTGCTGCGCGGCGTCGAGGGTGTCGCCGGCGACCTCCGGGCCGAGGTCGAGGGCTACGTGACCGCGCCGTCGGACGAGGCCGTGCTCGTGCTCGTGGCTCGCGGGACGGGGAAGATCCAGCGGATCGCGAAGGCCGCCAAGGCCAACGGTGAGCGGGTGGACGTCAAGGCCCCAGCCGACTGGGACGACCGGGGCTGGGACCGCCTCGTCGGCGAGGAGTTCCGGCGGCTGTCGCGCAAGGCCGACGCCACCGCGATCGCCGCGCTGCGCACCCACGCCGGGAACCAGCCGGCGACGATCGCGTCGCAGGTGGCCTCGGTCTGCGCGGCCTCGCCGGACGCGGCCACCCTCACCGCGGAGCACGTCGAGGCCGTCATCGAGGGGCACGGGCGCGCCTCGGGCTTCGCCATCGCTGATGCGATCGCCGAGCGCAGCCCCACGACCGCGCTGGTGGCGCTCCGTGGCGCGCTCGAGGCTGGCGAGGCACCGCTCGCCCTGCTCGGTGCCATCGCCTTCAGGACGCGGCAGCTGCTGCTCGTCCGCTCCGGCGCGGGTCCGAAGGACGCCGGGATGTCACCGGGCCAGCATCGACGGCTGCAGGGACTGGCCGGGGCGTTCTCCCCAGGCGAGCTCGCCTGGTGCCACGACCGGGTCGCGGCGCTCGACCTGGAGCTGAAGGGCTCGGACCTGCCCGACGAGCTCCTGCTGGAGGTCGGGGTGATCGAGCTCGCGACGTCCCGTCAGGTGGGAGCACCGTTCAACCCCCTGGCGACGGCCTGAGGCGACCACCTACTGGCGGGTCTCCAAGGCCTGCTCCATCGCCCGCACCGCCACGGCGATCGCGTCCAGTCGATGCTCCTCCGCACGCGTGACCTGGCTGGCGACCGAGCGTGCGCGGGCGATCGCGTCGGCCTTGGCGGCGAGCTCGGCGTGGACCGCTGCACGCTCATCGAGGTCCGGATGGCGTCTGAGGGCCTCCAGGGTCGCCACCCGACGCAGCCGGCGGAGGTCGGCGGCGATGCCGTCGCGTTGGCGTCGGCTCCAGGGATCGTCCGGCTCCACCCTGCCGAGGAGCTCCCCGAGCTGGTCGAGCCCGAGCTCGTCGCCGAACCGCAGGAAGGCGTCCGTGACCTCCACGACGCTGGGGGCGTCGTCGAGCTCGTCGACGACGTGGCTCACGTCGGTGAGCAGGGTCAGGTCGCGGGCCCCGGCGAGGAACCGTGCGAACTCGTCGTCGATCAGGTCGTCGGTGAGCCATCGGGCGTGCGCTGACCGGGCCCGCCGCTGGCTGGGAGTCCCGAGGTCGAGCAGCGAGTCGTAGAGATCGTCCGCGATCGCCCGCAACCGCGAGCACAGGCGCTGGGGTCCCACGCGCAGGTCCGGGTGACCGAGCAACGAGGTGGTGAGGGTCGTGATGAGCCGCGCCACCTCGGCGTCCAGCTCCAGCACCCGCTCAGGATCGTGGCGGCCTTCCAGGAGGGCGACGTGCTCCCACCAGCGCGGTGCATCGATCGCTTCGCGCGCGATCCGGTAGGCGAGCACGACGTCGGGTGCGGCCATCCCCGTGGTCTCGGCCACCTCGGAGACGAAGACGATGCCCATCCGGTCCACGACGTCGTTGGCGAGGGAGGTCGCGATCAGCTCCCGGCGGAGACGGTGGCGGGGGATGAGGTCGCCGAACCGTTCCACCGCGGTCGCGGGGAACTGTTCGGTCGCCGCGGGCGTCAGCAGGTCGAGATCGAGGACCGCTGAGTCCAGCAGCTGCTCCTTGAGCTCCCGCTTCGCCCACGCCAGCAGGCTGGCGAGCGAGGGTCGGGTCAGGCCGGCTCCGGTCTCCGCTCGCTCGGCGATCTCCTCGCTCGAGGGCAGCACCTCGACGTCGCGGTCGAGGTCGTGGGTGCCGCTCAGGCGATCCATCATCCGGTCGTACGCATCGAGCAGGCCAGGGCTGGCCGGCAACTCCCGTGACAGCGCCGCCGCCTGGCGTTCGACGCCCGCCATGACGAGTTCGACCACCTCCTCGGCGAGGTCCTCGAGGAGCTGATCGCGCTCGCCGCGGTCGATGCGTCCGTCATCGATCGCCAGCGAGAGCAGGATCTTGAGGTTGACCTCGTGGTCGGAGGTCGACACGCCCGCGGCGTTGTCGATCGCGTCCTGGTTGATCCGGCCTCCGCGGCGGGCGTACTCGATCCGTCCCCGCTGGGTGATGAACAGGTTGGCGCCCTCGCCCACCACCCGGGCACGCAGGTCGCGGGCATCGATCCGTAGCTCGTCGTTGGCGCGGTCGCCGATGTCCTCGTTGCGTTCGAGCGAGGACTTCACGTAGTTGCCGATACCGCCGGCGAACAACAGGTCGACCGGCGCGCGGAGGACCGCGCTGATCAGGTCGGGAGGGGGCAGCTCGTCCGCGTCGATCCGCAGGAGCTCCTGCACCTCCTTCGACAGCTTCACCGTCCGGGCGGAGCGTGGGTGGACCCCGCCACCCGGGCTGAGCAGGTCACGGTCGTAGTCCTGCCACGACGAGCCGGGCAGCTCGAACAGCCGCCGGCGCTCGTCGAAGGCGACCTCGGGGTCCGGATCCGGATCGAGGAAGATGTCGCGGTGGTCGAAGGCCGCGACGAGCCGTACCGACCGGGACAGCAGCATCCCGTTGCCGAAGACGTCCCCCGACATGTCGCCGACACCGGCGACCGTCACCGGGTCGGAGCCGACGTCGATCCCGAGCTCGCGGAAATGTCGCGCGACCGCGAGCCACGCACCCTTCGCGGTGACGCCGTATCGCTTGTGGTCGTAGCCGTTGCTGCCTCCCGAGGCGAAGGCATCGTCGAGCCAGAAGCCGTACCGGGCCGCGAGGGCGTTGGCCGTGTCCGAGAAGGTGGCCGTGCCGCGATCCGCAGCGACGACGAGGTAGGGGTCGTCGCCGTCCTGGCGCACCACGTTCGGTGGCGGGACGACGGCGTCACCGTCGAGGTCGTCGGTGATGTCCAGCAACCCACGGACGAAGGTGAGGTACTGCCGCTTGACCTCCTCGCGCAGCTCGGTCGGGTCCTTCGGCTCCTGCGTGAGCACGAACCCGCCCTTCGCGCCCGTCGGGACGATCAGCCCGTTCTTGAGCACCTGGGCCTTGACCAGGTCGGCTACCTCGGAACGGACGTCGTCACGTCGGTCGGACCACCGCAGGCCTCCACGGGCGACGGGTCCGCCACGCAGGTGGACCCCCTCGACCCGCGGTGACTGGACGAAGACCTCGCGGTAGGGGACGGGACGGGGTGTGTCAGCGATCCGCGACGGGTCGAGCTTGAAGGCGAGGTAGGGCTCGCCGGTGTCGTCGGCGATCGCATCCGGGCGGAACGCGTTGGTCCGCAGCGTCGCGTCGATCAGCTCGAGCAGGCTGCGCAGGATGCGGTCGTGGTCCAGTCGGGTGAGGGCGTCGCAGGCGTCGACGACCTCCTGCCTGGCCGTGGCCTCTGCGGCGGGATCGAGGGCCACCCGACCCGGGTGTTCGGGATCGAAACGGGCACGGAAGTGCCCGACGAGCGCCCGGGCGACCTCCGGATGGTTGACCATCGTCTCGTTGACGTACTCCGGGGTGAACGCCGTCCCCAGCTGTCGGCGCAGGCGCCGGTAGGCACGGAGGATCGCGACCTCACGCCAGTCGAGGCCGGCGACCAGGACCAGCTCGTTGAGCGCGTCGACGAGGCAGTGCCCGTCCCAGGCCGCGAGGATCATGTCGGCCAGCCGGTCCCCGTCCCGTGCGGCGTCGATCGTGTCGGCCCGCACACCGAAGTCGTGGAGGTAGAGGGGTTCGTCGCCGTGCAGACGGTGCGGGAACTCCTCGACGACGGTCAGCCCGAGGGACTCGACGATGGGCAGGAACGAGGACAGCTCGAGCCCCGGCCCGCGTTTCGCCGCCCGCAGCCTGGGCGTGTCCGGGGTGTCGCCCGCGCGGACGGCGACCGCGAGGCTGCGCGCCTCCGAGGTGAGCAGGCCACGCAGGAGCGCCAGATCGTCGACCGCCTCGTCGACGCTGATGGCGTCCTGGTAGGAGCGGGGCAACCGCTCGCCCAGGGCGAGGCGTGGTTCGAGATCGTCACCGACGTCGCTCGCCGACCTCAGACGATGTCGCAGGTCGTCGATCCACGACCGCGTGAGCTTGCGGATCTCGCTGCGCAACGCCGTCAGCGGCACGTCCGGTCGCTCACCCTCCACGTGGAGCAGGAAGCGGACGAGGGCGTCCTGCCGGTCGCCGAGAGACAGCTCGACGTCGACCCGCGAGGCACCGAAGCGCTCGAGGAGGTGGGACTGGATGCGCTCGCGCAACTGCGGGCTGTAGCGGTCCCGCGGGACCGCGACGACCACCGACACCATCGAGGTGCGTTCGTCCTCGCGGACCAGCGTGCGGACCTCGCCGTGGGTCTCGGCGTGGAGCAGCTCGATCAACATCGACTGCAGCGTGTCGACGTCGGCCTGGAACAGCTCGTCCTTGGGCAGCGCCTGGAACAGCGCGATCAGGTTGCCTTCGTCGTGGGAGCTCGGGACGATGTCCTCGCGCTCGAGGATCGTGCGGAGCTTCTCACGCAGGATCGGGGTGGACCGGGCGGGCTGTGCCAGCGCCGAGCGCGTGAACAGCCCCAGGATGCGGGTCTCACGTTCCGGCCGGCCATCCTTGCCGCGCTTCATGAACGCGAAGTACTCCATCCGGACCCGCCGCTGCACCGTCGATGGCCGGGTACTGCGGGTGACGGTCACCAGCGGGGTCTCGGGCAGCCTGTTGCGGATCGACTCGTCAAGGGAGGCCACCGGCACCGGCTGGGCGTACCGCGAGCGCTCGATGTTGCGGAGCAGCCCGAGGCCGGTGCCGGGTTCCGCCTGGACCACCTCCTCGCCTGGCGGTCCGTCGAAGCGGTAGGTACGGATCCCCAGCAGCAGGAGGTTGCCGTTGAGCAGCCAGTCGACCAGATCGGCGGCCTCCTCGAGCTCCTCACGGGACGTGTGGGGCCACTGCCCCTCACGCAGTTCGCTGGAGAGCTCCCGCAGGCGTTGCCGCATGGGCTCGAAATCGTCGGTCGCCTGGAAGACGTCGACGATCAGCTCGGTGAGCGCCGAGGTGAGCTCGCCGTCCTCCTCGGGGGCGATCGCCGGTTGGACCTCGATGTGGACCAGGGATTCGCGCTGCTGGGCGGTCCGGGCCGGCTCGATCGCGGTGATGCGTCCCTCTCCGTCACGGCGCACGCCGAGGATGGGGTGCCAGGTCCGCTCGATCCGGTACCCGCGACGTTCGAGCTCGTCGGTGAGCGTCGACAGCAGGAAGGGCCGGTCCGCACAGGAGGCCTCGATCACACTCGGGCCCGGGGTGCGTCCGTCCAGCGTCGTCGGGGGGCGCAGCACGTTGACGTGGATCTCGTCGGGACTGCGATCGTCGACGCTCTCGAAGGCGTCGTACAACCGGCGTACTGCTGCATCGGGGTCCGCGAGACGCACCTCGTTCGGATCGATCCTGCGGAGCACGCTGCGCGCGAAGTCGACCAGCACCTCCGGTCGATCGTGCTCCAACGCATCCAAGGCGTCGATGATGCGGTCGTACGCTGCGGCGTCGCTGTCCTGATCCAACCTGTGGCCTCCAACGGCCGATCCCAGTCGGAGACCCGAGGCTAGTGCCCCCGGCGAGGTGTGTGTGTCCACCGCGTCGAACACGACGTCGAACACGACGTCGAACACGACGTCGAGCACGAGGCGGGACACCCCGCAGGGTGTCCCGTCGATCCGCTCGGTGCCGCTGGCACCGTCCCTCGATCACATCGCGTTGAGGCGCTTCGCCATCGACGACTTGCGGTTCGCGGCGGTGTTGCGGTGGAGCACACCCTTGCTCGCGGCCTTGTCCAGGTCACGAGCGGCCACCTGGAAGGCCGCGTCTGCCGCCGCCTTGTCACCGCTGGCCACCGCTTCCTGGAAGCGGCGAGCCCTCGTGCTCAGACGTGAGCGCACGACCCGGTTGCGTGCGCGGCGGGTCTCGTTCTGGCGGTTGCGCTTGATCTGGGACTTGATGTTGGCCATGCGGCAGGCTCGTCTCGTGCTCGGGGTCGCGTCGACGCGTGCGGACGCCGGTGCGGGTGGCGTCGAGGTGGAGGGTGCCGGGAGGCAGCACGCGAGGGGCGACCGGTGACGGTCGTTGTCGTGAACGATACCAGTGCGCGGCTCAGGCCGACAACCGCGTGCGGAGAGCTCACGATGACCGTGACCCCGAGGTGGCGGCGACGGTGTCGTCACGGGATGCAGCACCGCCGACCTGCGACGCACATCGCCGCTACCACGGGATCTGACCAACGACCCTAGCGGGCCGCTCCTCAGGGCTTTAGCGTAGATGTGCAGGTCGATGTGGAACCGATTCCAAGCCTCGGATCGCCACCAGGGATAGCTCCACACCGCAGACACACGGTGTCGGATGGCGACCTGGTGTCAGCGTTACCCGCGGGTGCCGAACCGACGAGCCGGAGCCACGAGCCGGACCGGGGAACCGACCCTCCCAGCCCGTTCGCGACACCGGTTGACCTGGAGTCACTCCCACGGAGGCGCCCCGCACGGGCCCGATCGGGAGACGCGGCAGGTGGCGACGATCGCAGACGTTGCGCGCCACGCCGGGGTCGGCGTGGGAACGGTCTCCCGTGTGCTCAACGGCCACCCGTCGGTGACCGACGGGACCCGTGATCGCGTCCTGGCGACGATCGAGGAGCTCGGCTACCGCCCGAGCCCCCTGGCACGTGGGTTGAAGCACGGTCGCACGCACCGGATCGCGGTGCTCGTGTCCTTCTTCACCCAGCCGTCCTCGGTGGAGCGGTTGCGCGGGCTGGCCCAGGCGCTCTCCGGCAGCGGGTACGAGCTCGTGCTCTATCCGGTCGAGGAGGACGCCCAGCGCCGTGCGCACATGGAGACGTTGACGGGGCCTCACCAAGCGGACGGGATCGTGCTGATCTCGCTCCCACTGGCCGAGGAGGAAGCGGAGGCGCTGCAACAGGCCGCCGTGGCGCTCGTCCAGGTGGATGCGACGCACCCGGCGTTCCCGAGCATCGTCACCGATGACGTGCACGGGGGCGAGATCGCGGCGCGGTACCTGCGCGAGCTCGGTCACCGCGACGTCGCCTTCGTCGGGGACACGCCGGTGCACCCCTCCGGCTTCCGCTCGAGCAACGATCGCCGTGAGGGCTACCTCCGCGTGCTCGCCGCTGCCGGCTGTCAGCCCCCCGATCGGTGGGTTCGGACCGGCCCGTTCGGGACGGACACCGCCGCCCGACTCGCCCGCGAGCTCCTCGCCGAGACACCTCGCCCGACGGCGGTGTTCGCCGCGTCGGACGTCCAGGCGTTCGGGGTGATGCTGGCCGCGCGAGAGCTCGGTCTGCGTGTCCCACAGGAGCTGTCGGTCCTCGGATTCGACGACATCGAGACCGCTCAGCACGTCGGCCTCTCGACCGTGCGCCAACCGCTGCAGGACAGCGGTCGTTGCGCGGCACAACTCGTGCTCGACGAGCTCGCCGCACCGGGTTCGACCACTGCGCAACGGCATGTGATGCCGCTGGAGGTCGTGACTCGGCACACCACACGCGCCGTCGGTCGGTGACCGTGGCGCGGGCCTGACCCTGGAGGAGGAAACACCATGAAGAGAGGTTCCGTACGACGACACCGACGGGGCATCGCGCTGGCCATCGGGTTGGCGCTCGTGCTCACCGCGTGTGCTGAGGACGACGAGGTACTCGATGAAGCCGGCTGCGACGGCGAGATCACGCAGGACGAGATCGAGATCTGGTGGCACGAGGGTGCTGAGGCGGAGGTCCGAGCGGTCGAGGACTTCGTCGCCGAGTTCAACGCGTCCCAGGACGAGGTGACCGCGACGTTGACCCTCGTCCCGGAGGCCGACTACGCCTCGTCGCTCCGCGGCGCTGCCGCGTCGGGTGACCTTCCCGACGTCATCGACACCGACGCATCCTTCGCGTTCACCTACGCCTGGGCGGGCGATCTGCAGCCGATCGACAGCTGCATCCCCGACGAGCTGATGGACGACCTGCTGCCGTCGATCGTGGAGCAGGGCACCTACGCGGGTCGGATGTGGGCGGTCGGCATGTTCGACTCCGGGCTCGGCATGTACGCCGTCCGCTCGGCGCTCGAGGACATCGACGCGAGGATCCCTGAAGGCCCGGATGACGCGTGGACCGTCGACGAGTTCGACGAGATCCTCGCCGACCTGCGCGCTGCTGGCTACGAGCGGCCGCTGGACGTGAAGAAGAACTACGGGCAGGGCGAGTACTACTCGTACCTCTACCAGCCCTTCGTGTGGTCGGCGGGAGCGGACGTCCTGGCGGACGACTTCTCCCAGGCGGATGGCCACCTCAACTCGCCTGAGGCGGTCGAGGCGCTGACCCGGTTCCAGGCGTGGCACCTCGACGGCTACGTGGACGAGAACGAGGACGATGCCGCCTTCGTCGAGGGACGGACGCCGTTGTCGATGGTCGGCCACTGGGAGTTCAGTCGTTACTCCGAGACCTACGGTGACGACCTGGTTCTGCTGCCGCTACCCGACTTCGGACAGGGCACGCGCAGCGGCCAGGGGTCGTGGCAGTGGGCGATCAGCGCCGACGCCGACGCGGACGCGGCCTGGTCGTTCATCGAGTTCACCCTCCAACCTGACCAGATGGAGCGGATGTCGGAGGCCAGCGGCGCGCTGCCGGCTCGGTCCTCGATCGCCGAACAGACCGAGAGGTTCGGTCCTGGCGGCACAGCCGAGCTGTTCCGCATCCAGCTGGAGGAGGGCTACACGGTGCCGCGCGCACCGCACCCCGTCTACGCAACCGTCTCGTCGACGTTCAACCAGGCGATCCAGGACATCATCGACGGTGCGGACGTCGAGGACGCCCTGACCCGGGCAGCCGAGACGATCGATGATGACATCGAGGCGAACGAGGGGTACCCGCCACCTGAGTGAGACGGGTCCGGGCGGCGGCCCACGGTGTGTGGCCGCCGCTCTGCTCCCTCGTCGTCACCAGGGTGAACAGGAGGCGCGATGCCAGGGATCGGACCGAAGACCGATGCGGATCGCAACGCCGGCGGCGAGGTCGCCGTGAGCTCGGTCAGCGCGGCCGGCAGGCGTCAGCGATGGGCCGGGCTGGCCTTCACCCTTCCCGGCGTGATCCTGCTCGCGCTGTTCCTCGCCGTCCCGTTCCTGATGGCCCTCGGGCTGTCGTTCACCAACGAGCGCCTGGCGTCGCCCTTGCCGACCCGCTTCATCGGGATCGACAACTACGCACGGACGTTCGGCTCGTCCAGCTTCCGGCAGGCCCTCGGGAACAACGTCTGGTTCACCGCGATCGTGGTGCCCGTACAGACGGGGTTCGCGTTGGCGCTGGCGATCCTCGTCAACCAACGGCTGCGCGGTGTCAAGGTCTACCGCGCCATCTACTTCTCCCCGGTCGTGGTGGTGATGACCGTGGCGGCGACGGTGTGGCTGCTGCTGTACAGCCCTGACCGTGGCCTGCTGAACGGCATCCTGAGCGTCATCTCGTTCGGGACCCTGCAGTCCAGCTGGCTCCAGAGTGAGATGATGGCCCTGCCCTCGATCATGATCATGTCGATCTGGCAGGGCGTCGGCTTCCAGATGATCATCCTGCTGGCGGGCCTTCAGGAGATCCCCGAGGAGATGTACGAGGCGGCGGCCATAGATGGCGCCAGCACCTGGCAACGGTTCGCCTACATCACCGTGCCGCGACTGCGCAACACGCTCATCTTCGTCGCGACGGTGACGATGATCCTGTCGTTCCGACTGTTCGACCAGGTCTGGGTCATGACCCGCGGCGCGCCGCTCGGCAACACCAACGTGATGATGCTCGAGATGGTCAACGTCGGGTTCGAACAGCAGCACATCGCTCGGGGGTCGGCGATCGCGGTCATCTTCTTCCTGATCGTGTTGACCCTGACGATCGTCCAGCGTCGGTTCATCCGTGAGGAGGTGGACTGATGCGACCACGGACCCGACTCCGTCGTGTGGCGATGTACGCGCTGCTCACGGCTCTCGCCGCGGTGTTCCTCTTCCCGATGCTGTTCATGGTCGTCGGTGCCTTCAAGCCCGACGCGCTGGTCCTCGCCGAAGGCAACACGATCCGGGCCTTCTGGCCCACCGATGCCAACCTCGACAACTTCGTCGGGGCGTTCCGCCGTGGCCGGTTCGGACAGCTGTTCATCAACTCCGCGATCATCTCGACGGCGGTCGTCGGGCTCGGCCTGATCGTGAACAGCCTGATGGGCTACGCCCTCGCCCGCCTGCCCTTCCGGGGCGCCCGGCTCCTGCTGCTCGCGGTCATCGCCCTGACCATCATCCCGCTGGAGGCCGTCGCCATCCCGTTGCTGTGGATGATGTCCGAGGCGGGGCTGCGCAACACCTACACGGTGCAGATCCTGCCCTTCATCGCGAACCCGCTGTTCGTCTACCTCTTCTACACCTTCTTCCTCGGCATCCCACGCGATCTCGAGGAGGCAGCCAAGGTCGATGGCGCCGGGCCGTTCACCACCTTCGTCCGCGTCAGCGCACCCCTCGCGAAGCCGGCCTACGCCACGGTCGGCATCCTGAGCTTCCTGTTCATCTGGGGACAGCTGCTCTGGCCGGTGCTGGTGACCAGCGGACCCGACGTGCGGCCCCTGCCGCTCGGGATCTCGGTGTTCGTGACGCAGCCTCCGATCAGCTGGGGCGACATCATGGCGTTCGCGTTCCTGATGACGATCCCGCTGTTGGTGCTCTTCATCATCTTCCAGCGCTGGTTCGTGCAGTCGGTGGCGAGTAGCGGCGTCAAGGGGTGAGATCGAGGGGTGAGGTCAAGGGGTGAG
>CAYVJT010000004.1:31518-41693 GCA_964451855.1 uncultured Actinomycetota bacterium
AGGGGTGAGGTCAAGGGGTGAGAACGAGTCCCGACGACCGGCGGAGGACCACTGAGGTGATGGATCATCGTCCCCGAGCCCACCTGCGTCCGGCGACCGGTTGGCTGAACGATCCCACCGGACCCGTGCGCTGGAACGGCAGCATCCACCTGTTCCACCAGCACAACCCCGATGGGGGGTACTGGGCACGGCCGCACTGGGGCCACCTCGTAAGTGAGGACCTGGTCCACTGGCAGCGCCGTCCCACCGCGCTGTCCCCGGATGACGCCGGCCCCGACGTCGACGGCTGCTACTCGGGTTGCGTCGTCGTGGACGGTGATGAGGCCGTGATGGTCTACACGGGAGCGCGCGGCGAGGTCGGTCCGTCCCAGGAGCAGGCGACCTGCCTGGCACGCAGCCAGGACCGCTGGCTCGACCGCTGGGAGAAGGATCCGGCCAACCCGGTCACGACCGCCCCGCAGGATCGGGGGCTCCTGGGGTTCCGCGATCCCTTCGTCTGGCATGAGGCCGGCTGCTGGTGGCAGATGATCGGTGCCGGGTCCGCAGAGTTGGGCGGCGCGGCGCTGCTGTACCGCTCCGGCGACCTCGTCACCTGGACGGAGGTCGGGACACTGCTCACCGGGGTTGACCTCTTCGCCGTCGACCCGGAGGAGTGGACCGGCTCGATGTGGGAGTGTCCGGCGCTGTTGCGTGGTCGCGACGCCGATGCCCTGCTGATCTCGATCCACGACGAGGACACCACCTCCCACCCCTTGGCCGTGGTCGGTCGTCTGGAGGGCGCCAGGTTCGTGCCGTGGACGATCCAGCGCATCGACCTCGGACCGGACCTGTACGCACCGTGCCTGCTCGCCGACGGTGACGGCCGAGCCATCAGCTGGGCCTGGAGCTGGGAGGCACGCACCCCCGAACGGCAGCGCCTGGAGGGGTGGGCGGGCACCCTGACGTCGCCCCGCCGACTCGAGGTGCACGAGGACCGTGTGCGGGTCGCGCCGCTGCCGGAGCTGACGGGGTTACGTGATGTGTCGCTCACGCCCCGCCGCATCGCCACGACGGACGGTTGGTTGGCCGACGGGGTCGAAGGCGATGGCCTCGATCTCGAGCTCGACCTCGGCCCTTCGGTCGACCGTCTGGAGCTGCGTGTGCGTCGGTCTCCGGAGCTCGACGAGGTGACCACGATCGGCATCGACCGGGCCGACGGGCGGTTGTGGCTCGACCGGGAGCACGCGAGCCTCGACCCGTCCGCTCGAGGAGGACGGCTCGGTGGCGCTCCGAGCACATCCCTGCCGATGGACCACGTCCGTGTGCTGCTCGACCGGTCGATCATCGAGGTCTTCGTGGACGACGAGGTGGCACTGACTGCCCGTGTCTACCCGAGCCGTCCGGACAGCACGGGGGTCGAGGTCGTGGGTACACCGGCGGCGATCGCCGACGTGCGCCTACGTGCCTGGACCCTGGGGTCGATCTGGGGCGACGACGCTCCATCCTGAGCCGCGCCGAGCGGAGGGAGAGTCATGGACCGGCGACCAGCGCAGCCGGCGCACGGCGTCGACGGCCCCGCGTGGCGGACCACCGTGTCCCACCGTGCGTGGTTGGACGCGGAGCTGCGTCGCCTCCTGCGGTTCAGCCGTGACCCGCGGCACCCGCTCGGTGGTTTCGCGGTCCTCGACGCGCAGGGGCGCGGACGACCCGATCAACCCGTGCACACCTGGATCACCGGCCGTATGACCCACGTACACGCGCTCGCGTACCTCTGCGGGATCCCCGGATCCGGGGAGCTGATCGATCACGGGGTCACCGCCCTCCACGGCCCACTGCGCGACCACGAGCATGGCGGGTGGTTCCGTGCGGTCGGACCGGACGGGGTACCTGACCCGGTGAAGGACGCGTACCAGCACGCGTTCGTGGTCCTCGGCGCGGCCGCGGCGACGGCCGCGGGACGTCCAGGCGCCCGAGCGCTCCTCGATGGGTCCCTGGAGGTCTACGAGGCACGGTTCTGGGACGAGGCGGCTGGCCGTGTCGTCGAGCGCTTCGACCGGACCTGGCAGCGCCCCGAGGCCTACCGTGGGGCGAACAGCAACATGCACGCCGTCGAAGCGAGCTTGGCAGCCGGTGACGTCACCGGTGACCTGCGGTGGCACGACCGGGCGCTGCGGATCGCCGACGCCCTCATCAACCAGGTCGCGCGGCGGCACGCCTGGCGGCTGGTCGAGCACTTCGACGCGGACTGGGTCCCGCAGCTCGAGTTGCATCGCGACGAACCGGCGCATCCGTTCCGCCCCTACGGCACGACGGTCGGTCACTGGCTGGAGTGGGGACGGCTGCTGCTCCAGCTCGAGGCGTCGCTGGCCTCACCGCCGGTGTGGCTGCAGGAAGCTGCCGTCGCGCTGTTCGACGCCGCGGTCGAGGTCGGGTGGGCCGCTGACGGCCGGAGCGGGTTCGTCTACACCCTCGACTGGGACGACCGCCCCGTGGTGCCGAGCCGGATGCACTGGGTGGTGGCCGAGGCGATCGCGGCTGCGGCGGTCCTGCACGAGCGGACGGGTGAGGAGCGGTTCGAGGCCTGGTACCGCACCTTCTGGGACCACGCGTCGACCGCCTTCATCGACCTCGACGAGGGGAGCTGGCATCACGAGCTCGATGCCGACCTCGCGGTCGCATCCGGTACGTGGGCCGGCAAGCCCGACCTCTACCACGCCGTGCAGGCGACCCTGCTGCCACGCTGCGCGCTCGCCCCTGCGCTCGCACCACAGCTCGCCGCCACCGGCCTACGGGGCTGAACGCAGCCAGCCGGGTCAGTGTGGCGGTGAGGGGTACGGCCCTGTCGGCGGTGGCTGCTGGAGCCGTCGCTACGCTGAGGGGCCGCATGGTCAAGGCGAGGGCGCCCCCTCGCGGCGCCGCGCCCTCGCGGTCCCACCGCCGATGCCAGCGAAGGTTCGAACCTCCCGTGACCTACCCCGTCGACCGCATCCGCAACTTCTGCATCGTGGCCCATGTGGACCACGGCAAGTCGACGTTGGCCGACCGGATGCTCCAGCTCACCGAGCTGGTCGACCCCCGCAAGATGCGCGAGCAGTACCTCGACAAGATGGACATCGAGCGCGAGCGCGGGATCACGATCAAGGCCCAGGCCGCCCGCCTGCCCTACAAGCCCCTCGGTGATGCCGCCGACGAGTACCTGTTGAACCTGATCGACACGCCGGGCCACGTGGACTTCTCCTACGAGGTGTCCCGGGCGCTGAACGCGTGTGAGGGCGCCGTGCTGCTCGTCGACGCGGCGCAGGGGATGGAGGCGCAGACGCTCGCGAACCTCTACCTCGCGCTCGAGGCCGACCTGGAGATCATCCCGGTCCTGAACAAGATCGACCTGCCCGCCGCCCGCCCCGACGAGATCAGCCGTGAGATCGCGTCGATCATCGGTGGTGAGCCCGAGGACATCCTGCGCATCTCGGCGAAGACCGGCGACGGCGTCGCCGCGGTGATGGACTCGATCGTCGACCGGGTGCCGCCCCCGAAGGGCGATCCGGCGGGACCCACCCGGGCACTGATCTTCGACTCGATCTACGACACCTACCGCGGGACGCTCGTCTACTTCAGGGTCGTCGATGGTGAGCTCAAGCCTGGCAACCGGATCCGCATGCTGGCGACCGGGTTCGAGGGCGAGATCGACGACCTGGGCGTCCACGCCCCCGAGGAGACGCCGATCGACGCGCTCGGCGTGGGCGAGGTCGGGGTGCTCTCGGCGGCGATCAAGGAGATCAGCCAGGCCAAGGTCGGTGACACGATCACCCTGGCCGGCAAGGGAGCGAAGGACGTCGCACCCCTGCCCGGCTACCGCGAACCGCTACCGATGGTCTTCTCCGGGCTGTACCCCATCGACTCCGACGACTTCCCGATGCTGCGTGACGCGCTGGATCGGCTGCGGCTCAACGACGCCTCCTTCAGCTTCGAACCCGAGACCTCCGCTGCGCTCGGCTTCGGGTTCCGCTGCGGCTTCCTCGGGCTGTTGCACCTGGAGATCATCACCGAGCGCCTCGACCGGGAGTTCGACATCCCCCTGGTGACCACCGCGCCGTCCGTGCGCTACGGGGTGACCCTCGAGGATGAGATGGAGGAGGACGGCAGCCCGAAGGTCGTCGAGGTGTCCAACCCCCAGGACCTGCCCGAGCCCAACCGCATCGCCGAGATCCGTGAACCCACCATCACGGGGATGATCGTGACCCCTGCGGAGTACGTCGGCCCGGTCATGCAGCTGTGCGAGGGGCGGCGCGGGAAGATGCTGGCGATGGACTACCTCACCGAGGAGCGCGTCGAGCTGCGCTACCAGCTGCCGTTGGCGGGGATCATCACCGACTTCTTCGATCAGCTGAAGTCACGGACCCGGGGGTACGCATCGCTCGACTACGAGATCGGGGACTACGAGCCCGCCGACCTGGTCCGCGTCGACGTCCTGCTCAACGGCGAGCCGGTGGATGCGTTCAGCTCGATCGTGCACCGCGACGAGGCGTACGCCTTCGGCAAGCAGATGACCGAGAAGCTCAGGGAGCTGATCCCCCGACAGATGTTCGACGTGCCCGTCCAGGCGGCGATCGGGGCGAAGATCATCGCTCGGGAGACCATCAAGGCCAAGCGCAAGGACGTGCTCGCCAAGTGCTACGGCGGTGACGTGTCTCGGAAACGCAAGCTGCTGGAGAAGCAGAAGGAGGGCAAGAAGAAGATGAAGGCGGTGGGGTCCGTCGAGGTCCCGCAGGAGGCCTTCGTCTCCGCACTGCGCAGCAGCGGCCCGAAGGGCGACTGACCGCCCGCTGTCCGGCTGGAGGCCTGACAGCGCCCGCCCAGCCGCCACGACGAGGGCGACCAGCGCGTGCGGCCTGGTGTTGCTGCCGGTGACCGCTCGCGTGGGGCAGGTCGGGCGTTCGCGCCGTAGCCTGGTCACAGAACGTCGTCGTGAGGAGCCCGTCGTGGGTCACGTTCCCGATCGCCCGGCACCGCCGTCCGGGCCCGAGATCCCGCCGCCGCCCGGCGCGGACGACGCCGCGTCACCCTCGGACGATGCGCCTCGCCGTGCGGCGGACGCTCCCTCGGACCTGTCGTCGCCTGAGGCACGGGAGCTGCTCACCGACGACGAGCAGGCGGTCATCGACCAGTCGAACGCGATCCCCGACGGTTCCGACGCGGACCTGTGGGCCTTCGCCTTCGACTCGTCGCTGCGGGCGCAGGAGGCCCTGCTGGCCGCCATGCGGATGGTCGCCCGGGATCAGCTCACGATGGAGGATGCGGCCATCGTGACCCGGGTGCGTGGCCGGGTGCGGATCACGCAGACCAAGGACCTCAACCCCACGCAGGGCGCGGTCGGGGGTGCATGGCTGGGCATCCTCGCCGGGCTGTTCATGGGGCCGGGGGGGCCGCTGATCGGTGGTGCCCTGGGGGCCGCCGCCGGGGGGCTGTTCGCCAAGCTGCGGGACATCGGCATCGATGACGACCAGATGAAGCGGATGGGGGAGGAGCTCGGGGACGGTGAGGCCGCGCTGTTCCTGCTCGTCGAGGACTGCCACCAGGTACGCGCGATGCACGAGGTGTCCCGGTTCCCGGGGCGGGTGCTGGCCTCGACCGCCGATCCGGAGCTCGTCGAACAGGTCCGCGAGCGGCTCGCGATCGACCCGTGGGGCTGACAGCCACCGCGCGCGGCTGGTTGACCGATCCCGTGGAGTGCGGTCGGTCGGCTGGCTTCGGCCTGTACCTGCACGTCCCGTTCTGCCACCACCGTTGCGGCTACTGCGACTTCGCGACCGCTGCGGTCGGGCACGAAGCGCCGGACGAGCGCGCCGGGCTGTTCGACCGCTACCTCGCGGCGGTGGTCACCGACCTCGAGCGTCAGGTCGCAGCCGGACCGGCGGCGCATGCGCCCCGTGCAGAGCGGGACACGACACCGGCCGCCTGGCCGAGCGTCACCTCGATCTTCATCGGTGGCGGCACGCCGACCCTGCTCGGTGGCCAGCGGCTCGCGGCGCTCCTGCGGCGGGTCGACACGGTGCTCGAGCTCGCGCCCGACGCGGAGGTGACCGTCGAGTGCAACCCGGAGACCGCCAGCGTCGAGCTGTTCGGCCACCTGGTCGCCGCTGGCGTCGACCGCGTCTCCATGGGGGCCCAGTCCTTCTCGCCGCACGTGCTGGAGACCCTGGAGCGCGGCCACACCGCCGATCGCCCGCTGGTCGCCGTCGAGCAGGCGCGGCAAGCCGGGGTCGAAGCGGTCAGCCTCGACCTGATCTTCGGTACCCCCGGCGAGCGTGACCGGGACTGGGAACACACGTTGCGGACCGTGCTCACCGCCGGCGTCGACCACGTCTCGGCCTACGCGCTGACGATCCACGACAACACCCCCTTCGGCCGTGCGGTTCGCGAGGGCGCGATGCCGACGGTCGACGAGGACCTCCAGCGTGATCGCTTCGACGTCGCCCGCGAGGTCCTGGGCAGCGGGGGTTTCGACCACTACGAGGTGTCCAACTGGGCGCTGGGGGCGCAGCGACGGTCACGGCACAACCTGCTGTACTGGCGCCACGGCGACTACCTCGCCGTCGGGGTCGGCGCTCACGGCCACCTCGCCGGGCGTCGGTGGTGGACCACCCGGGCCACCCAGCGCTACCTCGACGCCATCGAGGAGGGGCGGTCACCGCTCGCCGGCAGCGAGGTGCTCGACGACGAGCAGCGGGGGGAGGAGCGTCTCCTGCTCGGCCTGCGGGTGCGAGAGGGGCTGCACCCGTCGGACCTGCCGCCGATCGAGCCGATCGCGCTCGAGGACGCGCTGAACGTCGGCCTCGTCGAGACCTCCTGTGGGCGGCTGCGCTGCACGGACACCGGCTGGTTCCTGTTGGACGAGGCGGTCGCGCGCCTGCGATGACACCGGGTGGCGCGGATCCCGCCACACGCCGTGGCCCGCGTGCCGCACCCGGGTCGGGCGCTCGCCTGGCCGGACGCTCGCCTGGGCCGGGCGCCCAACCGGCTCAGCCGATCGTCGGCCGGGGACGCTCGGAGACGAGCGTGCGCGCGATGTGACGGGTGAGCGCCGAGATGCGTTGCAGGTTGCTGATGACCTCGGCCTCCCGCTCGTAGGAGCGCACGCGGTTCGGGGCATCGGCTCGGAGCCGATCCACGAGGTGGGTCCCGATCTCCAGCCGTTGGTCCTCGACGACGGGCTTGGTGTCGACGATCTCCTGCGCCAGAGACCGGTCGTCCTGCTCGATCGCGGCGACGGTGGTGCGCAGCCGGTCGGCGATGAGCGCGTGGAAGTCGCCGAGCGCCTCGGTGGTCGCGTCGCTCGGCACCACGCCGTCACGGAGCCGTCGGTGCCCCACCTGGACCAGGTTCGTCTGGACCACGTCACCGATCGTCTCCAGGTCGTTGGCGACGGCGAGGGCGCGCAGCAGCTCGTTGCTGTGCTCGTCCGAGATCTCCTGCAGCCCGATGTTGCCGAGGTAGCGCAGCAGGTCGTTGTGGATCGCATCGACGCGCCGGTCTCGTGCCTCCAGCACCGCCAGTTCCTCCTCGGAGCCGCGCAGGACCGTCGGCATCACCGCGTCGACCATCCCGGTCACCTCCTGTCCGAGGTTGCCGAGCTCACGACGCACCAGCTCGAGCGCGACGGCCGGCGTGTCGAGCACGTCGTCGTCGAGGTAGCGCGCCCCGGGGCGCTCCTCGTCGGGGCGGTCGGGGATCAGCCGCTCGGTGGCGCGGGCGATAGCCCGGCTGAAGGGGAGGAAGGCCACCAGCATCCCCAGCTTGAAGACCGTGTACGCGTTGGCGAGCTGGCGGGGTGTCTCGGCGGCCTGTTGCGCGGTCCCGGAGAGCTCGGGATAGCTCGGAGACATCCATGCAGCGAGCTCGGCGAGCTGCGGGATCAGCCACACGGCGACGAGGACACCGACGGTGTTGACACCGGCGTGCACGGTCGCGACGCGAAGGCCCGACCGTGCCGTGCCGAACCCGGCGATCAGCGGGGTGACGCAGTGCCCGATGCTGGCACCCATCAGGATCGCGATCCCCACCTCGAGGTCGACCAGTCCCTGCGAGGCGAGCACGACGACGATGCCCGAGGTCGCCGTCGACGACTGCACGATCGCGGTGAGGGCGGCCCCGGCCACGAGCCCGAAGGCGATCGCGGAGGCGTCCGCGAGCAGCTGCGCCACCATCGGGTGCTCCTGCAGTGGCGCGACCGCCCCGGCCATCACGTCCATCCCGAAGAACACCAGGCCGAGGCCCATCAGCATGCGCCCGGGTGGGTGGAACGCCGCGAGCCCCGGGATCGAGCTGACCGCGAAGCCGACCGCGATCATCAGCAGCGCGAACCGGGTCACGTCGAAGGCGATGATCTGGATCGTCAGGGTGGTGCCGAGGTTGGCGCCGAGCACCACGCCGACGGCGGGGACCAGGGTCATCGCGCCGGCGACCACGAACCCGATGATGAGCACGACCGTGGCGGTGGAGGACTGGATCAGCCCGGCGGTCAGGGTGCCGCTCACCGCACCTCGCAACGGTGTGCCCGAGAGCTTGACGAGCAGCGTCCGCAACCGGTTGCTGGTGACGTTCTGCATCGCGCGGGTCAACTGCTGGATACCGAGCAGGAACAGGGCGAGACCCCCCACCAGGCCGGTGGTCAGGTCGAGCAGGTCGATGTCGCCCAAGACGGTCCCAACTCCTCCGGGTCGGTGCGTCGTCGGTGGTTGCGTGCTCCACCAGGTGTCGTTCGGTGCCGAACGATAGGCTGGTGGTGACGGAGGTGTGGCCCGTGCCGCCGTGCATCGCGATCACCAGTTGGCGACGAGGACCCCCACGCTCCTCGGGGAGCGTACGTGCCTGTAAAGCGTGGCCGACGAGACCGAGCAACCTGCCGGGCGGCACTAGTCTCGCCGGCGATCGACCGGATCGAGGGGCGTGATGGGCGGGGAGGCCGAGCGGCGGGCGACCCGCCTGGACGACCTGATCCAGGTCGAGCGCGACATGCTCGAGCGGGTAGGTGGCCTGCCCATCGATCTCGAGGCGTTGGTGCTCGTCTCCAACCTGCACCGCGCCGTCGCCGCGATCCGCCGCGAGTTCGAGAAGACCGTGCTCACCGAGGTGCGCCTGTCGTGGACGGCCTTCACCGTGATGTGGGTCCTGTGGGTGTGGGGCGAATCCGAGACCCGTGAGCTCGCCCACGAGGCGAACGTCACGAAGGGCACGCTGACCGGTGTGATCGACACGCTCGAGAAGCGGGGGCTGGTCGAGCGCCGACGCCGTGCCCGTGACCGCCGGCTGGTCGCGGTGAAGCTGACCGATGCCGGCACCTCGCTGATCGCCGACGTGTTCCCACGGTTCAACACCGAGGAGCAGCGGGTGGCTGCCCTGCTGACGCCGAGGCAGCGCGAGGCGATGGTCGACGGACTGCGCCGCATCCTGCGCGAGCTTGGGACGTAGTGGCCGCGCCCGCTGAGCCCGGGGTCACTCGCCCGGCAGCAGGAAGGGGCGGCGGATCACCTCGTCGAGCACGAGCAGCGTCAGCGTGCCACGCATACCGCTGATGGCGGTGAGGTCGTCGAGCAGGAACCGTCGCAGCTCGTCGAGGTCCGAGACGCGGACGAGCAGCAGCACATCGTGGTCGCCGGTCACCAGGGCGGCGTACTCCACGTGGGGCAGGCCGAGCAGCTGTTCCCTGAGCGGTTCCATCTCCAGCCGTGCCCCGGGTCCCGCCGAGACCAGCACGAAGGCGGCGACCCCCGTGCCCAGCTTGGTGGGGTCCACGATGGGGGTGAAGCCGAGCAGGGCGCGCGACGCGACGAGCGCGTTGAGCCGTTGGTGGACAGCGGAGCGTGACAGGTGCAGGTCGCGGGCCAGCGCGGAGATCGACGCTCGGCCGTCCGCCCGCAGTGCCCGGAGCAGCGCCAGGTCCACCTCATCGCCGCCGAGCGACATGTCGGCCTCCTGACGGGCAAGGATCGGTCAGATCGTCGCTCGGATCCGTTCACGGGGAGCGAACCGTCGCGTCCTGTCGGTGTGACGTGACGAACCGTCGCACAGCGCTATGGTGCGCCACCAGGATACGCGCGATACTGAGCGCAGAGCGCTCACCCCCTCCAGGTCCCGCGTGATCGGCGAGGTCCTGCGTGAGCTGCGGGGTCCCGGATGAGTGCGGGGTCCCGGATGAG
>CAYVJT010000005.1:0-8095 GCA_964451855.1 uncultured Actinomycetota bacterium
GAGGCTCTGGGTCGCGATCTCGCGTTCCTCGTCGGTCGCCACGGCGAGCACGGCCACCTCGGCATCGGTGGGGTGGAGCTCCGCCACGCCGTCGGGCGCGGCGTGGACGTCCGCCGAGGCGTTGCGGTCGGGATCGATCGCCAGGCCGAGCACCCCCAGCCCGTCGACCACGCGGGCGCGCATCGCCGCGGCGTTCTCGCCGACCCCGGCGGTGAACACGAGCCCGTCCAGCCGTCCCAGCGCCGCGGTGTAGGCACCGATGTACCTGCGGATCCGGTAGGCGTAGATCTCCAACGCCAGGGCCGCGGCCTCGTCGCCTCCCTCCGCCCGAGCCTCGATCTCGCGCACATCGTTCGCGCCACAGAGCCCCAACAGCCCGCTGCGGCGGTTCAGCAGCACGTCGACCTCGTCGAGGCTCATGCCGCCCTCGCGGACGAGGTGGAAGACGACGGCCGGGTCCAGGTCGCCCGATCGGGTGCCCATCACCAGGCCCTCCAGCGGTGACAGGCCCATCGAGGTGTCGATGCTGCGGCCAGCGTCGATCGCCGTCGCCGACGCCCCGTTGCCGAGGTGGAGGGTGATCAGCGCGAGGTCGTCACGGCCGAGGTGCGCGGCCGCCCGTCGTGCGACGTAGGCGTGCGAGGTGCCGTGGAAGCCGTAGCGACGGACGCCGTGGTCGACGAGCACCTCGTCGGGGACGGCGTAGCGGTACGCACGGGGTGGCAGGGTCGCGTGGAAGGCGGTGTCGAAGACCGCCACCTGCGGCACGTCCGGGCGCAGGCGGGTCGCCACCTCGATGCCGGTGAGGTTCGCCGGGTTGTGCAGCGGGGCGAGGGGGACGTGGGCGCGGATGCCGGCGATGACCTCGTCGTCGATGAGGGCCGGAGCGACGAAACGTGCGCCGCCGTGGACCACGCGGTGGCCGATGGCCGCCAGCTCGGTCAGCAGTCCCGCTGCCTCCAGCGCGGCCACCAGGGCGTCGAAGCCGTCCGCATGGTCGGCGATGGGTCGTTCCTCGACGTCCTCGCTGGGCACGTCGGAGCCGGTGAACCGGTGCCGCAGGCGTCCTTCAGGTTCGCCGATCCGCTCGATCAGCCCCGTGGCGAGCTCGGTCAGCTCGGGCTCGGTCGCGCCGGGGACCGCCGCGGAGGGCGCGGCCGACGTGGCACGGTCGTCGACCACGCCGAACAGCCGGTACTTGATCGAGGAGCTGCCGGAGTTGAGCACCAGGACCTGCATGTCGGGCTCCTCAGTCCTGCGCTTGGATCGCGGTGATGATCACGGTGTTGACGACGTCCTCGACCGTGCAACCGCGGGACAGGTCGTTGACGGGCTTGTTCAGGCCCTGGAGCACCGGACCGATCGCGATGGCCCCCGACGAGCGTTGCACCGCCTTGTAGGTGTTGTTGCCGGTGTTCAGGTCGGGGAAGATGAAGACCGTGGCGCGTCCCGCCACCTGCGACCCCGGCAGCTTGGCCTCGCCGACCGCGACGTCGATCGCCGCGTCGTACTGGATCGGGCCCTCGACCTGCAGTCCGGGGCGCTGCTCGCGGACGAGCTGGGTCGCTGCACGCACGCGCTCCACGGCCTCGCCCTTGCCGCTCTCACCCGTGGAGTAGGACAGCATCGCCACCCGCGGCTCGATGCCGAAGGCCTCAGCGGTCTCCGCTGAGCTGATCGCGATGCTGGCCAGCTGCTCGGAGTCGGGGTCCGGGTTGACGGCGCAGTCGCCGTAGACCAGCACGCGGTCGGGCAGGCACATCAGGAACACCGAAGAGACGACGCTCGCACCAGGTGCCGTCCGGATCACCTCGAACGCCGGGCGGATCGTGTGCTGGGTCGTGTGTGCCGCACCGGAGACCATGCCGTCCGCCAGGCCCTCGTGCACCATCAGCGTGCCGAAGTAGCCGACGTCGACCAGGGTCTCGTGCGCGAGCTCCTCGGTGATGCCCTTGTGTCTGCGAACGTCGAGGTAGGTCTGGGCGAACCGCTCCCGCAACGGCGAGGTAGCGGGGTCGACGATCGGGATGTCGTCGATGTCCACGCCGAGGCTCGACGTGCGCCCTCGTACCTCCTGCTCGTCGCCGAGCAGCGTCAGGTCGACGAGTCGGCGGCTCAGGAGGATCTCGGTCGCGCGCAGGATGCGTTCGTCGGTGCCCTCGGGGAGCACGACGTGCTTGCGGTCGGCGCGGGCCCGCTGGATCAGTTGGTACTGGAACATCAGTGGGGTGACACGCTCGGGACGGACGACCTCCACCCGCTCCTCCAGCGCGTCGCCGTCCACGTGCTCCTCGAACAGCCCGAGTGCCGTGCTGAGCTTGCGGGTGCCATCCGCCCGGATCGCCGCAGGCACCGTCGCGATGCGTGTCGCCGTGGCGTAGGTGTCGGCCGTGGTGCGCAGGATGGGCACGGCGCGGTCGGGAAGGCCCTCGAGCAGGCGGACGACCGTCGCGTCGAGGGGCAGCCCACCGGTGAGCACGATCGCCGCGAGGTTGGGGAAGCTCGTCGACTGGTGGCTCATCAGGGCGCCGAGCACCACGTCTGCCCGGTCACCCGGGGTGACCAGCAGCGTGCCCTCCTGGATGTGGTCCAGCACCCGTGGCAGGGTCATCGCGGCGATCTTGACCTCGGCGACCTCGCGGTCGAGGTCGCCGGACCCGGGATCGACGTCGCACCCCAGCGCCTCGGCCAGCTCGCCCACGGTGGGCATCGCGAGCAGGGGGGTCTCGGGCAACGTCCAGACCGGCTCGGTCGTCGACGCGGCCGCGACCAGGTTGCGGACCTCCTCGAGGTCCTCGGGCGCGACACGGTTGACGATCGCGCCGGCCAGGGTGCACCCCTCGGCACGCAGCGACTCGCCCGCGAGCCGGAGCGCCTCGACCACCTGGGTCGCCGGGCGTGCCCGACCGTTGACCACGGCGAGCACGGGTGCGCCGAGGTGGTTGGCCACCTCGGCGTTGAAGTCGAACTCGAGGGCCGCGGCGTTGCCGGTGTAGTCGGTGCCGTCGCAGACGACGAACCCGTAGCGTTCCTCGAGGGCCTTGTAGCGTTCGAGGATGCCGCTGAACACCTCGTCGCTGCGGCCATCGGCGAGCATCACCGCGACCTCGTGGGCGTCGTAGGCCGCCAGCTCGTCCAGCTCATCGGTGAGACCGAAGCGCTGTCGGATCAGCTCGGTCCGAGGGTCGGGCTCGTCGTGGTCACGGATCACCGGGCGGAAGTAGCCGACATCACCGAGCCGGCGGGTGAGCAGCTCCATGACGCCGAGCGTGACCACCGACCGTCCGGCCCGTGGCTCGAGGGAGGCGAGGTAGAGGTTGCGGGCCAGCGCGGGGCCTTCCATCGGGCGCAACGCCAGTCAACCAGCTCCGCGAGGTGCACGAGAGGGGTCGAAGGCCCGCTCCTGTGCCGACCATCGGCCCACGCAGGGTGGGCCCGGGCGGGGCTGTCGTGGTGGGACCGACGCGAGCCGCACCCCGCGTGCTCGGCTGTTGCGCGTCAGTCGCGGGTGCCTCCGGCCCGGCCGGTGCGGGAGATGGCCGCGCGCCAGAGGGGTGCGGCGGTGTGGCGCAACACCACGACCGCCCGGTACCACGCGGGGACGGTCCGTTCGGCGGCGCCGTCCAGGAGCGTGCGGTGGATCGCGCGTGCGACGTCCTCCGGTTCCCCGACCAGCGGGCCGATCGGGGTGCCCTTCCAGCTGGTCTGGGGGAAACCCTCCGTCTCGATGAAGCCGGGGTTGAGTTGGCAGACGGTGATGCCGCGTCGCGCCCACGCCAGCCCCAGCGCTTCGCTGAAGCCCACCATGCCGAACTTGGAGGTGGCGTAGTCTGCCGGTCCGACCCCGATCTTGCCGCCGACCGAGGCCACGTTGATCACGCGGCTCGGCGCACCGGCTTCGAGCAGCTCCGCGAACGCGCCCGTGCACCGGATCGTCCCGCCGAGGTTGACGTCGATCGTGCGCAGGGCGTCGTCGACGTCGCTGCGTCCTCGGAAGGCGCCGCCGGGGATGCCCGCGTTGTTGATCAGGGCGTGACAGGCACCGAACCCCTCCTGCACGCGGGCAGCGAGCCCGTCGACGTCCTCCTGGGAGGTCACGTCCGTGACGTGCGGGATGATGCCGGGGAGCGAGGAGGCGAGCGCCTGCAGCCGGTCCTCGCGACGGGCGACGGCGATCACCGTCATGCCCAGTCGCGCGAGCCGACGCGCGGTTGCCTCACCGATCCCGCTGGATGCTCCGGTGATCACGGCGACCTTGCCTGCGGGGTCCCACGGCATCGTTGCTCCTCCTGGTCGTCTGTCGAGGACAACGGTAGGGGCTGGCCAGCAGGAGGGAGACGTCAGCCGTCAGCGTGGCGCCTGCGCCGTTGCAACCGGTCGGTGGCCTGGCATGATGGTCGGGCCCGTCGTCGCTCGTCGAAGGTCGTGTCCGTGGGGATCACCCGACTCAACCATGCCGTGCTCTACGTCCGTGACGCCGAACGCCACGCCACCTTCTACCGCGAGGTCCTGGGGTTCGAGGAGGTCGCGCGGCTGCGGCTCGGTCCGGGCAAGCTCGGCGTGTTCCTGCGTGCGCCCGGGTCGAGCAACGACCACGACATCGCCTTCTTCGGGCTCGGCGAGGGGCTCAGTACGTCGACGGCGGGGCGGGAGACCGTCGGCCTCTACCACCTCGCCTGGGAGGTGCCGACCCTGGCGGAGCTCGCGGAGCACCGCGACCGGTTGGCCGAGGTCGGCGCGCTCCGTGGCGCCAGCGATCACGGCACGACCAAGGCGCTCTACGCCGAGGACCCCGACGGCCTCGAGTTCGAGGTCAGCTGGATCGTCCCGCGGGAGCTCCTGGACGGCCCGGACGAGCCGACGATCGCTCCGCTCGACCTCGATGCAGAGATCGCCCGGTACGGCGCCGAGACCCCGGGCCAGCGCACCGTTCCCGCGTCCCCCTGATCGGCTGCGTTCACCGCTCACCATGATGACTCGAACGCGCGAGGTACGGTGTCGGGTCCCGGTGAGGCCTCGCCGGGCCTCCCACGTCGGCTCGTCCACCGGGGTCGTTCATGTCCGCTACCGCCACCACCCGATCGGGCCGGTCGTGGCGTCGGTGGACGGTGCTCGCCGTGGTGGCGGCCGTGGTCGCCGGCATCGTCGTCGGGCTGGTGCTGTTCTTCGGTGGCGACGAGCCCGAGCAGGTCGATGCCGAGCGCGCACTGCAACGGGACCAGGAGCCCGTGCCGGAGGAGGGGCTCGAGGCGCCCGAGGACCTCGAGGAGGTCGGTGACACGCTCGGCGAGGACGTCGGCGAGGCGGGTGATGAGCCCGAGGAGGTCGGTCCCCCCGAGCAGCCGGAGGAGCTCGACGGGCGGTGGGTCGTGGACCGGTCACGTGAGTTCGACCGTGAGGAGGGACGCGGCACCTTCGCCGGCTACCGCGTCCATGAGGAGCTCTCGGGCGTCGGGAGGTCGACAGCCGTCGGACGCACCCCAGATGTCGCCGGGCACGTGGTCTTCGAGGAGGCGACCGTCACCTCGGCGCTCATCGAGGTCGACCTCACGACGTTGGCCAGCGACGACGACCGTCGGGACCGCCGGGTGCGGGACGAGCTCGGCCCCGACGCCCGTGCGGTCTTCGAGCTCGACAGCCGGATCGAGCTCCCGGAGGTCCCGCCGGTCGGTGAGGTCATCGAGCTGACGGCGCCGGGCATGTTGACCCTGGTCGGCACCACCAACGAGGTGGAGGTCCAACTGCAGGCGGTCGTCACCGAGACGGGGCTGCTCGTCGCGGGCTCGACGCAGATCATGTTCGAGGACTACGACATCGAGGTGCCCGAGGCCACGATCGTCCTGTCGGTCGACGACGAGGCGACCCTGGAGTGGCAGATCTTCCTCGTCCGGGAGTGAGCCCATCGCCGCACGCTGCGGCTGGTGCTGGCGTCTCTCGTCCGACCGGGTCCTCGTCCCGGCCGGTCGTTCACGACCTCGAGGTGGGTCCGGCGAGTTCGCGCTGCAGGCGTGTGCGCTCCGCCTCGAGCCGCTCCCGGGTGCCCGACGCGGCGTGGGGAGGCATGTCGCGCAACGCACCCTGGACGTCCCGGAGCCGCGCGAGCAGCTCCTCCCGGGGCAGGGGCTCTGGCTTGGGCACGGGCAGGTCCTCGGGCAGGACGCAACGGATCGGCGGCGACCGCGACCCGCGCTGCGACGGTGATGCGGACGCATCGACCAGGGTAGGACGGTCACCTACCCTCGCCGGTCATGGCGATCCTCGTCGACACGGCGATCTGGCCACACCGTCAGCGGCGGTGGGCGCACCTGGTGAGCGATCGTTCCTTCGGTGAGCTCCACCACTTCGCGGATGAGCTGGGGCTCCGACGTGTGTGGTTCCAGGGGGACCACTACGACATCCCGGCCGAGCTCCGACACCAGGCGATCCTGTTGGGGGCCGTCCCCGTGAGCTCGGCGGAGCTGGTGCGGCGCCTGCGCGCCTCCGGCCTGCGTCAACGCTCGCGGGTCACGCGCCTGCCGGGGGAGTGAGCGAGCCCGATCGGGACGCGTGGTGGGAGCGCGTCGTGCTGGTCACAGCCACCGCCCCGGGTTGAGCAGGCCGTGTGGGTCGAGCGCGCGCTTGATCCGCCGCTGGACCTCGAGGTTGCCCGCGCCGATCTCGCGCTCCAGGAACGGTGCCTTGATCGAGCCGACCCCATGCTCACCGGTGATCGTCCCGCCGAGGTCGAGCGCGGCGAGCACCAGCTCGTCGAAGGCGGCCAGGGCGCGACGCAGCACGGTGCCGTCGTCCTCGCGCGGGACGACCAGCGTCGGGTGCATGTTGCCGTCGCCGGCGTGCCCGAAGGAGCCGATCGTGACGTCGCGCCGCTCCGCGATCGCCTCCGCGCGGGCGAGCAGCTCGGGGATGCGCGAACGCGGGACGGCGATGTCGTCCAACAAGGTGGTCCCCTGCTGCTCCAGTGCGGGGATCGCGAGCCGCCGGGCCTGCAGCAGGAGCTCGGACTCCTCGGGGTCCTCCGTGGTCGCGGTGTAGGTCGCCCCGGCGTCGTCGCACAGCTGCCCGGCCCGTGCCATCTCGGTGCCTCGGAGCGGGGACGGCGTGTCGGACTGGAGCAGCACCAGGGCCGCGCTGTCACGATCGAGGTCCATGCGGTAGGCGTCGTCGACGGCGCGGACCGTGGTCCGGTCCATGATCTCCATGAGCGAGCACACCAACCCCGACCGGATGATCGCCGCGACGGCGTCCCCGGCCGCGGTGAGCGTCGGGAAGAACGCCACGAGCGTCGCGGCTCCGCTCGGGCTCGGGCGCAGCCGCAGTCGCGCTCGGGTCACGATGCCCAACGTCCCTTCGGAGCCGACCATCAGGCTCGTGAGGTCGAGCCCGGCGACCCCCTTGATCGTCCGTCGCCCCGTCTCGATCACGGTGCCGTCGGCGAGCACGACCTCCAACCCCATGACGTAGTCGCGCGTCACCCCGTACTTCACGCAGCACAGCCCGCCGGCGTTGGTGGCCACGTTGCCGCCGATGGAGCAGAAGGTCTTGCTCGCCGGGTCCGGGGGGTACCACAGCCCATGGGGTCCGGTCGCGATCGAGATGTCGGCGTTGAGCACCCCGGGCTCGACCGTCACCGTCTGGTCGACCTCATCGATCTCGAGGATGTCGTCCATCCGCTCGAGGCAGAGGATCAGGCAGCCGTCGATCGCCTGGGAGGCGCCAGCGAGGCTGCTACCGGCCCCGCGCGGGACGATCGGGACCTGGTGGCTCGCGGCGACCTTGACGGCTGCGGCGACCTCGTCGGTGCGGCGCGGGAAGGCGGCTGCCACCGGTTGCCCGGGGGTGAGCCAGTCGGTGCGGTCGTAGCGGTAGGTCTCCAGGATGTCGCGATCGGTGATCACGGCATCGTCGGGGAGCGCTGCGGCGAGTTCCTCGACGAACGCCATCCCGTGCCTCCCGAACGCGGTTGATCGAGCAGGGTACGACGCCGCAGCACGCTAGGTTCGCACCGGTGGACGAGGAGGACCTGGTGGCCGCATCGCACACGACGACGTCCGCACCGACGTCCGCACCGACGGGGGCGCCGACGGGGGCGCCGACG
>CAYVJT010000005.1:8195-10172 GCA_964451855.1 uncultured Actinomycetota bacterium
CCGACGGGGGCGCCGACGGGGGCGCCGACGCCCGGAGGGGCGGGTGCGTCCCCGCCACCCTTCGGGACGGTGCCGGCCCCACGGATGGTCGTGAGCGCAGCCCCCGACGGCGTGTTCGGACCACCCGAGCTCGTCGCGACGGCGGAGCTCTCCCTCCACCCGTTCGCGCACGTCCTGCACTACGGCAGCGCGTGCTTCGAGGGGCTCAAGGCACACCGCGGGCACGACGGCGTCGTGCGTCTGTTCCGTGCACGGCGCCACGTCGAACGGATGCGGCGCACCGCCGAGCTGCTGCTGCTCCCGCAGCCGCCGACGGACCTGCTGGCGGAGGCGATCGGCCAGGTGGTCACGGGCAACCTCGACGTCACCCCGGAACCGCCGGGCGCGTTGTACGTGCGACCGATGCTCTTCGGGACGGAAGCCAACATCGGTGCCGCGGCCGCCCCGTCCCGCCACGCGCAGCTGGTCGTCGTCGCCTCACCGGTCGGTGACTACTTCGCCGGCGGGGGTCGTGCGCTTCGGTTGCTGGTGGAGGGTGACCTGCCCCGCACCACACCGCAGTTCGGCGAGGCCAAGGCCGGTGCCAACTACGTGATGGCCCTCGGGGTGACCCGGCGTGCCGCCGCGGAGCACGGCGTGGACCAGGTGCTGTTCGCGCCGGATGGCGCCGTCCAGGAGACGGGGGCCGCGAACTTCCTGCTCGTCGACGATGATCGGGTGGTGACCCGTGCCCTGGACAGTTCCTTCCTCCACGGCGTCACGCGCGACTCGGTGCTCACCCTCGCCGCTGATCTCGGCTACGAGGTCGAGGAGCGCCAGATCGCCGTCGAGGAGCTGGTGAACTGGCGCGGCGAGGCGGCGCTCGCTGGGACCGCCGCGGTGCTGGCCGGGGTCGGCACCCTGGTCCACGAGGGAGCTGAGATCACGATCGGCGATGGCCAGGTCGGGCCTAACACGACGCGCCTGCGCGACGCGTTGGTCGCGATCCAGCAGGGCGCGGACGAGGATCGCCACGGGTGGCTCACGCCCGTCGGCTGACGCGACGACGAGCACGACGGGCGCTCCGCGGGAGCGCCTCCGCGGAAGCGGTGTTCAGCGCGCGGCCGGCGTCGGCAGGGCGTAGCGGACCCCGGCGAGCTCTTCGGACGCCTCCCACAGGGCACGGGCGAGCTGCGGGTCGTCGGCGTGCTTCGAGCGTGACGCCGGGGCCGGGTAGCCCCACTGCTCACCTGGCAGGTCGGGTCCCCAGTACGACCCGCCGGGGACGTCGGGGGCGGCGGTGGCGTAGAGCTGGGGGAGCACCCCCTGGCTGGCGGGCTGTGCGACCAGCGCGTTGCCGAGCCCCAGCGCGACCTGCATGATCCGGCCGCTCAGCCCGCCCTGCATCGCGGCGCCGGCGAACTGCAGGTGGGTGCTCGCGTAGCCCGGGTGCGCTCCCACCGAGATCGCGGTGGCACCCGCAGCCTCCAGCCGACGCTGCAGCTCCGCGACGTACAGCAGGTTCGCCAGCTTCGAGCGTCCGTACGCGAGCCACCGGTCGTACGGATCGGGGACCTCGTGGAGCGCGGTGGGGTCGATGCGGCCGAGCCGGTGCAGCGACGAGGAGACGGTGACGACCCGTCCGCCCCGCACCGCGAGCAGGGCCGGCAGCAGGTGCCCGACCAGCGCGAAGTGGCCGAGGTGGTTGACCCCGAGCTGGAGCTCGAAGCCATCGGCCGTGGTACGCAGCGGTGGCGCCATGATCCCGGCGTTGGCGACGATCCGGTCGACGGCGGGATGCAGGTCGAGGAAGGTCTCGGCAGCCGTGCGCACGCTCGTGAGGTCGGCGAGGTCGAGGGGGAGGTGCTCGAGGGACGCCTGCGGTCGGTGCGTGCGGATGTGGTCGATGAGCGCCCGGGTCTTCGCACGGTCCCGTGTCGCGAGCACGACGTGGGCGTTGCGGCAGGCCAGCGCGATCGTGGCGGCCTCACCCAACCC
>CAYVJT010000005.1:10272-30625 GCA_964451855.1 uncultured Actinomycetota bacterium
GGCAGACTCCCGCGCATGGCTGAGCTCATCACGATCGACGATCCCGCTGATCCGCGCCTGGCGGACTACGTCGCCCTGACCGACGCGGAGCTGCGCAAGCGCTACGAGCGGGAGCGTGGCGTGCTGATCGCCGAGGGACCCAACCCCGTCCGCGAGCTGGTCGACTCGGCCTACCCGGTGCGCTCCATGCTGCTGGCCGACGACCGCATCGACCGGGTCGCCGAGCTCCTCCCGCGGTTCGACGCGCCGGTCTACGTCGTGACCCAGGAGCTCCTCCACGACATCGTGCGCTTCAAGCTCCACCAGGGCGTGATCGCCTGCGGCGGACGCCTGCCCCCTCGTCAGCCCGGCGAGGTGCTGGCGGCTGCGCGGATGGTCGCGGTGCTCGAGGGGCTCAACGATCACGAGAACCTCGGCACCTTGTTCCGCTCCGCCCGTGGGCTGGGTGTGGACGGCGTCCTGCTCGGTGCGGGGTGCGCCGACCCGCTCTACCGCCGCAGCGTCCGCGTGTCGATGGGGCACGTCCTCCACGTCCCCCACGCGAGCATCGACCACCTCGACGTCGCCCTGCCGGACCTCCATGCCGCGGGGTTCCGGACGGTCGCGCTCACCCCGGACCCCGCCGCTGACGATCTCAGGGACGTCGAGGTGGCTGCCGGCGAGCGGGTCGCGCTGCTGCTCGGAGCGGAGGGGCCGGGCCTGTCCGAGGCGGCACTGGAGGGCGCCGACGTCCGTGCACGCATCCCGATGCGGGACGGCGTCGACTCGCTGAACGTCGCGACGGCCGCCGCCATCGCCTTCCACGTGCTGGGACCCCGAGCCTGAGGCGGACGCGCCACGGCGTGCGACCGGCGGCTCGGCCCGCGACCGCGTACGGTGGACGGGATGCGTGCACGCCGGGGGTTCCGAACGGCCGTCTGCCAGGAGTGCGGGACGGCCTGGCCGGGCCGTGACGCCCGGTTCTGTGGCCGCTGCGGCGCCGTCCTGGCGGCGGATGACGGGGCGTCGCCCGATGCTGGGTCGGACCTGGCAGCGACCGACCCGTCGGCAGCGGGTGTCGGCACTCGGCGCTGGTGGCTCGTCGTCATCGCGGTGGTCGCGATCGGCGGGGCCGCGTTCGCGGTCGGCAACACCACGGGCCTGCTGGAGGACCGGCCGGTCACCGAAGGCGGCAGCGACGTCGAGCTCCCCGAAGCCTCGGAGCTGCCGTCGACCACGGACCGAACCGGGCGCGCAGGCCAGGTGGGGTGCATCCCCGAGGGCTGCGAACGGTGGCGGGTGGAGCTGCCCGACGAGGGCATGACGTGGCCGGGCGAGGGCTTCGTCGTCCACACGACCCGGGAGGGGCTCCCGGTCGGAGCCCCACCGACCGTGACGGAGGACGAGACGGAGGGCGAGGAGGCCGACGGGCGACACGTGGGCTCGGCGACGGTGACCGTCATCGCGACCAGGAGCGGCGAGGTGCGGTGGCAACGGGACGTGGAGCTGGTGACCTTCAGGATGTCCGGGGGCGGTGGCACCACGGTGTGGGGGCTCGGTAGCGCCTGGTCGCACGACGACCTCGTGCTGGTGGCGACCGCCGACGGCCTGGCGGCCTACGGCGCCGACGACGGCGAGCTGCGGTGGATCAGCGGGTCGGTTGCGGGATCTCCTGGCCCCACCGGGGTCGGGCACGGCCTGATCGTCGCCACCCACCGTGCTGACCGACCTCCTCCCCAGCCGGGAGCGACGGACGGCGGTGGACCGACGCTCGATCTGGTCAGGCTCGATCCGGCGACCGGTGAGGTGCTGTGGCGGGTCGAGGAGCAGCGGCTGCTCGGCTACGCCGAACAGCACGTGTTCGTCGAGGGGCAGGACGACGGATCGATCAGCGCGATCGATGTCGCGACCGGCGCGCGAGCGTGGGAACGCGAGGGGCTCGGATCGAGCGTCCGGCCGTGGGGTCTGCAGGTCGCCGATGGCCGCGTCGTGATCCCCGGTGAGGAGACCATCGTGGTCGCCTCGCTCGACACCGGCGAGACGATCCTCGAGCTCGATGGCCTCCCCGGATCGCCGCGACCTGCCCTCCTGGTGGGCAACCTGCTGCTCAGCGATCCGAGGCTACGCGGACCGGGCCCAGCCGGGGACGGTGCTCCTGCGCCGATGGTCCTGGTCGACCTCACCCAGCCGGATGCCGACCCGGAACGGATCGAGGACGTCGCCTGGATGCTGGCGTTGCAGAGCGACCCTGCTGCCCCCTTCGGCGTGCCGCGACCCGAGCACGACGGGGTGGCGATCCTGCGGCTCATCGACGACACCTACGAGCTGCGCGTCCTGGATGCCGCCGGTGGCACACGGTGGCTACGGCAGTGGGATGCCGACGTCGGAGCCTGCTGCTGGCGGCTGCACCCCGGGATCGACGGCGGCTCGATCGTCCTGGTGCCACGGGATCCCGCGACGCAGCCGGTCCGCATCCTCGCGGTCGACGACGGTGCGACCCTGGAGACCTTCGCGGCACCGCCCGAGGTGACGGGCGCCGACCACGTCAGCTGGCACGGACCGATCGCGACCATCCACGGGCGGGGCGGCCCGGCCGTGGTCGGCCCGGGTGGCCGCTTCGTCGCGGAGCGGTCCGGCACATCGTCCATCCAGGGCATGCACCGCGAGGTCATCCTCGTGCAGGTCGACACGACGTTGATCGGTATCGACCGCGAGGTGCTCCTGGGGGTGGGGTGACGGGGGGTGGGGTGACGAGGGCGGAGTGACGAGGGCGGAGTGACGAGCCGTCAAGCTCATGCGATCCCGGCGAGCTCCGAGGACGTCTCGATCGTGGTCAGCTCGCCGTCCCGGGTCACCGACAGCTGGAAGGTGCGGGTGGCGAGGTCGACGTGCAGCGCGGCCACCTCGTCGTCGAGGGTCCAGCGCATCGCGAGCTCGTGCTCTTCGCCGTCGAGCAGCTCCCAGTCGCCGTCGAAGGCGGGATGGGTGTTGCGCAGCCGCAGCGACGCGAGGAGCTGTTGGACCACGGGGCGTGCGAGGGCCTTGTCGACCTCGTCCGGGGTGTAGTGGTGGCGGTTGATGTCGCGGCCGACGCCGGAACGCTGGAGCAGTTCGAGGTCGTTGTGGCCCGCCAGCAGCCCGACGTAGTAGATCTGCGGGATGCCAGGCAGCCACAGCTGGATCAGACGGGCCATGAGGTAGGCGTGCTCGTCGGCACCGAGCGCGTCGAAGAAGGTGCAGTTGACCTGGTACAGATCGACGTTGGAGGCGGCTGCGCCGGTGGCCAGGCGGCTCGCCCCCTGGCTGTGCTCGTGGATGCCCTCCACCAGCTCGTCGAGCTCGTCGGCATCGAGCAGCCCGAGGCCGTTCACGTCGGACGACCCCGGACCGACGTCGATCACGCCGATGCCGTCGTGGGTGTCCAACACCGTCACCGCGTTGCGCGGACGGATCGCGCACCAGCGGCGCAGCCGGGCGGCGGATCCGGTGTAGAGCCCGTGCAGGACGAGGGGCGGGAGGGCGAAGTCGTAGACCCAGTCGACGTTCGCGGCGATCTCGACCTGCTTGCGCCAGTACGCGTGCACCTCCACCAGCACCTCGATGCCGCGTTCGTGCGCCCGGGCGGCGAGCCCGTCGATGAAGGCGAAGGTCTCCGGGGTCATGAACGACGAGGTCCCTGGGGTCTTGACCGCGTAGCCGACCGCGTCCAGGCGGACCATCGAGATCCCGTGTGCGGCGAACCGATCGAGGATCGCGTCGAGGTAGCGGCAGGTCTCGGTAGCGTGGACGTCCACGTCGATCTGGTCCGACGTGAAGGTGGTCCACATCAGCCGGCGGGTACGGTCGGCGTGCTGGACGGGGGTCAGAGGGAGTCCGGGGCGGGGCCGGTAGATCGTCAAGAGCGCGGTCTCGGTCGCACCGTCGGGGAAGACCTTGTCGAAGGTGAGGAACATCGGTGCGTGCGGTGACGCGTCGCCGCGGGCCAGGACGTCCTGGAACTGCGGCGAGCGTGCGGAGACGTGGTTGACGATCAGATCGGCCATGACGGGGACGACCTCACCGAGCTCCTCGACGTCCTGCCAGGACCCGAGCCGCGGATCGACCTCGCGGTGGTCGATGGGGTCGAACCCCGCATCCGCCCCGTCGATCGGGTCGAAGAAGGGCAGGGTGTGGACGCCGCCGAAGGCGCCCTTCAGGGGACCGGTGAGCAGCGTTCGGAGCCCGGCGAGGTCGCCGGCGAGCCGATCGACGTAGGTGATGAGCTGGACCTGGTTGCGCACGAGGTTCCTCGGGGCGGGCAGATCGGGCGGGGAGGCCGAGGTTAGGCCGCCGACCGCGATGAGGGATCTCGCCTCTCGTCGGATGCCCGCGGGAGGGGTCTGATGGAGGTGGACGAGGACCCGGAGGTCGTGCATCGGTGTCGATCGCATCGGTGTCGAGAGCATCGGGCCGGGCCGCGGATACCGGCGCTCGTCTCGGTGGAGGCCAGGGCAGGGAACCGAACGGACCCGCTGGCGTCTGACAGGTAGACGAGTGCGAGGACGCGATCATGATCCGCCGACGACGCAGGGTTCCGCGACGACGTCCGAGCACCACCGTGAGGCACCGGAGCGCACCCGCGCTGCTCATCGTCCTGGCGCTGATCGTCGGTGCCTGCACCGGCGGCGAGCCCGACGAGGTGCGGCCCGACGGGCCGCGCACCACCTCGGCGTTCACGCTGCCTGACGGGCTGGTGCTCACTGGCGCGCTCCAGACCTTCGATGCCTGCGACGAGCTCCTCGACCACATCACGGGCCATGCCCTCGAGGTGGTCACCCCCTACGGGCTCGGCGGCGGCGGGTGGCGCGGGATGGGGCTCGAGGTCGAGGAGGATGACGCCGACGCCGCGGCCGCCGACATCGCCCCCGGAGATGCTCCGGGTGCGCCCGTTGAGGGTGAGGACTTCTCGGGCACGAACATCCAGGAAGGTGGTGTCGACGAACCCGATCGGCTCAAGACCGACGGGCGCACGATGTACCTGGTGAACCGTGGAGCCCTGGAGGTGATCGACGTCTCCGGGGATGAGCCGAGGTCGCTCGCGACCCTGTCGCTCGGTGACGCCTGGGATGCGCAACTGATGCTGCACGGCGACCAGCTCCTGGTGACCGCTTCGTCCAGCTCGATCATCCCCTTCGCCGGAGAGGCCCGCTCCGACGACATCGCGATGCCCTACCCGATGCCCTACCCCTGGGGCGGTGGCACCACCCTCACAGCGATCGACGTCAGCGACCCGTCCGACCCGGTCGTGCGGGAACGGTTGACGCTCGACGGCTGGGCCGTGAGCTCCCGGATGGTCGAGGGTGTCGTGCGCGTCGTGGTGCGTACCGAGGCAGGCATCAACCTGCCGTGGCAGTACCCGCAGGCCGGGGGCCTGCGGGCCGAGCGCGCTGCGTTGGAGGCCAACCGCGAGGTGATCAAGGCCTCGCAGGTCGAGGACTGGTTGCCGTACTACGTCCACCAGACCGCCGACGGTGGGAGCGACGAGGGCACCCTGCTCGCCTGCAACCGCCTCGCCCGTCCGGAGACGTTCTCAGGGCTCGGGGTGCTGTCGGTGCTGACCGTCGACCTCGATGGGGGCTCGCTCGTGCCTGGCCGGGAGGCGACCGGCATCCTCGCCGCCGGTGACACGGTCTACGCCTCGACCGACCGCCTGTACGTGGCGACGACCCGGTGGGTCGACTGGGAGGAGCTCTCCGCACGGCGATGGGACCGGCGCATGCAGGAGGTGACCACCGAGCTGCACGCCTTCGACATCGTCGATCCGCGCTCCGCGGACTACCTCGGCTCGGGTGAGGTTCCGGGCACGCTGCTGAGCCAGTGGGCGATGTCCGAGCACGACGACCACCTGCGGGTCGCCTCGACCGTCGGCGACCCCTGGGGCGGAGGTCGTTCGCTCTCGGAGAGCATCGTGACCGTGCTCGCGCTCGGGGAGGGCGAGCTCGCCGTCGTCGGCCAGGTCGCCGGCCTCGGCGTGACGGAGACGATCTTCGCCGTGCGGTTCATGGGTGAGGTGGGCTACGTGGTCACCTTCCGCCAGACCGATCCGCTGTACACGTTGGATCTGCGCGACCCCACCGACCCACAGGTCGTGGGCGAGCTGAAGATCATGGGCTACTCCGCCTACCTGCACCCGATGGGCGACGACCTGCTGCTCGGTGTCGGCCAGGACGCCGACCACCTGGGGCGCACCAAGGGCCTGCAGCTGTCGCTGTTCGACGTCGCCGATCCCGCTGCGCCCGCCGTGCTCGACCAGGTGGATCTGATGGACAGCTACAGCGACGTGGAGCACGACCACCACGCCTTCCTGCACTGGCCGGCGACCGGGTTGACCGTCGTGCCCTTCCAGCGCTGGTTCGACTGGACCGACGAGGAACCCACGGACCTCGCACCCGCCAGCGGGGTGCTGACGTTCACCGCTGCCCGAGCGGAGGGCATCACCGAGAAGGCGCTGGTGTCCCACGTCGGGCCCTACCTCCGCGACCTCGGCCTCGAGGACGTGTTCGAACGCTTGGACGGCGAGCACCCCTACGAGCGGGAGGACCGGCTCTGGCAGTACCAGTACGAGACCCGCATCGTGCGCTCCGCGGTGATCGGGGACCGGCTGGTGACCGTCTCCGAGGTCGGCGTCGCCGTCCACGACCTCGACACGCTCACCGAACGTGGCTGGCTGACCCTGCAGGAGCGGCACCGCTGACGGACGCGCATCCACCTGGCGCCCACGCGGGGTGCAGGTCCGCGCGGGAAGGTCCATCGGCCCTGGCCGGAACCGGAGGTGGAGGCGCACGCTCGCGGTGTGGGTGTGCGCCGATCGTGGCCGGGAGGTGGTCGTCGTGGGCAGGATCGTGGTCGGGGTCGACGGGTCCAGAGAGTCGATGGCGGCGCTGCGGTGGGCGGTCGAGGAAGCTCGCCACCGCGGGGCGCGGGTCGAGACGGTGTACGTCTTCCAGAACACCCCATCGTGGCGGCTCTACGGTTCCCAGCAGAGCCCCCCGGCCGAGCGAGACCCTGACCCAGGCGGGCGTGTGATGGCGAGCGAGGACCTGGACGAACCACACCCCCAAGGACTGGTCGATGGCATGGTCGACCAACTGGTTCGGCGCGACGACGTGGAGATCGAGTCGGTGATCGTCGAGGACCGGGACCCGGCGCGGGTGCTCGTCGAGCGATCCGACGGCGCGGACATGTTGGTCGTCGGCTCACACGGTCGTGGCAGCGTCTCGGAGATGCTGCTGGGGTCGGTGAGCCACCAGTGCGCGACGCATGCGCTGTGCCCGATCGTGATCATCCGTCCACGTCGATCGTCCTGACGTCGGCGGTCCGTGCGCTCCAGGTGGCGTCGCCACCTCGACTCACGTGGCCGCGCGTTCGGACACCTGGAGGACGGCGGCGCCCGCGAACCGGCCGTCGGCGAGGTCCGCCAGCGCTTGGTCAGCAGCCTCGAAACGGTAGGGGGTCGTCGTGGCCGAGATGCCGAGCCGGTGAGCGATGGCGAGGAACGCCTCACCGTCGGCTCGGGTGTTCGCGGTCACCGAGCGCAGGTCGCGTTCGTGGAAGAGGTGGCGCTGGTACTCCAGCGGGGGCAGGTCCGAGACGTGGATCCCCGCCACGGCGAGCGCGCTGCCCGGAGCGAGGCTGCTGAGGGCGTCGGGCACCACCTCGCCTGCCGGTGCGAACGAGATCGCCGCGTCGAGGGGAGCGGGTGGGACCTCGCCCGCACCCCCGACCCAGGTGGCGCCCAAGGCCTCCGCGAGCTCCTGTCCCGCTGGGCTGCGGGTCACGACGTGCAGCTCTGCGCCCATGGCGAGTGCGACCTGAGCAGCGAGGTGCGCGGACCCGCCGAAGCCCCAGATACCCAACCGGCCGCCAGGGCGGAACCCGGACCGCAGGAGCGCGCGGTAGCCGATGATGCCGGCGCACAGCAGCGGGGCGGCGTGCTCGTCGTCGATGCCGTCGGGCAGCCGGTAGGCGTACGCCTCGGGGACCACCGCCAGCTGCGCGTAGCCACCGTCGTCGGTCCAGCCGGTGAACCGTGGCGCCTCGCAGAGGTTCTCGGCGCCGTGGCGACAGGGCCGACAGGTGCCGCAGGTCGACCGCAGCCAGGCGATCCCGATGCGCTCGCCCACCGCGAACCGGTCGGTGTCGGGACCGAGGCGGTCGACCTCGCCCACGACCTCGTGACCCGGGACGATCGCTGGCCGCTGCGGGGCGACGTCGCCCTCGGCGACGTGCAGATCCGTGCGGCACACCCCGCACGTGCGGACGATGATCCGGACCTCACCCGGGCCCGGTTCGGGGTCCGGCAGCTCGACCGCCTCGAGCGGCCGGTCGGCGATCGGTCGTGGCTGACGTACCACCCAGGCGCGCACGGTCGATCACCTCCGGGGTCACGTGGTCGGCGGGTCGTCGAGCCCGAGGGGATCGGTGTCGTCCACCCGCTCGTAGACGCGCTTGACCTTGCCGACCGCCGTCCGTGGCAGCGTGCCCTCGGGGTGGAGGGTCACCGAGGGGCTGACCCGCAGTCGGCTGGCCAGCGTGCGCTGCAACCGCTGGTCGAGCCCCTCCGGCACCGACGCGCCGGCGACCTCGGCACGGATGTCGAGGCGTGCCATCGTCTCGCGGCGGTCGACGACGATCGCGTACGCGCCGTTGAGTGCCTCCTCCTCCAGCAGCACCGACTCGATCTCCCGTGGGAAGACGTTCACGCCACGGATGATCAGCATGTCGTCGGTACGACCCTCGATCCGGGCGATACGCGGGTGGGTTCGTCCGCATGCACAGGTCCCGCGGGCGAGCGAGGTCACGTCACCCGTGCGGTAGCGGATGACCGGCAGCGCCTCCTTGGTGACCGTCGTCAGGGCCAGCTCGCCCCGCTCGCCGTCGAGGACCCGGTTGCCGGTCTCGGGATCGAGCACCTCCGGCAGGAAGTGGTCGTCGAAGACGTGCAGGCTCCCCGGGGACTCGGCGCACTCCATCGCCACGCCGGGGCCGATGACCTCCGACAGTCCGTAGATGTCGCGTGCGATCACGGTGTGGCCGGTGAGCTCGCTCCAGGCCGCCTCGAGCTTGGTCCGGAAGCCCTCCGACCACGGCTCCGCCCCGCAGACGAGGTAGCGGACCTTGAGGCCGGTGATGCCCTCGGCCTGGGCCTTCTCGGCCAGCAGCATCGCGAACGAAGGTGTGCAGGCCAGGCCGTCGGCGCCGAGGTCGGTCAGCAGCTGCAGTTGGAGGTCGGTGTTGCCCCCTGAGGCCGGGATGACGGTGGCGCCCAACCGTTCGCCGCCGTAGTGCAGCCCGAGCCCACCGGTGAATAGCCCGTAGCCGTACGCCACGTGGAGCACGTCGTCGGACCGAGCGCCGGCGCACACCAGCGATCGCGCGACCACCTCGGAGAAGACGCCGACGTCGTGGCTGGTGTAGGCGACGATCGTCGGCTTCCCGCTGGTCCCCGACGACGCGTGGGCACGAACGGCGAGGGATCGCGGGACCGCGAGCATCCCCCACGGGTAGTTGTCGCGCAGGTCGGTCTTCCACGTGAACGGCAACGAACGCAGGTCGTCGACCGAGCGCACCTCGGCCGCGTCGATGCCCTCGAGGCGGTCCCGCCAGAACGCGTTCCTCGACCCTGCCAGGAGCTGGATCAGCTCGTGCAGGCGTCGTCCCTGCACCTCCCGCCGTGCTGACTCGCTGGCCGCCTCCGCCTCCGTGCGGAACATGACCCCTCCTCGACGGGTTCCGACCCATGCTACGTGGGCATCACGTTCGATCGTCCCATCGACGGTAGGTGCGCCGATCGCGGGATGCGCGGGTCGAGGACGTCCTGCTCTAGCCTCGTCGCGGCCGATGACGCAGACGGTGGGACGACGTGACGACGATGCGGGTGCGCTTCCATGAGCTCGACCCCTACGGGCACCTCAACCACGGGGTCTACCTCAACTACTTCGAGCAGGCACGCGTGGAGCTGCTCGACCGGATCGGGTTCGGACTGCCACGTCTCGCCGAGCTCGGCCACCACATCGTCGTCGTCGAGGTGCGGGTGCGGTTCCTGGCCCCGGCCTACGCCGGGGACGAGGTCACGATCACCAGCGCGATCCGGGACCTGCGGCGGGTGTCGTCGACGTGGCATCAGCAGATGCTGCGTGGCGACGAGGTCATCGCCACCAACGACGTCCGCGCCGCGATGACCGACCTCGACGGTCGGCCGACGAGCGCGCCCGCCGGGCTCAGGGAGGCCCTCGAGCAGCTCGCCGCCGAGCAGAACGACCCTGCGAGGGCCACTCCGGGGGTGACCACGGCGTGACCGGGCCGTCGGCTGCCTCGCCATCCGTGCGGTGGTCGGTGGTCGCGGCGGGCCTCGTGGTGCTGGTCGTCGCGGTGTGGCGGATCGCGGCCGCCGCGGACGGCATCGGGATCGAGACGGTCCGGGTGGACGACGTCCCGGTCACGGTGATGGTCCCCGCCGATCCGCACCCACCTGGCGTGGTCGTCGCCCACGGGTTCGCCGGGTCACGCCAGCTCATGCGCAGCTTCGGGCTCGCGCTCGCGCACCACGGGTACGTCGTCGCCCTGCCGGACCTCGCTGGCCACGGGGGCAACCCCGCTCCGCTCGACGGGGACGGGGACGTGCTCGTCGCGGACGTGTTGCGGGCCCGCGACCTGCTCGTCGACGGGTACGGGGTCAGCGACGACGAGGTGGTGCTGCTCGGCCACTCGATGGGCTCCGGAGCGGTGATGCGGGCCGCCATCGAGCGACCGGACCGTGTCGCCGGGGTCGTCGCCGTCTCGCCGACCGATGCGGACGTCACGCCCGAGCTCCCACCCGATCTCAAGCTGCTGGCGGGAGCGCTCGAGGGCCGGTTCGTCGCCAACGCCGAGGACCTGCTGGACCGTGCGGGTGGGGCTGGAGGGGTGCCGGGGGAGGACGGCCGTGCCCGCGACCTCGAGGTGATCCCCGGCGTCGAGCACGTCACGATCCTGTTCAGCCCGAGGGCCCATGCCGCCGCGGCGCGCTGGCTCGATGCGGTCGTCGATCGGGAGCCCCGACCGTCGCGACCCGTGTGGGTGATCGGCTGGTGGCTGGCCGCGCTGCTGGGCACCGTGGTCGCCTGGCGCGGAGCGGCCCCCTCGCTGGTCGGGGCGTTCGGTGGCGCGCCTGACCGTGGTGGTGTGCGTGGAGGTGGTGTGCGCACGCACCGCGTGGCCCGACGGGGCGGCGACGTGGCGGAGCGGCGTCGGTACCTCGGCATGGCGGTGGGTGCCCTCACCGGGCCGGTGATCCTGGCGGCGGTCGCCGTCGTCCTCCCGCTCACGGAGCTGGGCGGGATGCTGGTCGGGCCGGTCCTGGCGGCATGGTTCGCCATCGCCGGCGGGATCTGGTGGGGGATCGGTTTGCGTGCGGCCCGCCCGGGAGCGTGGGAGCTCGCCAGCGGGGTGCTCCTGCTGGCGGTGCTGCTCCTGGCCTTCGGGGCCCTGGCGCCGTGGGTGTGGCTGCCGTTGCTGCCGTCCACGGCACGTGCCCTGTACGTGCTGCCCTTCGCTGTCCTGACGCTGCCGTGGCTGATCGTGTTCGTCGCAGGCTTCCGGAGCCGCCGCGGCTGGCAGGCGGTCGGTTGGTGGGCGCTGTGCTCGGTGTCGTTGCTCGTGGGGGTCGCGGTGGCGGCCGTCCTCGTGCCGGGGCTCGGGTTCGTGCTGCTCCTGCTGCCGCTGCTGCCACCCCTGCTCGCGCTCGTCGCAGCGGTGACCGCTCCCTGGGTGCGGGCCACCGGCCAGCTGTGGGGGCCGGCTGCGGCAGGGGCGGTCCTCCTCGGGTGGGTGATGGCGGTGCTGTTCCCCCTAACGTGACGCTCCCGAGACCGGGGAGGTCGTGGCGTATGGAGCTGGTCGACAAGGTGGCGGTGATCACCGGTGCCGGGCACGGCATCGGCGCGGCGATGGCGCGGCGGTTCGCCGGTGAGGGTGCAACGGGGTTGCTGCTCGCCGACCTCGACGGCCCCGCGGTCGAGGCCCTGGCGGAGGAGCTGACCGCGGCGGGGACGCCCAGCGTCGGACGCAACGTCGACGTCGCCGATCGTGGCGCGGTGAGGGCGATGGTGTCCGCGACCGAGGAGCGCTTCGGGCGCCTGGACGTGCTGTGCTCGAACGCGGGTATCGGCACCGGGCAGGGCCTCGACGCCGATCCCACCGCCTGGGAACGGTCGTGGGAGGTCAACGTGCTCGGGCACGTCCATGCCGCCGAGGCCGCGATCCCCGGGATGCTCGAGCGGGGGAGCGGCTACGTGCTGGCGACCTGTTCGGCAGCGGGGCTGCTCACGATGGTGGGCGACGCTCCGTACTCGGTCACCAAGCACGCCGCGGTCGCCTTCGCGGAGTGGCTGGCGGTGACCTACGGGGACCAGGGTGTGCGGGTCAGCGCGCTGTGCCCGCAGGGCGTCGCCACGGCGCTGCTCGACGGTGACGGCACCGGCTCGACCCTGTCCAGCCGCATCGTGCGCAGCGCCGCCGAGGTGCTCGAGCCGGAGGACGTGGCGCAGAGCGTCGTGGAGGGGATGGCGGAGGAACGGTTCCTGATCCTGCCCCACGCCGAGGTGGCCGACCACTACCGCAAGAAGGCAGCGGACCCCGACCGCTGGATCGCTGCGATGCACCGTCTCGTCGCCGCGGTCGACGGGCCCTGACCGGTGGGGTCAGCTCAACGTACGGGGACGATCCGGAGCAGGGCAGAGGCCCCCCAGTCGACGACCAGGAGCTCGCCGTCGCTGTCCAGACCGAAGCTGGAGGGCATCTCCACGTCCAGCTCCTCGGTCCAGTCGACGATGTCGAGCACCTCGCCGTCCTCGTAGCGGAAGCTCTCCATCAGTCCCCGGCACCAGTCGCCGTGGAAGTAGTGGCCGTCGAGTTCCGGGATCGCCTCGCCGCGGTAGACGTAGCCCCCGGTGATCGAGCAGTGGCCGTCCTCGTGGAACACCTCACGGACCGGGTCGGTGACCGGGCTGTGCGGTTCGCCACCGTAGAACTCGAGCGTGCCCTCGAACACCGGCCAGCCGAAGTTGTGGCCGCCCTCGTCGACGGGGACGATGTTGATCTCCTCGACGGTCTCCTGGCCGACGTCGGCGATGTAGACGAGGCCCTCGACCTCGTCGATCGTGAACCGCCAGGGGTTGCGCAGGCCGTAGTGGTAGACCTCCGGCGCGCCGCCGCCGTCGACGAAGGGGTTGTCGGCAGGGATCGCGTACGGGTCGCCGCCATCGACGTCGATGCGGAGGATCGTTCCCGGCAGGGTGTCGGGATCCTGGCCGTTGACCGAGGCCTGCGCTCCGTCACCGATCGCCGCCCACAGGTGCCCGTCGGGTCCGAAGAGCAGCTGGCCACCGTTGTGGCGGACCCGTTCCGGGTGGCGATCGACGACGAGGAGCTCCACCTCGGTGTCGAGGTCGACGCGCTGCCCGTCGTCGGCCACCTCGTAGCTGACCAGTCGGGTGTCGTTGCTCGGGACCGAGTAGTAGGCGAACACGCGGGGATCCGCGGGGTGGTCGGGGTGGAAGACGAACCCGAGCAGGCCCTGCTCGATGCTGCCCGAGGTGATCCGATCGCCGACGTCCAGGAACGGCTCGTCCGCGACGGTGCCGTCGGGCTCGACGATCCGCACCTGCCCGCCGCGCTGCACGACGAACAACCGCTGGTCGCCGGCGGCCGTGGCGACGCCGAGGGGTTGGGAGAGGTCCTCGGCGACCACCTCGACCTCCAAGCCGATGAGGGGGTCCAGGGGCTCGGGCTCAGGCTCCTCGGGTCCCTCGTCGGCCTCGTCCTCCGCCGCCTCGGCGCCCGCCGGCTCGGCGGGAGGCGCTTCGGCGGTGGCCTCGTCCGGCGCCTCGGCGGTCTCGGACGGCTCAGCCGGAGGCTCGGTGTCCGCGTCGGTCGCGCAGGCGGCCACCACCAGGGCGGCGAGCAGGGTCGCCAGCAGCGGTCGGGCGGGGTGTCGCGGAGCTCGCCGCATCATGTCCGCGTCAACCGCTGGTAGAGCGGGAGCGACTCCAGCCACCCCTCGGGTGCGACCGGGTCCCCCTCGAGCTCGCGGTGCAGCGCATGTCGTTGCTGGCGCAGCCACGCGATGGCTGCGGCGCGGTGGTCCGCGGAGAGCTCGTCGGTGTCGACCAGGGGGCCCTCGTCGCCGTCGATCAGGTACGGGGCCCACCCGGGCCGCAGGACCCAGGTGTCCGGGTCCTCGAGCAGCTCCCGGAGGCGGGTCCGTTGCGCGTCGGTGAGGTTCCGGGGGACCGCACGACGGGAGCCGGGCACCCGTGGGTGGATCGTCTGGGGCATCGCGTTGTCCTCCAGTGGCCGGGCGACGCAAGCGTCCGCCTGCGGGCCATGGCAAGGCCCGAGCAGGTCCGCCACGGTCCCGGCTCTCCTCGACCTGCCACCGGTGCCCTGCCTTCGGACCACTGGTGGGTCTGGTGGGTCGGGGGTGAGCCGGGCCGATGGTGCGCACCGCGCAGTGAACCATCCCTGGAGCTCGCTGGCCGCCTCGAGGTGGTGGCGCCGCCCGCGCTCACCGGGGGGCGGTGTCGGGGGTTAGGCTCGACGTGCAGACCATCACGACGGCCGATACGACGGCCGATACGACGGCCGATCCGCCACGCGGCCGGCTTCCGAGGACCCCGGACCGGGGCGGGTCTGCCGTGACGAGTGCCGACTGAAGGATGCGAGCATGCCCCAGCAGATGGAGTACCGCCGGCTCGGCCGGTCCGGGATCAAGGTCAGCGTGCTGAGCTTCGGGTCCTGGGTGACCTTCGACACCCAGGTCGACGTCGATCGGGCTGCCGACTGCATGGCTGCCGCCTACGACGCGGGGGTGAACTTCTTCGACAACGCGGAGGCCTACGCCGGCGGCGGGTCCGAGCGGATCATGGGTGAGGCGATCCGCAAGCTCGGCTGGCCCCGACACAGCTACCTCGTCTCCAGCAAGTTCTTCTGGGGACTGCACCCCGGCCCGAACAGCCGCAACACCCTCAACCGCAAGTACCTCCTCGAGGCGGTCGACGCCTCGCTGGAGAGGTTCGGCCTCGACCACCTCGACCTCGTCTACTGCCACCGTGCCGACCCGGACACGCCGATCGAGGAGACGGTGCGGGCCCTCTCGGACGTGATCGATCGCGGGAAGGCGCTGTACTGGGGCACCTCGGAGTGGACCGCGGACGAGATCCGCGCCGCGTGGCACATCGCGGACCGCAACGGGTGGCACAAGCCCGTGGTCGAGCAGCCGAAGTACAACCTGTTCCATCGCGATCGGGTCGAGGAGGAGTACGCCCGCCTGTACGAGGACATCGGGCTCGGCACGACGATCTTCTCGCCGCTGGACTCCGGCCTGCTGACCGGCAAGTACCTCGACGGCGTGCCGGAGGACAGCCGTGGCGCGCTCGAGGGCTACGACTGGTTGCGCAAGCGCCTCACCGACCAGCGGGCCAACGAGAAGGTCCGGGAGCTGAAGACGGTCGCGGACGAGCTCGGCGTCACCCTCGCCCAGCTGTCGATCGCCTGGTGCGTCATGAACCCCGACGTCTCGTCGGTGATCACGGGGGCATCGCGCGTCGAGCAGGTCCACGACAACATGGGCGCCCTGGACGCGCTGGCCAAGCTGACGCCGGACGTCAAGGCGCGGGTCGAGGCGATCTTCGCGTGAGCGCCATCCCCTCGCGGGGCGGGCGCGGGCTGGGACACGGGCTGGTCGTCACCGACCACTAGCTCGGCGCTACCGACGCAGTCGGGTGTCACCAACCCTCGGGGAGGGGGCGGCCCTCCTCGTAACCGGCGCGGCCCTGGAGCCCGATCACCGCACGCTCGGCGAAGTCGTCGAGGGTGGTCGCGCCCGCGTAGGTGAAGGCGCTGCGGACCCCAGCCGTGATCACGTCGATCAGGTCCTCGATGCCGGGACGTTGCGGATCGAGGTAGCGGCGGCTGGAGGAGATGCCCTCCTCGAACAGCGCCTTGCGGGCCCGGGCGAAGGCATCCTCGTGCTCCGTGCGCCGTTGCACCGCCCGCGCGGAGGCCATCCCGAACGACAGCTTGAAGGCACGGCCGTCGGCGTCGTGCTCGACGTCCCCAGGGGACTCGTGGGTGCCGGCGAACCAGGAGCCGATCATCACGTTGGACGCACCGGCGGCCAGCGCCAGAGCGACGTCGCGCGGGTGGCGGATGCCGCCGTCCGCCCAGACGTGGGCGCCGAGCTCCCGGGTGGCCTCGACGGTCTCGATCACGGCGGACAGCTGCGGACGCCCGACGGCGGTCATCATGCGCGTCGTGCACATCGCGCCGGGTCCGACCCCGACCTTGACGATGTCGGCGCCGGCCGAGACCAGGTCGCGAGCTCCGGTGCGGGTGACCACGTTGCCGGCCACGATCGGCACCTGTGGGTCGAGGCCCCGGATGGCCTCCACCGCATCGAGCATCCGCTCCTGGTGACCGTGCGCGGTGTCGACCACGAGGACGTCCACCTCGGCATCGAGCAGTTGCTTGGCCTTCGCTGCGGTGTCCCCGCCGACGCCGATCGCGGCGGCGATCCGCAGGCGTCCTTCGGCGTCGAGCGCCGGGTCGTACAACGTGGAGCGCAGGGCGCCGACCCGCGTGAGCAGCCCGACCAACCGGCCCTGGTCGTCCACGACGGGGGCCAGGCGGTGACGGGCCTCGGCGAGCAGGTCGAACGCGGTGTGGGGATCGACGGTGTCGGGCAGGGTCTCCACCTTGCTGGCCATGACGCGCCCGATCTGGGTGAAGCGGTCCTGTTCACGCAGGTCCCGGGGGGTCACGATCCCGACGGGGCGCCCGTCCTCGAGCACGATCGCCGCCCGATGGGCGCGCTTGGGCAGCAGGTTCAGCGCGTGGCCGACCGTGTCGTCGGGAGCGAGGGTGATCGGGGTCTCGAACATCGGGTGGCGTCGCTTGACGTCGGCGATCACCGTGCTGACCACGTCGATCGGGATGTCCTGGGGGATCACCGCGAGCCCGCCCCGGCGCGCGAGGGTCTCCGCCATGCGTCGTCCCGAGACCGCCGTCATGTTCGCGGCGACCAGCGGGATCGTCAGCCCGGTGCCGTCCGGGGTCGACAGGTCGACGTCCAGCCGGGAGGGCGCGTCGGCGCGGTTCGGGACGAGGAACGCGTCCTCGTAGGTGAGGTCGTGCAGGGGCTGGTGGCCGTTGAGGAAGTGCATCGGTGGTCCCTCCGTCCGGCGACCAGACACCGTACCGCGCGAAGGGGGCGATGCGGCCGTGGTCATCGCCGGTCCCGGACGTACTCACCGTCGCGGCCACCTCCGCGACCACCTGGGTTCATCCCGCGTGGACCCGCCGGGGTGCGGCATGGGGTTCACTGTCGGGGAGAAGGAGGTCGCTGATGTCCGCCACCCCGACCGTGTTGTTCCTGTGCGTGCACAACGCCGGTCGGTCCCAGATGGCCGCCGGGTTCCTCCGCCACCTCGGCGGGGATCGGGTCCGGGTCCTCTCCGGCGGGTCGGAGCCGGCGGACGCCGTCAACCCGGCAGCCGTCGAGGCGATGGCCGAGCGGGGTATCGACATCGCGGGAACGCAACCACGACGGTGGTCGGACACGGATCTCGAGGCCACCGACGTGGTCGTGACGATGGGTTGTGGCGACACGTGTCCGGTGCTGCCCGGTAAGCGCTACGTCGACTGGGAGCTGGAGGACCCGGCCGGCAAGGGCGTCGAGGCGGTCCGTCCGATCCGCGACGACATCGAGCGCCGCGTCCGTGAGCTGATGCAGGAGCTGCAGGTCACACCACCAGCCACCTGAGCGGCGGTCGACGGTCAGCCGCCGTCCGCCGGATGGTGGGCACCTTGCGTTCGCCGGCGTCGCGCCTCACGTCGTTCGCGCCAGCGCTGTCGTCCGCGCCGCGCCAGGTGCGCCAGCCCGAACGCCACGGCGGTCCCGGCGATCAGGAGCAGCGCCACGACGAGGATCGCGAGCATGGGGGCCGCTGCCGCGATCGCGACGACGCCCACGACCAACCCGTCCTCGAGCAGGCTCGTGACGACGTTGCTCACCGGCTCAGGGGACGAGTTGATGGCAGCGCGCGCCGTCGCCTTCGCCAGGTGGCTGGCCAGCGCCAGGCCACCGGACGCCGCCCCGCCGGTGACCTGCTCCCATCCGGGGTTCTCGCCCGCCAACGTGTAGCCGATCAGCGCGGCACCGATCGGGCGGATCGCGGTGTGGGCCACGTCCCAGGCGGAGTCCAGGAACGGGACCTTGTCCGCGACGAACTCCGCCACGAACATCACCACCGCGACCACCAGCACGTCGGTGCGGGTCAACAGGTCGGGCACCTCCATGAGCCCGAGCCGACCCGCGCCGCCGAGCAGCCCGACGACGAGGTAGAGGTTGACACCGGAGGCCCAGCCGGTGCCGGCGATCAACCCCCACAGCCCGAGGTCCATCGTGCCGCGCCTCCCGTCACACCGACGACCGGTAGCACGGGGCCACGCTACCGCTTGGAACCCGTCGTCGGCAGGGGCGGGATCAGTCGGTCAGCCCGTCGGCGAGGTCGAGCCAGAGCTGTGTGGAGAGCCCGAGCGACTCCGTGTCGATGCGTTCGTCGTGACCGTGGAAGCGCAACTGGAAGTCGGGCAGCGACACCTTGGAGCTGAACAGCCCGGCTCCGTAGGAGGGGACACCTCGCGCACGGAAGAACGCTGCGTCGGTGCCGCCGACGATCGTCCAGGGCAACACCTCGGCGCCCGGATGGGTCGCCTCGGCGCGGCGGCGGAGCAGGTCGAACATCGGCGTGTCGGTCGCGGACGCCGACGCGTCGCGACGGGTCACCAACTCCTCGACCTCGACCCGGTCCATCAGGTCCGGGCCGAGCGCCTCGCGCAGCATCGCTTCGACGTCGGCGTCGGTGACGCCGGGGAGGGTGCGGATGTCGACCTCGACCTCGACACGGTCGGGCACGATGTTGGTCTTGTTGCCGCCGTGGACCACGTTGGGCGAGAAGGTCGTGTGGGTCACCGCGTGGCAGTAGCGCGCCAGCTTGGGATCCATCTGCGTCAGCGCGACGGCGATGCCATCGGGGTCGAGCAGCGCCTCCCGCACCCGGTCCTCGATCGGCAGCGTCCGTACCCAGGCGCGCCAGCGATCATCGAGCCGTGCCTTCGGCAGGTAGGTCGACAGGCGGCGCACCACCTCTGCCGCCGTCACCAGGGCGTTGTCCGAGCCGAAGGGCATGGATCCGTGTCCGGGGGTGCCGTGGACGATCAGCTTGCGCCAGCCGATGCCCTTCTCGGCCGTTGCCATCACCAGCTTGCGCCCGTCCGGCGTGTCGAAGGGCATGCCACCGCTCTCGGTGAGGACGTAGTCGCAGGCGACCTGGTCCCAGGCGTGCTCGGTGATCCAACCCGCTCCCCAGGTCCCGCCGGCTTCCTCGTCGGCGACGCCGAGGAACTTGATCGTGGAGCGTGGCGGTTCGGCTCGGCGGTGCAGCTCGCGGATCGCCACGGCCATCGAGGAGGTGAGGTTGAGCATGTCGACCGCGCCGCGCCCCCACACCTCGCCGTCGATCAGCTCACCACCGAAGGGGTCCTCACGCCAGTCGTCCGGGCTCACCGGGACGACGTCGGTGTGTCCCATGAGCAGGATCGTCGGTGCGCTCGGGTCGCTGCCCTCGACGGTGGCGAGCACCGATCGCCGGCCAGGGAGCGGCTCGAAGTGCTCCAGCGGCAACCCGTCGAGCGCCTCGTCGAGGAGGTCGGAGTTGCGGGTCTCGTAGCCCGAGGTGGTGGTGCCGTCGTTCACGCACGCGTTGCGGATCAACGCCTGGAGCAGCTCGATCGTCTCACCGGTGAGTCGCGGGTCCGGGTCCGCCATGTCAGCGTGTCCCGGTCAGGGTCTCGAGGCCCCACGCCACCAGCGACACGACGATCGCGGCGGCGAGGGTCCACCCGAAGCCGTCGGAGGAGAGCCCCAGTCCGAACGCCTCGGCGATCACGATCACCAGCCACAGGGCGATCGCGTTGATCACGATCAGGAACAGCCCCAGGGTCAACAGGACCGCGGGGAAGGCCAGCACCGTCAGGATCGGCCGGACCACCGCGTTGACGATCCCCATGATCAGCGCGATCACCAGCAGCGCCGGGATGGTCCCATCGAAGTCCAGGCCGTCGAGCACGAACACGGCGGCGTACAGCGCCGCCGCGTTGATCACGATCTTGAGCACGATGCCCACGTCAGCCACCTTCCACGCCTGACCCCGAACGGTAGCGCCATCCCGGGGTCCCCTGTGTAGCGGTGCGCGAGCACGCCTCGGGGCTGCGGTTCGGGGCCGCGGTTCGGGGC
>CAYVJT010000005.1:30725-38751 GCA_964451855.1 uncultured Actinomycetota bacterium
GCGGTTCGGGGCCGCGGTTCGGGGCTACGGTGCGGCAGCGATGCCACCTCCACCCCGACCGCCCTCCTCGCCGCGGTCCGCCGACCCGCCGTGGTCGGCCGACCCGCTGCCTGTCGACGCGGTGCTCGACCGGGTCGCGTCAGCGTTGGACGACGGCGGGGTCGCGGTGCTCGAGGCCGAGCCGGGCGCCGGCAAGACGACCCGCGTCCCCCTCGTGCTCCACCGGACGGCACCGGACCGGCGCATCGTGCTGCTACAGCCGCGGCGCATCGCCGCCCGTGCCGCCGCTCACCGGCTCGCCCAGCAGCTCGGGGAGCCCGTCGGGCGGACCGTCGGGCTGACGACCCGCGAGGAACGCCGTACCTCGTCGGCCACCCGGCTCGAGGTGGTCACCGAAGGGGTCGTCCTGCGCCGCCTCCAACGCGATCCGTCGCTCGCCGAGGTCGGTCTGCTGGTGTTCGACGAGTTCCACGAGCGATCGCTCGAGGCGGACCTTGGACTGGCGTTCGCCGTCGAGTCCCGTGCCGCGCTCCGCGACGACCTGCGGCTGCTCGTGATGTCCGCGACGATCGAGGGCCCGCGGGTGGCCCGGCTGCTCGACGATGCGCCGCTGATCCGCACCGAGGGGCGCAGCCACCCGGTGACCATCGAGCACCGTGCCGCCCCCGATCGCCGCTCCGCGCTCCCGGCAGCCGTCCGGTCGGGTGTCGAGGAGCTGCTGGGCGACGGGGACGTGCTGGTCTTCCTCCCCGGGGCGGCCGAGATCCGTGCCGCGATCCGCCACCTCGAGGAGGTGCCGCTGCCAGGGTCACCCGCGGTCGTGCCCCTGCACGGTGCGTTGTCCGGTGAGGATCAGGACCGGGCGCTGCGTCCCACACCCGACGGTCGCCGCAAGGTCGTGGTCGCCACCGACGTCGCCGAGACCAGCCTGACGATCGAGGGGATCCGCGGGGTGGTCGACGCCGGGTGGTCACGGGAGCCGAGGTTCGACGCGGCGACCGGGATGACCGGGTTGGTCACCGTCCCGGCGTCCCGGGCCTCCGCAGAGCAGCGCGCCGGACGCGCCGGACGCACCGCGCCGGGTCGCTGCATCCGGTTGTGGCCCGAACGCGAGCACCTCGCCCGAGACGCGCACCCGCGCCCGACGATCCTGACCGACGACCTGGCCGGAGCCGCACTGGAGGTCGCCGCCTGGGGCGCCCAGGTCGAGGAGCTCGCGTTGCTCGACCCGCCGCCGACCGCCAGCTGGGAGCGGGCGCTGACCACGCTGGCCGAGCTCGACGCGATCGACGAGGGTGGGCGCATCACCGCCCACGGCCGCCGGCTGGCCACCCTGCCGCTCGCGCCCCGGCTCGCGCAGGTCGTCCTTCGGGGACGCGACCAGGGCGAGCTGCGGCTGGCCTGCGAGCTGGCCGCGATCCTGGGTGACCGTGACCCGTTCGTCACCGACCCCTCGCACCCGTCCAGCGATCTCACGGCCCGGGTCAGAGCGCTGCGCGGCAGCCGACCGCCCGCCGGGATCCGGGTGCGACGGGGCGCCCTCGCACGCCTGCGTCGGCAGGCCGAGCGGCTCGAGCAGCAGGCGTCCCGGCTCCCCACGAACGACCGCCACGCAGGCAGGACCGGCGACCCGGGAGACGCCGGCGACCCGGGACACGCCGACGACCCGGAGCGTGCCGGCATCCTGGTCGCGCAGGCGTGGCCGGATCGCGTCGCCGGACTCCGTGACGGGCAGCGGGGACGCTTCCTGCTCGCGTCGGGTCGGGGCGCGACCCTGCCGGACGCCGACGTGCTGGCCGGCGCAGCGTGGCTCGCCGTCGCACACCTCGACCGGGGCGCCGACGAGGCCCGCATCCACCTCGCCGCGGCACTTGGCCCGGACGAGCTCCGCGCCGCCCTCCCGGACCACCTCGACGTCGCCGAGGAGGTCGCCTGGCGCGATGGTGACGTGCGCGCCGAGGCGCGCGAGACCCTGGGCGCGCTCGTGCTCCGACGGACACCGCTGGGCGACGACTCCCCGGCGCGTCGCTTCCCCGCGCTGCTCGAGGGACTGCGGGAAGAGGGGCTCGGGCTGTTGGCTTGGGACGACGCCGCACACGAGCTGCGTGCCCGCGTCCGGTTCGTCCGCACCCATCGTGGCGACCCCTGGCCGGACTGGGACGACGAGGTGCTCCGTGACCGGCTCGAGGAGATCGTCGGCCCGTTCCTGGTCACGGCCCGCCGACGCGCCGACCTCCGGACGATCGCGATGTCCGAGGTGCTGTCGGCGCAGCTGACCCGCCAGCAGCGGCGTGACCTCGACCGGCTGGCGCCGACCCACCTGACCGTGCCCTCCGGGTCCCGGCTGCGGCTCGACTACACCGTGGACGGCCCGGTGCTGCGGGTCCGGGTGCAGGAGCTGTTCGGTTCGACCCGCACCCCGGCGGTGCTCGACGGCGAGGTGCCGGTGCGCCTGCACCTGCTCTCCCCGGCGCGGCGTCCCGTGCAGGTGACCGATGACCTCGCCGGCTTCTGGGAGCGCAGCTACCCGCAGGTCCGCGCTGAGCTGCGCGGGCGCTACCCGAAGCACGCCTGGCCCGAGGACCCGACCGCCGCCGAGGCGCTCCGGGGGACCCGTCGGCGTCGGTGAGGCCCGTCCCGGCCTCGTGACGCGCAGCCGACGGTCACCACCCGAGGTCGGTCACCAGCCGGGGTCGGTCACCACCCGAGCTCGTCCAGGCGGCTCACGACGCCACGGACGTAGCCCGAGCCGAACAGGCGGACGTGCACCAGCAGGTGGTACAGCTGCAGCGCCGGACGTCGACGTTGCCAGCCGTCGTCGAGCGGCCAGACCTCCTCGTACCCGGCCAGCAGGTCGGCGGGGACCCCGCCGAACAGCGCCAGCATCGCGAGGTCGAGCTCACGGTCGGCGTGGTTGACCGCCGGGTCGATCAGCCACCCGTTGGCGACGATGTTGCCGGCCCACAGGTCGCCGTGGACCAGGCTCGGGGCGACGTCGTGGTCGAGCAGCTCCGCCAGCGGCCCCGCGCAGGCCACCTCGAGACGGCGTGCGACCTCGGCAGGCAGGTCGTCGAGGTAGGGCGCGAGTCGCCGCTCGGCGTAGAAGGTCGGCCAGTCGTCCGTCCAGGGGTTGGCCTGGGGGAGGGGCCCGATCACGTTGTCGCGCCGCCACCCGAAGGCGGGACCACGCTGTCCGTGCGCCGAGGCGAGGGCTCGGCCGAGCACCCGCAGATCACCCGGTCCGCTGACGTGTTCGAGCACCAGCACCTCGGCGTCGACGCCGAGGACGACGGGGGTCGGGGCGCCGGCGTCTCGCAGGGCATCCAGGCCCTCCGCCTCCAGGGTCGCGTCGGTCGGGCAGCGCTTGACCACGACACGGCGGCCGTCGTCGAGGTGGACGTCCCAGACCTCGGCGATGTCGCCGCCGCTCAGCGGGGACGCCGATCGGACGGCGGGGAGATCTCCGGGCAGCGCGGGAACGGCCATGCGGCGTCCGTCAGGCCTCACGGTCGGCGTCGACGTCTGCGTTGGCGTCGTCGGTGTCGTTGGCGTGGTCCCGGGCGGCCTCGGATGGTCCCCCCTCGGTGTGTCGCTCCTCGGTCTGTCCCCCCTCGTTCGGCTCCCCTTCGGCCAGGCGGCGTACCACCTCGCGGGCCGTGCGACGGACGATGGCCACCACCTCGGTGAAACCGTCCGGTCCGCCGTAGTAGGGGTCGGGGACCTCACCGTCGCCGGGGTCGGGATCGAACTCCCGGAAGAGGCGGATCGGCGTGGTGATGTCCTCGGCCGCGGCGAGCCGCTCGAGGTCGCGGAGGTTGCTGCGGTCCATCGCGAGCACCAGGTCGGCCTCCTCGAGCATGTGCGCGTCGACCTTCTCGGCCGCGCCGTCGAGGGTCAGACCGACCTCCTCGGCTGCCGCCCGCATGCGGGCGTCTGGAGGCGCGCCCACGTGCCAGCCGCCGGTCCCGGCGGAGCGCACGTCGAGGTGGAGGCCCATCTCGGCCGCGGCCTCGCGGATCGCGGCCTCCGCGGTGGGGGAGCGGCAGATGTTGCCGAGGCAGACCGTCAGGACGGTGGTGCGCACGTCAGCCTCCTGCGTCGGTTCCGAGCAGGACGATCACCTGGGTCGCGTCGGGGTGCTCCTCCAGCGTCCCCGCTCCCGGTGCGGCGTCCGCGACCAGCTGCGCTGCCGCCGCCTCGCCCGGTGGGTGGCGCACCACCGTGGTGTCGCGCGGGTCGGTGTTGCCGATCTCGGTGACGTCGAACCCCTGCTCGGCGAGTTCGTCGCCGACGCTACCGGCCAGTCCCGAGATCCCCGCACCGTTGAGGACGGCGACCTGGACCTCGCTCGGATCGATCGCTTCGACCTCGTCGTCGACGATCTCGTCGAGGATCGAGCCGTCCCGGAAGGCCGCGAACAACGGCTCGGCCTGGCCTTCCTGGAGCTCCAGCACGTAGGCGCCGCCCGAGGTGATGCGTGGTTCCACCGGCACCGTGTGGGTGGTCATCGCGCCGGATGCCACGCCGCGAGCACCCCAGGCCACCCTGGTCATCGAGATCGGCCCCATCTCCTGGTCGACCCGGACCGCGTCGCCGGTGTCGCGGACGAGGGAGGTGAGCCTGAAGGGGTTGAACAGCGTCGCGGGCGTCGCCACCTCCCTGGCCAGCGCGCGGACGAACTCCTGTTGGCGTTGGATACGCATCAGGTCGTTGTCGATCTTGCGGACCCGCACGTAGCCGAGGGCGTCGGCGCCATCCAGCACCTGGCATCCCGCTGGCAGGTCGATGTGGGCGTCCCGGTCGCTGATCGCTTCCTCGAGGCAGAGCTCGACCCCGCCCACGGCATCGACCACGTCGCGGAAGCCACCGAAGGTCACCTCGACGTAGTGGTGGATGTCGAGGCCGGAGACGTCGCGGACGGTCCTCACCAAGCAGCCGGGCCCGTCGATCGAGGTAGCCACGTTGATCCTGCCGGTCGAGCCGTCGCAGCGGGTCACCCACAGGTCGCGCGGGAAGGCCAGCAGGGCCACCTCGCCGCGGTGGATGGTCATCACGAAGATCGTGTCGGTGCGGTCGCCCTCGACGTCGCCGGTGCCGAGCTCCGCCTGCTCCTCCGGCGTGAGATCCTCGCGGGTGTCGGAGCCGGCCACCAGCACGTGGAGCGGCCGGCTGGAGTCGGCCAGGTCGGTGACCTCGATCCGGTCGAGTTGTCCCGACGCCCACCAGGGCAAGGCGATCGCCAGGATCACCAGCACCACCAGCAGCGCGGCGAGCACCGTGGGCCAGCGCCGACGCCGGGGGCGGCGTTCGACCGACGGACCCCAACGCTCATCGACCTGGGTTGACATGGCAGCTCCGGATGAGGTGGCACGTTCGGGATGGCGTGGCACGCTGGCGTGGCACGTTCGGAGAGGGAGTCTCGCACGCTGCACCGACCCGTGGGAGTAGGCCGACCGTCCAACCGGACCGCGGCCGGTCATGCGCTCCGCGCTCAGCCACGACCGAGCTCACGTCGTCGGGACGGACGCCCCGTCAGTCGGTGATCAGCTCCGGCGGGAGGTGCGAGACGTCGCTGAAGGTCTGCAGGCTGAAGATGTGTGCGCCGCCGATCCGCGTCGACCGGAGCAGGGTCAGCGACGCGTGGTTGGAGGCGAACCGCTCCCACTCCCACGGCTGCGGCTCCAGCCCCAGCAGACGCCCGAGGATCACCGAGTTGGTCCCGGCATGGGCGACCATGAGCAGGCGAGGCGCCTCGCGGGGCACCTCCCACAGCCCGAGCTCGGGATCGAGCCGGACACCGACCTCCTCGAGCTCGGCATCGAGTCCGATCGTGACCCGGGCGTGGAAGTCGCGGAAGCTCTCGCCGCCGGGCATGCCCTCCCACCACTCGCTGCGCGGGCGGTGCCGAGCCTCGGCGAACGCGCGGTCGATCTCCTCCGCTGGCGTGCCCTGCCACACGCCGGGCATCCGGATCTCGTGCAGCCAGGAACGATCCTGTGTCGGCGTCGACGGGTGCCCCTCGCGCACGGGCGCAGCCGTCTCCTGCGACCGCGTCGCGGTCGAGACGAGGATCTCGTCCAACCGTTCGTGCTCGAGGCGTTTGGCCGCCAGGGCCGCCTGTTGACGGCCTCGGTCGGTCAGGCCCGGATCCACCTGCGACAGACCGTCGCGGCTCCACTCGGGTTGGGCGTGCCGAAGCAGCAGGATCTCCATGCCACCAACGCTAGCGCGCGGACCCGGCTCAGCGTTCGTGCTCGTCCTCGGGATCCTCGTCCGGGAGCTCGCGTCCGACCTCGGCGGCGAGCCACTCCAGGCCCTCCTCGGGGGTGATGACATCCGCCTCGGCGGCCCGTCTGGCGGCTTCGATGCGCCCCAACGCCCAGCTCAGGTCGTAGTTCCCCGGCCCGGTGGCCGAGCCGTCGGCTTCGTCCATGCGCGATCGCAGCTCGAACTCCTCGATGGCGGCTTCGACCGCCGCTGCGCCGCGACGCTTCTCGGGCCGCACGGGTTGCGCCATGGAGAACCTCCTGGTGGTTCGACGTTGGGATGGGTGCAAGGGGATCGGTGCAAGCTCGGGTGATCCTGGCTGTCCAGGGGACACGCTCGAGCGTAGGGCCGCGGCCGTGCTCGGGCCAGGGCCACCCGACCATGGCGCCGAGGCCCCTCGTCGGAGCCGTGGGACACCGTGGTAGCCATGATCGTGTGACGGATCGGCTCGGGGCTGGCCGCTTCGTTCCACGATCCGTGATCGAACCCGCGGCGCGGACCTGATCGTGTGACGGATCGGCTCGGCTACGGCCGCCTCGCGGCCTGCGCCTCTGCGACGACCTCCCTCGGCTCCTGGCCGGGGGTGAAGCAGCAGTCCACCGGGCAGGCATCGTGGTTGGGTCCGCGCGTGCCCAGCGCGCGGGCTGGCGCACCCTCGAGCCGTTCGAGCAGCAGCTCACGGATCATCGTTACGAACCGGGGATCGGCACCGACCGTGCCGGCACGCGCCATGGGCAGCCCCACGCGCTCGGCCGTCTCCACTGCCTCGACGTCGAGGTCGTAGATGACCTCCATGTGGTCGCTGATGAACCCGACCGGGACGACCACGGCGCCGGGCACCTCCGCCTCAGCGAGGGCCTCGAGGTGGTCGTTGACGTCGGGCTCCAACCACGGGATGTGTGGCGGTCCCGATCGTGAGTTGTAGACCAGGTCCCACTCGCGGCCCGGAAGGTGTTCCATCACCAACCGGCAGGTCTCGTAGTGCTGCGCCTCGTAGTCGCAGTGGCGCGACATCGTCAGCGGGATCGAGTGGGTCGTGAACACGATCCGGGCGCTGGCGCGCACCTCCTCGGGAAGCTCCTCCAACGCCTCCGCGACGAGGTCGACCTGGGGGTCGACGAACCCCGGGTGGTTGTAGTAGACGCGGATCTTGTCGAGCTCCGGGGCGCCCTCACCGACCTCGTCCCGGGCCGCGGCGAGGTCCTCCCGGTACTGCCGGCAGCCCGAGTACGACGAGTACGCCGACGTGATGAAGCACAGGGCCCGTTCGATGCCGTCGTCGCGCATCTGCCGGAGGGTGTCGGGCAGCAACGGGTGCCAGTTGCGGTTGCCGAGGTAGACGGGCAGTTCGGGGCCCTCCTCGGCCAGCAACGCCTCCAACGCCGCCTTCAACGCGCGGTTCTGGTCGTTGATCGGCGAGCGCCCCTCGAAGCGGAAGTAGTGCTGGCTGACCTCCTCCAGGCGTTCGCGTGGGATGTTGCGGCCGCGGGTGACGTTCTCCATGAAGGGGAGGACGTCGTCGGGTCCTTCGGGGCCGCCGAAGGACACCAGCAGCAGCGCGTCGTAGTGGGTCGCCACGGTGCGGGCTCCTCGTCGCAGGGGATGGTCAGCGGGTCGTCGGGTCGTCCGGTTCGGGATCGTCCGGTTCGGGATCGTCCGGTTCGGGATCGTCCGGTTCGGGATCGTCCGGTTCGGTGCCGTGCGGTTCGGTGCCGCGGCCGTCATCGGGTGGGTCGACCGGTCCTGCGTCGGTGCCGTC
>CAYVJT010000006.1:0-14871 GCA_964451855.1 uncultured Actinomycetota bacterium
ACAAGGGCGAGCTCCAGCACTACTACACGGAGCTGACGACCACCGACGTCATCGACCACTTCCGACCCAACTCCTGGCCGAACACCCCCGACATCCTCACCGACCAGCTCCAGTACGGCGGTCGGCCGATGTACGTGCAACGCCTCGTGCTCGCCGCGACCCTGACCGCGAACTACGGGATGTACGGGCCGGCGTTCGAGCTGATGTGGTCCGAGGCGCGACCCGGCAGCGAGGAGTACCTCGACAACGAGAAGTACGAGATCAAGCGCTGGGACGTCGACCAGCCCCACTCGCTGGCCGAGGTCATCGCGTTGACCAACCGGATCCGGCACGCCCACCCTGCGCTCCAGCAGGACCGCACCCTCACCTTCCACGAGATCCACAACGAGCAGCTGATCGCCTACTCCAAGACCGCCGGCGACGACGACCGCATCCTCGTGGTCGTCAACCTCGATCCGCACCACACGCAGGCGGGGACCACCTGGCTCGACCTCGAGGCACTGGGTCTCGACGCCGACGCGCACTTCGAGGTCCACGACCTGTTCGCCGGCGGAACCTACGCCTGGCACGGCCCCGACAACTACGTCGAACTCGACCCCGGCATCTCCCCAGCCCACATCTTCGCGATCCAGACCCACTCGACCGAAGCCGACCACGAAGGACCACCGTGACCGACGAGTCGACCACCCCCGACTGGTATCGCGACGCGGTGATCTACGAGTTGCACGTCAGGTCCTTCAACGACGCCAACGCTGACGGGATCGGTGACTTCTCCGGACTGACCGCCAAGCTGGACTACCTGCAGGAGCTCGGGGTCACGGCCCTGTGGCTCTTGCCCTTCTACCCCTCGCCGCTGCGCGACGACGGCTACGACATCGCCGACTACACCGCGATCAACCCCGACTACGGGGACCTGCGCCAGTTCAAGCGGTTCGTCAAGGAGGCCCACGCCCGAGGGCTGAAGGTCATCACCGAGCTGGTCATCAACCACACCTCCGACCAGCACCCCTGGTTCAAGCGGGCCGTCAAGGCCCCCAAGGGCAGCCGCGAGCGCGACTTCTACGTCTGGAGCGACACCCCGGACCGGTGGCCAGACGTCCGCATCATCTTCGAGGACTACGAGACCTCGAACTGGCAGTGGCACGGCGAGGCCGGCCAGTACTACTGGCACCGCTTCTTCCACCACCAGCCCGACCTCAACTTCGACTCCCCCGACGTGCGCAAGGCGGTCCAGGACGCGCTCGACCACTGGATGGACCTCGGCGTCGACGGGATGCGCCTCGACGCGATCCCCTACCTGTTCGTGCGTGACGGGACCAACGGCGAGAACCTCCCGGAGACCCACGCCTACCTCAAGGAGCTGCGCAGCCACCTCGACCGCTACCCGGGTCGGATGTTCCTGGCCGAGGCCAACCAGTGGCCCGAGGACGCCGCCGCCTACTTCGGGGACGGCGACGAGTGCCACATGAACTTCCACTTCCCCCTGATGCCACGGCTGTTCATGTCGGTCGCCCAGGAGGACCGCTTCCCGATCATCGACATCCTCCAGCAGACCCCCGAGATCCCCGAGGGCTGCCAGTGGGGGATCTTCCTGCGCAACCACGACGAGCTCACGCTCGAGATGGTCACCGACGAGGAACGCGACTACATGTACCGCGCCTACGCGCGGGAGCCCACGATGCGCGTCAACCTCGGCATCCGCCGCCGGCTCGCGCCGCTGCTCGGCAACGACCGTCGGCTCATCGAGCTGATGAACGCGCTGCTGTTCAGCCTGCCGGGCACACCGATCGTCTACTACGGCGACGAGATCGGCATGGGCGACAACGTCTACCTCGGCGACCGCAACGGCGTGCGCACCCCGATGCAGTGGTCCGGGGACCGCAACGCGGGTTTCTCCCGCGCGAACCCCCAGCAGCTGTTCCTGCCGACGGTGATCGATCCGGAGTACCACTACCAGTCGATCAACGTCGAGGCCCAGCAGAACAACCCGCGCAGCCTGCTGTGGTGGATGCGGCGCATCATCGCGCTGCGGCACCGCCACCGCGTCTTCGGGCGGGGCACGCTGACGTTCCTGACGCCGGACAACGCCAAGGTGCTGGCCTACCTGCGCTCGCTCGACCCCGACGACGACGAGCCGGGTGACGGCGAACCCGACGAGGTGCTGGTCGTCGCCAACCTGTCGCGCCACGCGCAATCCTGCGAGCTCGACCTCTCCGACCACGTCGGCAAGCACGTGCTCGAGATGTTCGGCCGGACCAGGTTCCCACGGGTGGGTGACCAGCCCTACGTGCTCAGCCTCGGCCCGTACCAGTGCCACTGGTTCTCCCTGCAGCGTGAGCCCGACCGTCTCACCCTCTCCAAGCTGCCAGGATCAGGCATGGACGACGAGGCAGAACGTCCGCAGCTGCCGTCGGTCACCGTCTCGGGGCAGTGGACGGCCCTGCTGCGCGGTCCCGGGCGGGACCGCCTCGCTGCGGCCCTCCCCGACGTGCTGCAGCGTCAACGCTGGTTCGGCGGCAAGGCCCGCGAGATCCGCACCGTGACCCTCGACGAGGCGATCCCGATCGGGCCGAAGGACCGGCCCGCGCTCCACCTGCTGACCGTCCACGTCGACTACGTCGACGGGGAGCCGGAGGACTACGTCCTGCCGGTCCGGTTCGCCGAGGGCGAGGAGGCGGGCCGCCTGCTCGCCGTCGAGCCGGACGCCGTGCTCGTGACGGTCCGTGGGCAGGGCCAACGGGGCCAGTCGGGGGTCCTGGTCGACGCGCTCACCGATCCGGAGGCCTCGACCGCACTGCTCACCGCGATCGTCCGCCAGCGCAAGCACCGGGGACGGTCGGTGTCGGTGACCGGCAGCCGCGCTCCGGCCTTCGGCTCCCCGCGACGGGCCGAGGAGCTCGAACCCCGTCCGTTCCGCGGCGAGCAGTCCAACACCTCGGTGCTGTTCGGCGACGAGCTGCTGATCAAGGTGCTGCGGCGGCTCGAGCCGGGCATCAGCCCCGACGTCGAGCTCGGCCGCGTGCTCACCGGCTTCCCCCACGTGCCCGACATCCTCGGCACCCTCGACCTCGTCCCCGACGGTGGCGGCGAGCCACGCACCGTGGCGATGGTCCAGCCCTTCGTCGCCAACGAGGGCGACGCCTGGGAGCACACGCTCGACGAGCTCGGCCGCTTCGCGGAGCGGGTCGTCTCCGAGCGCCTCGAGCAGCGTCCGACCCCGGCGGTGACCCGGGGTCCCGTCGAGCTCGCGCAGCGTGGCCTGCCGGAGGAGGTCCACGAGAAGGTGGGGCCCTTCCTCGACCTCGTGCGGCTGCTGGGCCGCCGGACCGCCGAGCTGCACGTGGCGTTGGCGTCGCAGGACGATCCCGCGCTCGTGCCCGAACCGCTGACCTCCCTGCACCGCCGCTCGCTGTACCAGTCGCTGCGCAACGGTCTCCGGCTCGGGATCCGCTCCGCGCGTCGCGCCGTCCGGGGCATGCCGGAGGAGCTCGCCCGTGAGGTGACCGCGGTGATCGACCGCGAGGGCGAGATGCTCGAGCGGCTGCGCGTGGTCGCCGAGACCCCGGCCGAGGTCGCCCGGATCCGCACCCACGGCGACTACCACCTCGGCCAGGTGCTCTACACCGGCCGCGATCTGGTCATCATCGACTTCGAGGGCGAGCCCGCCAAGCCACTGGGCGAGCGGCGCCTGAAGCGGATCGGCCTGCGCGACGTCGCCGGCCTGCTGCGCTCCCTGCAGTACGCCACCGCCACGACCCTGATCGACCAGCGCGAACGCGGCGCCGTGACCCCCGACCACCCCACCGAGACGACGCTGACCGAGTGGCTCGATTGGTGGCTCGGCTGGACGAGCGCCGCGCTGGTCGCCGGCTACCTCGAGGTCGCCGATGGCCAGCCCTTCCTCCCGACGGACCCCGAGCACACCCGTACGCTGTTGGATGCCTTCCTCATCGAGAAGGCCGTGTACGAGCTCGGCTACGAGCTCAACAACCGGCCCGACTGGGTCGGGATCCCCGTGGCCGGGATCGCCCAGGTCCTCGACCGCGACGAGAGGTGACGACCGTGGAGCCCGGCAAGCGCACCAGCAAGCCCACCAGCAAGCCCACCACCGAACCCACCAGCAAGCCCACCAGCAAGCCCACCACCGAGCCCACCACCGAACCAGCCGCCCCGCCCTCGCGCCTGAGCGACGACGACGTCTACCTGTTCAACGAGGGCTCCCACCTGCGACTGTGGGACCACCTCGGCGCCCGCCTGACCACCCACGACGGCGTCGACGGCTGCGCGGTCGCGGTGTGGGCGCCGAACGCCACCGGCGTGAGCCTCGTCGGCGACGTCAACGGCTGGGACGGTGCGACCCATCCGCTCTCGCCCCGCGGGGTGTCCGGCATCTGGGAGGGCTTCATCCCCGGCATGGGGCAGGGCGATGCCTACAAGTTCCGGGTCGCCGGCGCCGACGGGGTGACCCGCGACAAGGCCGATCCCTTCGCCATCCACACCGAGACGCCCCCGCGCACGGCCTCCAAGGTCTGGGACCTCGCCTACACGTGGGATGACGACGCGTGGATGGCCGAGCGGGCGGAGCTGCAGCGCCACGACCGGCCGATCGCGATCTACGAGCTGCACCCCGGCTCCTGGCGACGCACCGACGACGGCGAGGGCCGTGAACGGTCGCTGACCTACCGCGAGCTCGCCGACCCGCTCATCGACCACGTCACCGCCATGGGGTTCAGCCACGTCGAGCTGCTCCCGGTCATGGAGCACCCCTTCTACGGGTCGTGGGGCTACCAGTGCACGGGGTTCTTCGCACCGACGTCACGCTACGGGACCCCGCAGGACCTCAAGTACCTCGTCGACCGGCTGCACCAGGCCGGGATCGGCGTGATCCTGGACTGGGTGCCGTCGCACTTCCCCACCGACGACTGGGCGCTCGGCGACTTCGACGGCACGCACCTGTTCGAGCACGCCGACCCGCGCCAGGGCTTCCACCCCGACTGGTCGAGCTACATCTTCAACTACGGCCGCCCCGAGGTGGTCAGCTTCCTGCTGTCGTCCGCGCTGTACTGGCTGGAGGAGTACCACGTCGACGGGCTGCGGGTCGACGCCGTGGCGTCGATGCTCTACCTCGACTACTCCCGCGAGGAGGGCGAGTGGGTCCCCAACCAGTGGGGGGGCAACGAGAACGTCGAGGCGATCGAGTTCCTGCGCCGCTTCAACTCCGAGGTGTTCGCCCGCCACCCCGGCGTGCAGACCTTCGCGGAGGAGTCCACCGCGTGGCCGATGGTGTCCCGACCGGTCTACGTCGGCGGGCTCGGCTTCGGCTTCAAGTGGGACATGGGCTGGATGCACGACACCCTCCAGGTCTTCCAGCACGACCCGATCCACCGCAAGTACCACCACGACCAGCTCACGTTCCGCGCCGTCTACGGCTACGCGGAGAACTACTGCCTGCCCCTGTCCCATGACGAGGTGGTGCACGGCAAGGGCTCGATGCTGAGCAAGATGCCGGGGGACGACTGGCAGCGGTTCGCGAACCTGCGGGCGCTGTACGCCTACCAGTTCGCGACCCCGGGCAAGAAGCTGCTGTTCATGGGGGGCGAGTTCGGGCAGTGGCGCGAGTGGGCCCACGACAGCGCCCTGGACTGGCACCTGCTGGACGAGGACCCGCGACACGGCCAGCTGATCACCTGCCTGCACGACCTCGCGACGCTGTACCGGACCGAACCGGCGCTCTACGAGGGCGACACCGAGCCCTTCGGGTTCGCGTGGATCGACGCCACGGACGTCGAATCCTCGGTGCTGTCGTTCATGCGCCGCGACCGCGAGGGCCGCGAGGTCGTGGTCCTGGTCAACCTCACGCCCCTGGTCCGCGACAACTACCGCGTGGGCGTGCCACACGGCGGGCACTGGCGAGAGGCGTTCAACAGCGACGCGACCGAGTACGGGGGCTCCGGGGTGGGCAACCTGGGTGGCGTCGAGGCGACCCCGCATCCCTGCCACGGCCGCAGCCACTCGATCGTGGTCACCCTCCCCCCGCTGGCCGTGGAGATCCTGGCCCCCGATGCCGACCCGGCCACCACCTCCGGTCGGTGACGGGCGGGGCTGACTGCGGGACCGGCGCCGTGGCCACGCTCAGCCCTGCTCCCGCAGGTACCTGAGCAGCGTCTCCGCGGCATCCACGACCCCCGCGCGGACCACGAACCGGCTGATGCCCCAGCGTCGCTGGTGATGACGCAGCTCCGCCGCGATCTCCTCGACGGTGCCGAACAGCACGTAGGGCGCCGCGAGCAGGTCGTCCGCGCTCACCCCGTTGAGCTGCTCCGCGAGCTCGGTGGCGGCCCCCTGCGCGTCGTCGGTGATCTCCAGCCGCTGGACCAGCGCCTCGAGCGTCGGGGTCCGCCCCACCGCCTCCGCGGCCAGGTGGACCAGCTCGACGCGCTCGTCGATCCGGTCGGTCGCCCAGTCGACCTCGTGGCGGTAGCCGTCCGGCAGCGTCCGACCGAGCCCGGAGAGGGCCACGACATCGGCATGCTGCGCCGCGTAGTGCAGGACCCGCCGGCCGTTGCCACCGACGACCAGGGGGATCGACCCCTGCACGGGTCGCGGCTTCTCCAGGTACGCATCGACGGTGCGTACGTGCCGTCCTCGGAAGGACACCACCTCGCCGTCGAGGAGGCGCCGGGTCACCTCGATCAGCTCGATCATGTGCTCGACGCGCTCCCTCGCGCTGGGGTACTCACGGCCACGCATCGTCCACTCCGCCGGTGTGTGGCCCGCACCGACGCCGAGCACCGCCCGCCCCGCGGAGACGAGGTCCAGCGTCGCGACCTCCGACGCGAGCGCGAGCGGCTCCCACGTCCCCGCGTTGACGACGTAGGTTCCGAGCTGGAGGTCGCTGGTCACCGCACCCGCGGCGGCCAGGGCGACGAAGGGCGCGGGCCCAGTGCCGGGATGATCCGCGACCGACAGGCTCGCGAACCCCGAACGTTCGCACCGCTGCGCGAACGTCTCCCACGCGGGCGAGCCCGTGGGGGCGGCCTGCACGGACAGCGTGATCGGCGCATCCATGTCCGCGACGGTAGCCGGAGCGGGCCGTGTCAGTCGTGTGGAACGCTGTGGGGGACACCCTCGCTGTGGGGGGCACCCTGGTCGGGCACCGGTCCGGTCGGCTCTCCGTCGGCGACGTCCGGATCGCCATCGAGCACCGTGACCTCCGCGCGGTCACGTCCGGCCCGCTTCGCGCGGTACAACGCCTCGTCCGCGGCCGGGAACAGGTTGGTGAGCCTCGACCGCGTCACGGCCAGCCCGAGCGAGACGCGGATCGTCAGGTCAGGATGCAGCTCCGCCCAACCGTGACCGCGCACCGCTGCCAGGATCCGCTCGCTGAGCAGGTGCGCGTCCTTCGGTGAGCAGTGCGGGGCGAGGACCACGAACTCGTCGCCGCCGTAGCGTCCGACGAGGTCCCCGTCCCGCACGTTGTCGTCCAGCAGCCTGGCGACCTCACGCAGGACCGCATCGCCGAGCTCGTGGCCGTGACGGTCGTTGACCACCTTGAACCGATCGATGTCGAGGTAGAGCACCGTCGCCCAGCCCGCCGACGGCGCGGACAAGAGCGAGGCCCGCTCGCGGTCGATGTGCCGGCGGTTGGCCGTCCCGGTCAGCGGGTCCTCGAGCGACGCGCGCTCGACCCGTTCGTGCTCACGTTGCAACCTGCCGACGCGGAGCTTGCCGTGCAGCGCCTCCATCCGCCGACGGCGCAGCTGCCAGACCTGCTGGCCCGCCATCTGCGCGAACCTCCACACGTCCTCGACCCCCGGATGGTCCGGGAACTCCATCACGGCGATCCGAGCCCGCTCCCACACCAGCGCGGACCGGATCGGCTCGGGTTCGTTCGGGTTGACGGCAGCGAGCCCCGCGTCGATCTCCCAGCGTGCCTCCTCCCAGGATCCGGCGTTCGCCAGCTGGTGCGCGAAGGCGAACCGCACGTAGCTCTGCGGCTCGCCGAGCGCGTGCTCCAGGGTGGCCTCGAGCCGCCCGCGCGCCTCCTGGAGGTCGATCGCGTCGGCCAACAGGTCGGCGAACAAGCACATCGCCGTGAAGTCGTGGTAGGCGGACGACCCCGTCATGTCGGTGACCCCACGCGCCTGCGCCGAGGCGATGGCGATCCGCTCCTGCGCCTCGTCGGTGAAGCCGGCCTGCGCCAAGGAGACGCCCCAGGACGCCTGGTTGAGCAGCCGGTTGTGCACGAAGGCGTGGACCGCCCAGGTGTCGCCCGCCTCGAGCACCACCTCCGAGAGCCGGTCGTAGGTCCGCTCGCTGTCCTCGTGGAGCCCGATGCGCGAGTAGGCCACCGCGATGCCGTTGAGCGCGACCACCAGACCGACGTCGGGGACCACGTCGTCCACGAGCAGCTCCGCCATCGCGAGCTGCGTCAGGGCCAGATCGTCCTGTCCGTCCGCGAACTGGAGCCGCGCGAGGTACTGGCGCGCGACCGACTCCCAGCTCGGCAACCCGAGCTCGGAGCCACGTTGGGCGATCCGCTCGGCCGCCCATCTGCTGCCGTCGCGGTCGGCCCGGAGGGCGCAGGACGCCATGGCGCTGTACAGCGCAGCACACTCACCGACACCGTCTCCCGCCGCCCAGGCGTCCTCAGCGATCTCGCGCGCCTGCGCACCGGCATCCTCCCCCGCCTGGATCCGAGGCAGGAGGGCGCGCGCAGCAGCGACCCGGTCGGTGGTCGCTGTCGCGACGGGTCGCTCGCCCCCTACCGCCCCGGCGATCTGCGCGTCGGTGATGCTCATGGAGGAGGTATCGGCCGACCCGGGGTCATCCTGAAACGTCCTCGTCAGGCGAGCACCTGTCGCAGCGCCGAGGCGGAGACGTCACGGACGAGCACGACCTTGTCCCTCGCACGCTCCCCCGCGAGGACGTCCACCTCCGACGTACGGACCTCCAGGAGCGTCGCGAGGAACCGCCGAACCTCGTCGTTGGCTGCGCCCTCCACCGGGGGTGCGGCGACCTTGAGCTTGTAGGCCTCACCGTGTCGGCCGGCGAGCGTGGTCCTCGGAGCACGTGGCACGATCCGCAGGCGCACCGTCGCGCCGTCGGGATGCTCGCGGACCGGATCCTCCTCCACCACGTCCTCCACCTCGGTGCCCCACACTAGGTGGTGACGCCCCCCTCACGTGGTGCCGCCGACATCGCGGCGGAAGAGACCGTCCGGGTCCCAGGTCCGCTCGATGTCACGCAGGCGACCGATGTGCTCGCCGTAGGCCTCACCGAGGCGGTCCTGGTCGTCGGCATCGAGGTAGTTGACGTACGCGCCGTCGGCCGCGAAGGGCTCCATCGCGGCGTGGACCTCCCGGGCCCACCGTCGACACTCCTCGTCGTCGGCATCGTCGGTCCAGCCCGCCCAGATGCCGAGGTTGAACGTGGCGTCCCGGTGCGGCCACGCGGTCGCCGACGTCGGCACGCGGTTGACAGCCCCACCGAGCGATTCGATACCGATCATCGAGAACGGACCCGGGAGCGGTTCCGCGGCCTTCACCAGGGTGGTGATCGCCTCGTCGGACAGTCCGCTGAGGAAGTTCGACTTCCAGTAGTACCGGGCCCCATCGGGTGTACCGGCGTCGAGGCTCTGCTGCAGCGCGGTGTAGGGCATCGGTGTGACCGCGGCCAGGATCGGATCACCGAACGATCCGATGGGATCGAGATGGGCACGGCCTTCCTCGACGTCGCCGACGTAGCAGCCGATCTGCGCCACCGCTGGAGCACCGTGCAGCCCCTCCGGGAACGGCTCGACCGGTGGCACGTGCACCACTGCGGCGGAACACGCCAGCTCGTCCGGCGCCTCCGCCATCAGGTCCCGGTGGAACCGCAGGACGTCCTCCGCGTCCTCGTAGCGGTGGAAGACCTGCGCCGTGAGCACCTCGGGCCCGAGCTCGTGCAGCCGGAACTCGAAGGTGGTCACGACCCCGACGTTGCCGCCACCACCACGCAGGGCCCAGAACAGGTCCGGGTTCTCGTCCTCGCTCGCACGGACCGAACGACCGTCGGCGGTGACCAGGTCCACCGCGAGCAGGTTGTCGATCGTCAGCCCGTGCTTGCGGGCGAGGAACCCGACGCCACCGCCCAGGGTCAGTCCGGCCACCCCCGTACGGGAGTCGACGCCGCCGGTCACGGCGAGCCCGTGCGCCTGGGTGGCGGCATCGAGGTCTGCCCAGCGGGCGCCAGCCGCCACGCGAGCGGTCCGCGTCGCGGGATCGACCTTCACGGAGCGCATCTCACCCATGTCGATCACCACGCCGTCGTCGCAGACGGAGGTTCCAGCGACGTTGTGGCCGCCACCGCGGACCGAGATCGGCAGGTCGTGCTGCCGGGCGTAGCGGATCGCCACCTGGACGTCGGTGGTGCTCAGGCAGCGGGCGATGACGGCGGGTCGCCGGTCGATCAGGCCGTTCCACACCGCTCGTGCCTCGTCGTATGTGGGATCCTCCGGCTGGACCAGCTCGCCGTCGAACCTGCGGGCCAGGGCATCGATCGTGGACGTCATGCTCGAACCTTCCTCTCGGATACGGAGCGTTCCCGGCTCCCGGGCTCCCGGGCGCTGAGCTCCCCCGATGCCTACCCTTGGGTCCTCAACGGACGCTCAACGGGGACCGAGCGCACCGACGGAGCAGCCACGAAGGGGAGGGCGCTGTGCGCTTCGCCGTACTCGGACCGCTCGAGGTCGTCGCCGACGTCGCGGTCGCGGTCGAGCGGCCGTCGCATCGCCGCATGCTCTCGGTGCTCCTCCTCGAAGCGGACCGTGCGATCCCCGTCGATCGCCTGATCGACCGCTTCTGGTCCGGCGACCCGCCGGCCTCCGCCAAGGGCGCGATCCACACCCACGTCGCTGCGTTGCGCAGGCTCCTCGGCGACGAGCTGATCCAGACCCGAGCGAGCGGCTACGTGCTCGACCTGGGCGGACACGCCTACGACGTCGCAGAGTTCGAGCGTGCCGTCCACCGAGCGACCGAGGCGGCGGAGACCGGCCGGTGGGATGTCGCCATCGAGGCCGCGGGCCGCGCCCTCGAGCTGTGGCGGGGACCGCCCTTCCCCGACCTCGCCGACGATGCGTTCGCCAGGCCGGAGGTCGTGCGTCTCGAGGAGCTCCGGTTGTCCGCGGTCGAGACGCTGGCCACCGGTCAGCTCGCCATCGGACGCACCGAGCAGGTCCTGCCCGACCTCGAGCGCGCGACCCTCGAGCATCCCCTCCGGGAGCGGCTCTGGGAGCTGTTGATGACGGCGCGAGCCCGGCTCGGCCGCACCGCGGACGCGCTCGAGGCCTACCGCGACCTCTGCGGGATCCTCCGCGAGATGGGGCTCGAACCGGGTCCTCGCCTGCGGGAACTGGAGGGACGGATCCTGCGCGAGGATCCGGTGCTGGTCCCGCCGCGCGTCCGCCACAACCTGCCGACGCACCTGACGAGCTTCGTCGGCCGGAGTGCGGAGCTCGAGCGGCTGCCCGACCTGCTGGACGGACATCGGCTGATCACCCTCCACGGCCCTGGTGGAGCCGGCAAGACCCGGCTCGCCGTGGAGGTCGCCGGTCAGCTCACGGATCGCTACCCCGACGGGGTCTGGCTCGTGGATCTCGCGGCGTTGCGCTCCCCGTCGCTGGTGCCGAGCGCGGTGGCGGACACGCTGGGGCTGCGGGCGGACGACCGGCTCCCGGACACGGCGCTGGACGAGGCCCTGCAGCATCGCGAGACCCTGCTCATCCTCGACAACGCCGAGCACCTGCTCGACGCCGTCGCGGACCTCGCCCGACGGTCCCTCGACGCAGGTCCGGGGGTGAGCGTGCTGGTGACCAGCCGTGAGGCCCTCGGGGTGCCCGGGGAGCTGGTCTACACCGTGCCGCCTCTGGCCGTGCCGCCCACGGACGACGACTCGCAGGCCGTCCAGGAGAGCGCGGACGCGGTCGAACTGTTCGTGCAACGGGCGCGCCTCGTGGCCCAGGACCTCACCCTCACCGACGACACGATGACGGCGGTCACCACGATCTGCCGGCGCCTCGACGGGCTCCCCCTCGCGATCGAACTCGCGGCCGCCCGCATGGTCTCGTTGTCGCCCGACATGCTCGCCGACCGGCTCCCCGAGGGCTTCGAGGTGCTCGGCTCGCGGAGCCGGGACGGTGACGCACGGCACCGCGACCTGAGGTCCATGATCGACTGGAGCTACCGCCTGCTCGACCCAGCCGAGCAGACCCTCTTCGCGCGGCTGTCGGCCTTCGCCGGCGCGGTGGATCTCCTCGCGGTCGAGGAGGTCTGCGCTGGTGGCGAGCTGGAGCGCTCCCGCGTCGTCGGTCTCCTCGGCCGGCTCGTCGAGTGCTCCCTGGTCCACGTCGTTCCCACCTCCAACGGGATGCACAGCTACCGGCTCCTGGAGACCCTCCGCACGTACGCCGCGGATCGGCTCGAGGAACGGGGAGAGACCGGATCCACGCACGACCACCATCGCGATCGCTGCCTCAACCTGCTCGAGCCCCTCGAGGCGACGCGTGACGACGCCGCCTGGGCCCAGGCTCTGGAGACCGAGCACGCCGAGCTCGAGGTCGCGTTCGAGCGGTCGTTGACGCGGACCAACGGTGCGGAGCCTGCCGCGACGCTCGCGACCGCTCTGGCTCGCTTCTGGATCCACCGACGGCAGCCGGGACGCGCCGTGGTCCACCTGGAGGATGCCCTGGGAGCGGAGCACCTCTCGTTCGACCCCGTCACCGAAGCGGAGCTGCGCAACTGGCTGGCGCGTTCCCTCCAGGGCGTGGGGCACAGTGAACGAGCACTCACCGAGGCTGAACTGGCGTGCGGGCTGATGGAGGAACGACCCCCGTCACTCACCGCGGTGGAGGCGCTCTCCCTCCGCTCACAGCTCCACCTGCTGGTCGTGCACGAGGATCCGTGGCGCGCGATCGAACCGGCGCAGCGTGCCCTGGAGGCGGCGAGAGCGCTCGATGACCCCGTCGCGGAGGCGAAGGCTCTGGCGAGGTTGGGGCACGCCGTCGGGTGGACCGGTGCCGTCGACGAGGGGCTGGACCTGAAGCGCCAGGCCATCGCCATCTCGGAGGAGATCGAGGAGCCGGCGCTCGGCGTGGGGTTCTACGGCAGCATGATCGACCTGCTGATGCTCCACCCCGAGCGTCGCCGGGAGGAACCACGGATCCTGGTGCGGCAGATCTACGAGCGTTCCCAGGACGGGACCGTGACGATGGACGTGGCGCTGTCCTGGGGCTGGCTCGCGCACGTGCACCTCCAGAGCGGTGAGTGGACCCGTGCCGAGACGGCCCTGGCTCACGCCCTCGGCGACGCCCGAGAGGGCTACGCCCGCATGTGGTACCTGCACGTGCACGGAGCGCTGCGGTGGATGCAGGGCCGGTTCGACGAAGCGGCCGCGGACGTGGCCGAGTTCCACCGGATCGGGCCGGCGGCGCGGTGGTACCACGACCTGTACTCGCTGCAGGCGGACATCGCGGCCGACGCCGGCCAGGTGGCGGAGGCGCGAGCCGCAGCCGAGGCCTACCTCGGCGTCGAGGTCCACGCCTCGGAAGCATCGATGAAGACCGGGGTGCTGTGCCCGCTGGTCCGTGCCGAGGTCGGTGCCGCCCTCCGGAGCACCGGGCAGGAGCGGACCGGGCACATCGACCGTGCTGTGGCGGCACACGAACGTCTGTGCGAGATCCTCGACCGGTTCCCCCATCCCACGGGCGGCTCGCTGCAGTTCGAGACCGGCGACACCTACCGACAGCTCGCGGCTGCCGAGCTGACGCGGCTGGGCGAGCCGGATCCGGACCTGTGGAGCGCGATCGCGACCACCGCCTCGTACGCCTACTGGCGCCTCTACGCCGAGGCCCGCCGCGCCGAGGCGCTCCTCGCGCTCGGCCTCGCCGAGGAAGGTGGCGCCGAGCTGGAGGCTGCCCGTGCCCGCGCACAGCAGCTCGGCGCAGGGGGCATCCGCCGTCTGCTGGACACGGTCAGATCCGAGTCCCCGTCGTAGGCCTCAACACGATCCACGTCGGGCGTCGAGCCGAGGTTCGCCCACCCGAGGATGCGGGACGGGATGTGGGATGGGCCGCGGGACGGTCGGTCCCCGGCTCCTGACGGGTGCGGCGCGGGGACGCGGCGGGGCGCGGCCGGCATCCCAGGTCGGTCGACGTTCGCGGGCGAGGTCGGGGCCGTCGCCGAGACGCCCGGAGCGCACCTCGCTCGACGGATCGTCGCCATCACGGCAGGGCCGGGCGTACCAGGTCGCCGGTCGGGTGGTCGCCGAGAGCCCGGTCGCGGGATGTCGCCACCGTCGCACCCCATCCGCGGTCTGCGACACCCGCCAGCCGGCACGTTCCTTCGTGCGGTTGTGGGGCGCACACACCGGCGCGAGCTCATCCACGTCGGTCCGACCGCCGGGGTGTCCCGGCTCGATGGGGTACTCGATCGGATACTCGATGGGATGCCAGGGCCGGGCATGGTCGAGCTCGCTCGAGCGCGCCGGACGCAGGCAGCCGGGAGCCGAGCAGGTGTCGTGCAGCGCCAGGGTCGCATCGCGCAGCCAACCGGGCGGCACCCGCGAGCGTCGTCCGATGCCGACCACACGGCCGGTGTCCTCGAGCACGACCGCGCGAAGGTCGGCGCCACGTTGCTCGACCAGCGCACGCACCGTGTCGGCATCGAGCCACAGCTTGCCGCCGGTCAGGCCGGTGAGCAGCTCGGCCGGGAGCGCCGCTCCGTCGAGCAGGGTCGACAGCTCGACACGGATCACGAGCTGGGGGCGCGACCCCGACGATCGGCTCCCGCCACCGCAGCCGCACGTGCCATCGCCTCCAGGTATCGCACCGTCGCA
>CAYVJT010000006.1:14971-23326 GCA_964451855.1 uncultured Actinomycetota bacterium
GCAGCATCACCGCCAGGTGTCGCCCCGTGGCCGCCGGCGAGGCTGGCGTCGCACAGCCCGACGAGCCGACGAGCTCGGCCGCGGGCGGCGGCTCCCATGGTCGGGCCCGGGTCCTGGGCGAGCTCCTGGCGCGACGGCGTCAGCGCGGCGTCGACGGTGGCGAACCCCAACGCCCCGAGCTCCCCGTGGATCCTCCCACCGGTGCCGTCGAGCCGGGGCTGCAGCGCGAGGAAGTCCTGCTCGGGGATGTGGCGCTCCCGTTCCGGCGCGGCGGTGGCCTCGATCGAACGCAGCGCACGGGAGACGGCGCCGACCAGGCTGTCGGGGTCGTCCTGCCGGCACGTCCGGATGCTGTCGGCGAGGGCGGCATCGATCGCATCGTCGAGGTGGTGCGGCACCCGCTCGACGGTGAGCACGATCGCCCGGGTCTGGGCCCAGGAGACGCTCCCCTCGTCGATGAACGCCGCGCGCAGCGACGGCAGGCGCCGCAGCACGTCGCAGGTCGTCAGCAGCATGCGACGATCCGAGCGCGTCCGTCGCCCGACGATGGCGAGCCACTGCTCCAGCGGGACGCCGGTGATGACCTCGGCCAGCTGGTGCTCATCGAGGTCGAGCAACCCGTCGATCAGGTGGGCGACGGCCCGATCGATCGCCCGCGCGGCGACGAGGACCGTGGCGAGGCCGGGCACCTCCCCCGCACCGTGGGGCAAGGTGTCCTCCAGCTCCTCGCGGGACACCCCACCCTGGGGCCGATCCTGGGGCCGATCCTGGGGCCGATCCAGGACCGCTGCCAGCGTGCTGGGAGCGGCCGATGATGAGCAGGCTGGACCGTCGACGGGACCGTCGGAAGGTGGGGGTGTTCGTCGCTGGCTCATGATGCGATGATGGCACAGGGGTGTGACAACGGAGGGGTGATCTCGAGGTTGTGGACGACGAGACCGACCCGGCGATCGCAGCGATCACCGGGGAACGAGGAGCGAGCCGTGACCAGGGCATCCGGGCTGGATCTGCAGGAGCTGCACCACTACGCGATGTCGCGGCCCGGGACGACCGACGGCTACCCGTTCGGCCCCGGCGCGCTCGCGCTCAAGGTGCACGGCAAGATCTTCGCGCTGATCGCGGACGACGCCGAGCCACTCACGATCAGCCTGAAGTGCGAACCGGAGGTGGCGACGGTCCTGCGGGACAGCCACGCGGCCGTCCAACCCGGCTACCACCTCAACAAGCGGCACTGGATCACGGTGACCGTCGACGGATCGGTCGACGACGAGCTGCTCGGCTGGATCGACGACTCCTACGACCTCGTGGTCGACGGACTCCCCCGTCGCGTACGTGACGAGCTACGCGGGGGCTGAGTGACGTACCCTCTGGGCTCGCCGTCGCGCCGGATGCGCCCGCGGCCGCGCTGCAACGGCGCAGCCGTCCGCGGCCACCGGACACCGACCACCTCGGCCCCCGAGAACCCGCACGGAGACCCGCTTGGACCGCTACATCTGCGTGCACGGGCACTTCTACCAGCCGCCACGTGAGAACCCCTGGCTCGAGGTCGTCGAGCGCCAGGACCCGGCCTACCCGTTCCACGACTGGAACGAGCGCATCACGGCCGAGTGCTACACGCCCAACGCCAGAGCGCGCATCCTCGACGACGCGGGGCGCATCACCCGGGTCGCCAACAACTACGCCTGGCTGAGCTTCAACGTCGGGCCCACGTTGCTGGCCTGGATGCAGGGGTCCGCACCGGACACCTACCACGCGATCCTGGATGCCGACCAGCGCAGCGCGGAGTGGTTCAGTGGGCACGGCTCGGCGATGGCGCAGGTGTTCAACCACGTCATCATGCCGCTGCAGACGGAGCGGGATCAGCGCACGCAGCTGCGGTGGGGCATCGCGGACTTCCGGTACCGGTTCGGGCGCGACCCAGAGGGGATGTGGCTGGCGGAGACCGCCGTCGATGACACCACCCTCGAGCTCCTCGCAGAGGAGGGGGTGCGGTTCACGGTCCTCTCGCCCTACCAGGCGGAGGCCACACGCGAGCTGGGGACCGAGCGCTGGCGTGACGTGACCGGAGGCCACGTCGATCCGACGATGCCCTACCGCGTTGCCCTGCCGTCGGGACGCGACATCTGCGTCTTCTTCTACGACGGCCCGATCTCGCAGGCGGTGGCCTTCGAGGGACTCCTCGACTCCGCCGAGGTGTTCGAGCAGCGGCTCCTCGACGGGTTCAACGACCGGCGCGGGCCGCAGCTGATCAACATCGCCACCGACGGCGAATCGTACGGCCACCACCACAAGCACGGCGAGATGGCGCTGGCGGCGACGCTGCAGCGGTTGGTCGACCGTGACGATGTCGCGCTCACCAACTACGCCGAGTACCTCGCGCTGCATCCGCCGACCCACGAGGCCAAGGTCGTGCAGGGTTCGTCGTGGAGCTGCGCGCACGGTGTGGAGCGGTGGCGCGCGGACTGTGGCTGCGCCTCCGGTGGTGGACGCCACCAACGGTGGCGGGCGCCGCTGCGCGACGCTCTCGACTGGCTCCACGACGAGCTCGACGCACGGTTCGAGGCCATGGGCGGCGAGCTCTTCCACGACCCCTGGGCGGCACGGGATGACTACCACCACGTCGTGCTGCACCGCGACGACCACCTCCCCGGCTTCCTGGAGCAGCACGCCAGCCACGCGCTCGACGATGTGGAGCGGCGCACCGTGCTCTCCCTGCTCGAGATGCAGCGGTACGGACTCCTGATGTACACCAGCTGCGGTTGGTTCTTCGAGGAGCTGTCACGTCCCGAAGGCACCCAGGTGCTCGAGTACGCCGCGCGGGCGATCCAGCTGGCCCGCGAGCTGGACGTGCTGTCGGGGTCAGCGGTGGACGACCTCGAGCCGCCGTTCCTGCAGCTGCTCGCCGAAGCGGAGAGCAACGAGACGGCCTTCGGCGACGGACGCGGCATCTACGAGCAACTGGTGCGTCCCGCGATCGCCGAGCTCGAGCAGGTGGGCGCCCACATCGCGATCTCCAGCCTGTCGTGGGACTACGACGCGACGGAACGGATCGGCGCCTACGAGGTCCTGCGCGACGACTACGAGCTGCGCGAGGCCGGACGCGCCAAGATGGCCTACGGCCGTCTCACCGTCCGGTCGGTGATCACCGAGGCCACCACCTCGATCGAGTTCGGTGTCATGCACCTCGGTGACCACAACTTCCTGTGCGGGGTCCGGCAACGAGGTGACGACGAGGTCTACCAAGCGTTGAAGGTCGAGCTCGACCATCACTTCGAGGTGGCGGACTGGCCCGGCCTGATCCGCGCGATCGACGAGCACCTCGGCGAGCAGCGCTACTCCCTGCGCGACCTGTTCCGCGACGAGCAGCGCCGGATCCTCGACGGCGTCCTGGCGACCGCGGTCGAGGAGACCGAGGGCACCTACCGCATGATCTACCGCAGCCGGGCGCCGCTGATGCGGTTCCTCTCCGAGCTGCGGACCACCGTGCCCCCGCCGCTGCGCACCGCCGCGGAGATCGTGATCAACGCCGACCTGCGGGCCGCGCTCGGCAGCACCAACCTCGACGCAGCCCACATCGCATCGCTGTTCCACGAAGCCGACCGCTACGAGCTGACGCTCGACCTGCAGGGGCTCGCGCACACCTTCAGGCAGACGATCGAACGGTTGGCTCGACGGATCGCGGACACGATCGCCCTGAGCGACGAGCTGTTCCTCACCTTCGATGAGGAGCACGAGGCCGGCCTGCGCCGGGTCACGACCCTGCTGGAGGTCGCGGCGACGCTGCCCTTCGATGCTGACCTGGCCCCGGCGCAGGACGTGCTGTGGCGCACGATGCGTGATCACCGGAGCGAGCTCGCACAGCGGGCCATCCAGGGCGATGCAGCCGCCGCAGCTTGGGACGCGGCGCTGCTCGAGGTGGCCGACGCGCTCGGCGTCGTGCCGCCACCGACCGATCCTCCAGACGTGGCTGCCACCGACGCACCCGCTACCACCGACCCGCCCAGTGCCACCGACCCGCCCGCCGCTGGCGGTTGACCGTGACGGCGAGCACACCCCCCGAGGCCGGACGGCTCGGAGCCACCTACCTCGGCGACAGCCGCACTCGGTTCGAGGTCTGGGCACCCGAGGCCAGCCACGTCGAGGTGGTCCTCTACGGCGGTGGCGGGGACGCCGAGGTGGTCGCGCTCACCGACCTCGGCGGCGGGTGCCACGGTGGCGTGGTCGACGGTGTCGCGGCAGGTGCCCGCTACCGCTACCGGCTGCACCGCGAGGGGCGCACCCCGATCGACCGCGCGGATCCGGCGTCACGCTGGCAGCCCGAGGGGCTGCACGGCGCGTCGGCGGTCGACGACCCGACGAGCTTCGTGTGGACCGATCACGGGTTCACCGCGCCGCCGCTGCACGAGCAGGTGATCTACGAGCTCCACGTCGGGACGTTCTCCGCGGACGGCACCTTCGACGGCGTTGCGGCGCGTCTCGACCACCTCGTCGACCTCGGGGTGACCACGGTCGAGCTGATGCCGGTGTGGCAGTTCCCCGGCGGACGCAACTGGGGCTACGACGGCGTGTTCCCCTCGGCGGTGCAGGATGCCTACGGGGGACCGGAGGGGTTGCGGCGGCTCGTCGACGCCGCGCACGCGGCCGGGCTCGCGGTGATCCTCGACGTGGTGCACAACCATCTCGGGCCGGAGGGCAACCACCTCGCCGATCTCGGTCCGTACACGACCGAGCGGTACGCGACCCCGTGGGGGCCGGCGATCAACGTCGACGGACCCGGGGCCGATCAGGTCCGACGCTGGATCGTCGAGAGCGTGGTCGGCTACGTCCGGGACCACCACCTCGACGGCTTCCGGCTCGACGCCGTGCACGGCATCATCGACACCTCGGCGGTGCACCTCCTGGAGGAGCTCACCACCGCCGTCCACGGGGAGGGCGAGCGGCAGGGCAAGCGGGTCCACGTGGTCGCGGAGAGCGACCTGTGCGACCCGCGGCTGGTGCGGTCCACCGACGTCGGTGGGTACGGGATCGACGCGCAGTGGGCCGACGACCTGCACCACGCGGTCCACGTCGCGCTCACCGGCGAGCGGGAGGGCTACTACGTCGACCACACCGGGATCACCGACCTGGAGGCGATGCTGCGGGACCGCTACGTCCTCGCCGGTCGCTACTCGCACTTCCGACAGCGCACCGTGGGACGGCCGGCGCCCGACGTGCCCTACGACCGGTTCGTGGTGTGCGTGCAGAACCACGACCAGGTGGGCAACCGGATGCTCGGTGAACGCCTGTCCGCGCTGACCGATGCGGCCGGTCGGCGGTTCGCGGCGGCGGTGCTGCTCACCTCGCCCTTCGTGCCGATGCTGTTCATGGGCGAGGAGTACGCGGAGCCCGCGCCGTTCCTCTACTTCGTCTCCCACACCGAGCCGGAGCTGATCGAGGCGGTGCGCACCGGACGCCGCGAGGAGTTCGCCTACTTCGCCGCGCAGGGCGAGGCCCCCGACCCGCAGGACCCACAGACCTTCCAGCGCTCCAAGCTCGACCTCACGCTGGCGCGGCGGCCCGGGGACCACGCCGCGACCTTCGCGCTGTACCAGGCGCTGATCCGGCTGCGACGTGCGCTGCCGCTGCTGGCCGACCCGTCCGCGCCAGACCCGCACGTCGTCGCCCTGCCGGATCAGCAGGCCCTGGCGTGGCAGCGACGGCGAGGTGACGACGCGGTGTGCGTCGCCGCGAACGCCGGAGGGTCGCCGGTCGCGATCGAGGTCGCTGGTGCCCCCGGACCGTGGCAGGTGGCGCTGGACACCGCGGATCCGCGGTGGGGCGGAAGCGCCCCGACGCCGCCGCCCTCCGTCGGTGAGGATGCGGTCCTGCGTCTGTCGGTCCCGGCCCGCACCGTGGTGGTGCTGAGCACGACCGCGATCGATGCCGAGGGCCACGCAGGCGAGGCGGCGCCGTGAGCGGACGTCGCGTCCCCCGCGCCACCTACCGGATCCAGCTGACACCGAGCTTCACGTTCGCCGAGGCGGCAGGGTTGGTTGCGCAGCTGGCCAGGCTCGGGGTCAGCCACCTCTACCTCTCCCCCATCCTGGAGGCCGTGTCCGGCTCGACCCACGGCTACGACGTTGTCGATCCGACCCGCATCCGGGCCGCGTTCGGCGGGGCCGATGGGCTGGCCGCGCTGGCCGAGGCGGCGCACGCCGCCGGACTCGGCCTGATCGCCGACATCGTCCCGAACCACGTCGGCCTGGTCAGCCCCGCGAACCCGTGGTGGTGGGACACGCTGCGCCACGGTCCCGACGGGCGGTTCGGCCGCCACCTCGACATCCGCTGGCGACCCGGCGCGCACGGCCAGCCCACGGTCCTGGTGCCCGAGCTCGGCGCCACCCTCGACGAGGAGCTCACGGGCGACGATCTGCGGCTCGACCACCGCACCCCGGACGCGGCACCGGAGCGCCATGGCTACCGGATCGCCTACCACGAGCACGCGTGGCCGGTCCGGCCCGGTTCCCTCGACGACGCCGGGCTCGACGAGGACGACGTCGCCGGCACGCTGGCGCGCGTGGCGGAGGATCGCACGCTGCTGCGCGAGGTGCTCGACCGCCAGCACCACCGGCTCGGGCACTGGCGCCGAGGGAACGAGGAGCTCGACCACCGCCGCTTCTTCGACGTCACGACCCTCGGCGGCGTCCGCATCGAGGACCCCGAGGTGTTCGCCGACGCCCACGCTGCGGTCCTCCCCCGGCTGGCCGACGGGACGCTCGATGGGCTCCGTATCGACCACCCCGACGGCCTGCGCGATCCCGTCGGCTACCTGCGTCGGCTCCGTGCAACGGTCGGGCCCGAGCCGTGGATCGTGGTCGAGAAGATCCTGGAACGGGGCGAGGCCTTCCGCAGCAGCTGGCCGGTCGACGGCACGGTCGGCTACGAGGTCGCCGACCTGATCCTCGGCCTGCACGTGGACCCGGCCGCCGGGCCGATCCTCGACGGGCTCCAGGCCGAGCTGACCGGCGCGCAGATCGACCGTGCCGCGCTTGCCGATGAGGCGAAGCGCACCACGCTCGCGACCCTGTTCGGGGCGGAGCGGCGGTGGCTCACCGACGAACTGCTGCGCGTGGTGCCCTCGCTCGACCGCACCCAGGCCCACGACGCGCTGGTCGAGCTGCTGGTGGCCTGGCCGGTGTACCGCACCTACGTCCGCCCGGAGGACGACGAGGTCGCGGACGCCGACCACGAGGTGATCGCCCTCGCGAGCGCGGCGGCCCGGAACGCCCGACCCGACCTGGCCGAGGTGGTGGATGCCGCCGTTGACCTCCTGCGGCTCACCGCCCGGCCACCCGGGGCCGAGCGGTTCGTCGCGACCTTCCAGCAGCTGACCGGTCCGGTGGTCGCCAAGGGGCTCGAGGACACGGTCCTGTACCGCGACCTGCGCTTCGTCGCCGTCAACGAGGTGGGTGGCGACCCCGGCGAGCTCGGACGCACCGTCGAGGAGTTCCACGCGGACAGCGCCGCACGGCAGCGGCAGCGACCGCACACGATGGTGCTCTCCTCCACCCACGACACCAAGCGCAGCCACGACGTCCGCGCCCGGCTGGCCGTGCTGTCGCAGGACCCAGAGTGGTGGGCCAGCACGGTCCGGCGGTGGCGTGAGCTGGCGGCGCCCCACCGGCGCGACGGGGTCGGCCCCGCGCCCGCCCACGAGCACCTGGTGTTCCAGACGCTCGTCGGTGCCTGGCCGATCGACGCCGAGCGGCTGACCGGCTACCTCGTCAAGGCCGCCCGCGAGGGCAAGCAACACACCGACTGGCTCGACCCCGACCCGGGCTACGAGGATGCCCTGACCGGCTACGCGCGCGACCTGCTCGCCGATGCCCGCTTCGTCGCCGAGGTGGAGGACGCCGTCGCCCACGTGCGCGAGCCCGGGTGGTTGACCGCGCTGTCGATGATGACGCTGGCGCTGACCACGCCCGGGGTGCCCGACGTCTACCAGGGCAACGAGCTGTGGGACCTCTCCCTCGTCGATCCAGACAACCGCCGGCCCGTGGACCATGCCCACCGTGCCGAGCTGATCGCCACACTGCCCTCCGCTGCGCAGCCGGCGGGCACGACAGCCGACGCGCGGTTCGCGGCCGCCACGGCCGGCGACCCGTGGGACACCTCGCCGTTGCTGGACCGCTTGGACGAGGGCCTGCCGAAGCTGTGGCTCGTCCACCGCGCCCTGACCGTGCGGCGGGAGCGGCCCGACGCCTTCGGCGCCGACGCGCCGTACCTGCCGTTGCCCGCATCCGGGAGTCGGGCCGAGCACGTCGTCGCCTTCGCCAGGAACGCCGAGGTGGTGACCGTCGTGCCGCGGCGGGTGGG
>CAYVJT010000006.1:23426-36966 GCA_964451855.1 uncultured Actinomycetota bacterium
TCGCCTTCGCCAGGAACGCCGAGGTGGTGACCGTCGTGCCGCGGCGGGTGGGCCACATCGGGGCGCGGTTCGCCGACTGGCGGTGGGAGGACACCGTGATCGACCTGCCGGAGGGGCGGTGGCAGGACGCCCTGACGGGAGCGTCGCACCCGGCCGGCACGGCGCGGATCGCCGAGTTGCTGGCGACCTTCCCCACGGCGATCCTCACCCGCACCGCGTGACGGCGCAGCCCAGCGGCACCGGGCGCGCGCGGTTACGGTCGTCGTCCGAGATGTGGGCCGCCGGCGACGGCACGGCCCGACGCCCCTGAGGAGGACGCGCGTGGACCAGGAGCACTTCACCGCGGTGGACGCACACCTCGACGAGGTGTTCGGCACACCCGACGCCGCGCTGCGTGACGCGCTCGCCCGCAGCGAGGAGGCGGGGCTGCCCCCGATCGGCGTCTCGGCGAGCACCGGCCGGTTCCTGCAGGTCCTGGTGGCGGCGCGTGGCGCTCGCCGCGTCCTCGAGATCGGCACGCTCGGCGGCTACAGCACGATCTGGCTCGCCCGTGCGTTGCCCGAGGACGGGCGGCTGATCACGCTCGAGCACGACCCCCACCACGCCGAGGTGGCCCGCACCAACCTCGATGCCGCGGGCGTCGGCGACCGGGTCGAGATCGTGGTGGGCGATGCCCTCGCCAGCCTCGCACGGATGCAGGACGAGGGCACCGAGCCCTTCGACCTCACGTTCATCGACGCCGACAAGGCGCCCTACGCCGACTACCTCGAGGCGGCTGTGCGCCTGTCCTCGCCGCGCGCGGTGATCGTCGCGGACAACGTCGTCCGAGGTGGCGCGATCACCAGCGGTGGCGCGGACGACGTGGCGGTCGCCGGTGTGCAGCGGTTCAACGCGGCGCTCGCCGCGCACCCGCAACTCGAGGCCTCCGCGGTGCTGCAGATCGTCGGCGAGAAGGGCCACGACGGGCTCGGGTTCGGTGTGGTCGCCGGGTGACCCGCCCGGACGGGCACGCCGGCGTGGCCATCCACCTCGTCGTCGCTGCCTCCCCTCCCGACCTCACGCACCGGACCGTCAGTCACCGAACAGCGGCTCGATCCACTCCAGGAAGGTGTCGCGTTCGCCGGTCAGGCTCACGAAGATGAACGCGGCGATGTAGACCACCGTCCGGGTCCGTGGCTTCACCTCGCTCGCCATCACCGACATCGTCAGGACCAACAGGCCGAACCCGGTCACGGGAGCGAGCGGGTAGGTGGTCGCGACGAAGAGCACGACGGAGGCGTCACGCAGCCACCTCCAGCGCTCCCGCAGCGGGGCGAGGAACGTCGCAGCGACGGCCCCTTCGAGCAGCACCGTGCCCCACGCGAGCCACGGGGTCAGCGCCACCATGATGGGGCTGAGCTCGATCGCCTCCGCGACCGGGGTGGTGCCCGGTGTCCGCCACGCGGTGATCTGCCGCTGGTTGCTGGAGGTCAGGCTGCTCTCCTGCAGCCCGAAGGTCGCCGCCACGTCCCCGAGCCGCCGGTCGGTCCCGAAGGTGAAGTCGAAGAAAGCGCCGGAGAGGAAGTCGGGCGAGATGACCTTCCAGGCGACCGCGAAGAGGAACGCGAAGCCCACCAAGAGCCTCGCGCTGACCCGCAGTGTCGCATCCGGCCTGATCGCGAACCTGCTCAGCACGATGGCGGCGAGCCAGTACACCTGCAGCCAGTTGTGGTTGTCGAGCTGCACCCAGGGGCGGGCGATAGGGCTGACGACGAACAGCCCGAACAGCGCCAGCCAGAACCAGCGGTTCCGCATCATCCCGGGGACGAGCAGGCCGACGATGGCCACGAGCGGGGTCAGCGCCGGCATGCGCGACGGCGAGCCCGTCACCACGATCACCAGGGTCATCGCCAGGGACAGGTACGCGGCGGTGCGCAGCTCGTGGGCCGCAGGCGAGGGGTCGAGCTCCCTCGGTTCCTCGGAGAACCAGCCCTCGACACGGCGCCACCGATCCCGCCACACGCCGGTGGGTCGCTCGTCGACCCGGACCCCGGCGGAGGTGGCATCGGCCGGTCGGTCCGCACCGGTGCCCGGTCCGGCTGGTCCGTCCTCGGCTCGTTCCGGGCCGTCGTCGGAGGTCGCCCCCGGCGGGGTCATAGCTCAGGCTCCTCGGCATCGACCTCGATCGCGAACGTGCGGATCAGCTCGGGGATGATGAACCCGTCACCCCGTTCGTAGGTGACCCGCCAGATCTCCATCTCCATGCGCTCGACCTCGAGCGCTCCCCCCTCATCGGTGTCGTGCACGACCGGGCCCTCGCTCGTGTCGTCGAGCCAGGCCGCGAACTCGGCCACGCCGTCGGTGACCGTCCACTGAGCCTCGAACATCAGCGTGGACAACTGGGTGAGCCGGCGATCGTCCGGCAGACCACGGGCGTTGGTGTAGAGCTTCCTCGCGCGGTGCCCTGCGTCACGGAAGTCGTGGACGTCGATCGGGATAGGACCCGCATCGGTCACGAACTCGGCCTGGAGCGGGCGGTAGCTCAACAGGTCGACGCTGGCGAACATGCCGAACCCCCCGCCCTTCCACGGCGTGAGGTCGCGGGTGTGGGCGAGGGTGATCTGGGTCAGGGCGACGAGGATCAGGATCACCGGCAGGGCCCAGGCGAGGGCCCGATCGCGACGATGCAGCACGTGTCCTCCTCGAAGCGAACGCGCGGGCGACCTGCGACAGCGTACGTGTCCGACCCGGGTCAGCCGGCGTCCCCGAGCTCGAGGATCGGCGCCTCGGTCAGGATCGCGCGCAGCGGGGGACGCTGATCCGCCGCGGTGCCTCGCAGCGCCGCCTCCTCGGTGATGGCCTGGCCGTAGACCTCGACGGTGCGGCGGCCGACCGCGGCCCAGTCGTACCGGCCAGCGATCCGTGCCCGTCCCCGCTCGACGAGGCGTCGTGACAGCACGTCGTCGCCGAGCACCCGCGTGAGCGCCCCGGCGAGCTCGTCCTCGTCCTGGGGCGTGAAGGACAGCCCCGTCCCGCCCGAGACGATCTCCCGCAGCCCGCCGGTGTCGCCGACCACGACGGGGGTCCCGCAGGCCATCGCCTCGACCGCGACCAGACCGAAGGGCTCGTAGATCGACGGGGCGACCGCGACGTCGGCGGCCGCGTAGTGCAACCGCAGCTCGTGGTCCTCGAGGAAGCCGGTGAACCGCACGTGGTGCCGCAGGCCGAGCTGGCGGACCTGTCGTCGCAGCTCGTCGGAGTAGGTGCCGACGCCGGCGACGAAGAAGCGCGTCGGGCCGATCTCGGCACGGACCCGCTGCAGCGCCCGCAGCACCGTCTGCACCCCCTTCTCGTACTCGAGGCGGCCCGCGAAGAGCACCATCCGGGTCCGCGGGCCGGTGAGGGTCCGCCGGAACGCCTCCGCCTCGTCGGTCGCCACCTCGAAGTCGCTGATCTCCACGCCGTTGGGGACCACGTCGACCTTGTCGCGCGGCAGGGCGAACAGGTCCTCGACCTGCTGGCGCATGTAGCTCGAACAGGCGATGACCCGGCGTGCCTCGTAGGTCAGCCACCACTCCACCTGGTGGATCAGCTTGTTCATCGGGCCCGGCAGCCACCCCTGGTGACGGCCGTACTCCGTTGCGTGGACGGTGGCGACCACGGGCAGCTCCCAGGTCTCCTTCAACGCCGCCGCGGCGTAGGTCACCAACCAGTCGTGGGCGTGGATCACCTCGATGTCGTGCTCGCGGAGCAGCCGTCCGGCCACGGCGGTGACCCGGTTGTTGAAGGCGAGCACCCACGGGATGAGGTCGTCGAAGGCGATCACCGGCGGTGCTTCGGGGACCCGCACCACGTGGATGCCGTCGCGCCACTCCTCCGACGGCGTGTGGTCGTCGGCGTGGCCGCGGGTGACGACGTGGACCTCGTGGCCCTGAGCGGTCAGGCTCCGCGCCAGTGCCGCGACGTGACGACCGAGCCCGCCGACGACGTGCGGCGGGTACTCCCAGGACAGCATCAACACGCGCATGGCGCCGGAGCCTCGCACGTGCGCGTCACGCGGCGCAACGTCGGGACCACACCGGTCCGGACCGTGGCCGTCGGGCGTCGTCGCGGTGCGCCCACCGCACGTGTGCGTCTCACAGGGGTGGCCAGGGGTAGGCACGCGGCCCCCAGGGCTCGGGCAGCATGGCGAGCTCGCGCAGCGCCTCCACGCGCGCGAGCAGGACCGCGACCTCCTCCGGCGAGAGCAGCTCGGCGAACCGGTCCCCCAGCGGGCCCTCGAGCGCCGCCTGCAGCCCGGCCAGGTCCCCCAGCACGCCGTCGTCGAGCGGCTCGCCCGCGAACTCCCACGCGACGGTGCGCAGCTTGCGCTCGACGTTGAAGCTCACCCCGTGGTCCACGACCTGGACGCGACCGTCCAGTGGCTCGCCCGGTGCCGCCCCGGCCACCTCGTCGTCGGCTGCTGCCACGGGGTCGTCGACACCCTCGAGCAGGACGTGCCCGCCCTTGCGGTCGGCGTTGTCGATCACGAGGTCGAACACGACCATCCGGCGCAGGGTGGCGAGCACCCCCGGGCTGCCGACCTCCAGGAGACGGAAGTAGTGCAACGACGGGTCGTGGGCGACGAAACGCTGGAGGCTGCCGGGTCCGAAGGGGCCGTCGTCACGGAGCACGGTGACCGGGACCAGGTCCCAGCCGAGCGCCTCGGAGACCTCGTAGGCCGCGACCTCGCGGCGGTGCAGGGTGCCCTGCGGGAAGTCCCACAGTGGCGCCTCGCCGCGCCGTGGCTTGTACACGGCGAGGTGGTCCGGATCCAGGTCGTCGAGCGTGGGTTCGCGCCCGAGCTCTGCGACGAGTTCGTCGAGCGTCGGGGTATCGCCATCGAGCAGGCGCACCAGCAGCGTGGCGTTGGACGCGTCCGCGAACCGGCCCAGCGGCTCGATCTGCACGGTCCGCAGACGCTCGTCGGCGCGATCGGTCGGCACCTCGGCGTCCCAGCTCAGCGGGACAACGCTCCGTGCCCGTTGGAGGCCGGGCACACGTGGGAGCCATCGAGCTCCGTCGGACGCCCGCACAGCTGGCACTCGGGCCGGCCCTGGCCGACGACCTCCTGGGCGTGCGCCGAGAGGCGGCGGGCCTGGTCCCCGTCGATCGAGATGCGGGCCACCTCGGGATCGACCGCCTCCTCGGACTCCGCCGTCGACAGCTCGATCAGGATCCGCTCGCTCTCCGGATCGACCCCCAGCCCGATCTCGCCGACCCGCCAGGCGGGCTCGATCGGCTCGCGCAACGCCATCGCATCGCGGTCCCAGTCGGTGGCCGGTTCGTCGCCGATCCGGGTCAGGACCTGGGCGAGGAGCTCGCCGAGCCCCTCGACCTGCGCTTTCTCGACGAGGAGCGTGAGCCGCTCCGCGTCGTCCTCGACCTGCACGAAGAACGTGCGGTCCCCCGGGACGCCCGTGAAGCCCACGGTGATGTGGTGAGGTGCGGGGAAGACCAGGTCGCTCACGCGGATGCTCCCGTGTCGTTGAACCTGAGCAGTGCGGGGGCGCCGGATCCCGGCAGGGCCAGCACGGTCACCGAGGCCGGTGCCACCACCAGCCGCTGGAAGGCGTCCAAGGGCATCGCGAGGTGGTGCGCGACCACCGCCTTGATGACGTCGGCGTGGCTGACGATCACGATGGTGTCGTCTCCGTGCTCGGCAGCCAAGCTCTCGGTCGCGTCGACCGCCCGGGCCTGAGCGGCGCGGATCGACTCGCCCCCGGGGAAGGTCACCCGTGACGGGGTGGCCTGGATCGTCGCCCACGCCTTGCGGCGTCGCAGGTGCCCGAGGGGCTTGTCGGTCCACTCGCCGTAGTCGACCTCGCCGATCGCCCGCCGCGTGCGCACCCGGAGACCGTGCGGTCGAGCCACGATGCGGGCGGTCTCCTGCGTGCGTTCGAGGGGTGAGGCGTAGACGGCGGTGACCTCAAGGTCCGCCAGCCGCTGTGCCATGGCCTCCGCCTGTTCGCGACCCTTGGCGTCGAGGTGCACCCCCGGCGTCCAGCCGCCGAGCCGTCTCCCCGTGGCCGCCGTGGTCGCATGGCGGACGAGCACGAGGGTGGCCACGTCTACCTCCATGGGTTCTCGGGCGGGCTCTCGGGTGTCCGCGCGGTACGCGGGGTCGTGCGCCGGCAGGACACCCCGGACGGTAGCGAGGTTCATCCCGGTCCCCACGCGGGATCGTCGCACACGCCAGCGCGCACGACGTGCAGGCGGGCCCGCGGGTCAGCCGGTGAGCACCACAGCGGGGACCCTGACCTCCTCGGGGGTCAACGCCCCGTGCTGCCCGGGCATCCGCGCGGCACCGTCGCGGACCCAGGCCACGTCGGCACGGGCCGCGCTGATCACGACGTCCCCGATCCGAGGGACGACGTGATCAGCCACCGCGGGCCCGAACCAGCCGGCGGCGATCGCCTCGTCACGGGTGCGGACGTGGGCGCGGTCGTGGACGTGCGCACGCCACGCGGCCAGCACGTCGGGACCGGCTCCCGCTCGCACGTGGAGGTGTCGCGCTCGGGGGTCGCCTGCCAGCACCCGCACGCCGTCGAGCAGGTCAGGGTGGTCGCGCAACTCCACGAACCCCTCCGGAGGCACGGTCACCATGCCGTGGTCGGCGGTCACCACCAGCGCCGCGTCGGACGGCAGCCGGGTCGCCACGTCGGCGATCGCGGCATCGGTGGCCGCGAGCTCCGCGCACCACGCGTCGGACCCCGGGCCGTGGTCGTGTCCCACCGTGTCGAGGTCCCCGTGGTGCGCCCAGACCACCGTCGGCGCCCGCCCCACCGTCACGGCCTCCAGTGCCGCGGCGAGGGTCGGCTCCCGTCCGGTGGCGGTCACCACCTCGCCGCCGCGCAGCGCCGCGCGGGTGAGCCCCGACCCGACGAACTCCGGACGCAGCACGGTCACCGCGCGCATCCCATCACCAGGGATGCGCTCGAACAGCGTCGGCACCGCCTGGAAGGCCTCGGGGATCACCTCGTCCCTGGCGTCGACACCGCTGTCGATGCGCTCCCAGGTCCAGCTCAGGGTGATCAACGGCCGGTCGTCGTCCGGCAGCGCGACGGCGGTGCCGATGAGCCCGTGCTCGGCCGGTGGTACCCCGGTCCCGATCGAGGTGAGGCTGGTGGACGTCGTCGTCGGGAAGGTGGTGTCGATGGTGAGGCCCGGCGCCGCGGCGAGGGTCGGGGCCAGCTCGGCGTGGTCGTCGAGGAGTCGACGGCCCAGCCCGTCCACCACCAGCACGATCACCGCTCGGACCCCTGCCGGCAACGGCAGCCCCAGCGGTCGGTCGGGGGCGGGTCGGTCGTGAGCGCGACGCAGTGCCGCGACGACGTCAGGCACGATGAGCGACACGTCGGCGGTGCCGTAGCGGGGCGGGACGGGTGCGGTGCTCACGGGTCCGGACAGGCTACCGGTGCACCGTGGCGCGGCCGCCGCCTGGGCGTCGTGAGCCGGGCCACCGATCGGCGCGGCTCCTAGCCGATCTCGTCGGGCATCTCCGCCTTGCGACGCTCGATGAACCCCCGGAGCTCCTCGTCGATCGCGTCGTCGAGCGGTGGCGCCTCGTAGCTGGCGAGCTTCGCCTTCCACAGCGCGTTGGCGCGTTCGGCTGCCGACAGCGCACCGTCCTCGTCCCACTGCTCGAAGCTGGTGTTGTCCGCGACCTCGGACAGGTAGAAGGCTGACTCGAAGTTGGCCAGGGTGTGGGCGCTGCCGAGGTGGTGCTCGCCCGGCCCCGTCTCACGGATCGCGTCCAGGGCCTGCCCGTTGTCGGAGAGGTCCACCCCCTGCGCGAGGACCTCCATCATCCCGAGCTGGTCGGCATCCATCACGAACTTCTCGTAGCTGACCGACAACCCGCCTTCGATCCACCCGGCCGCGTGGAGCACGAGGTTGACGCCGGCCATCATCGTCGGGAGCAGGGTGCTCGCGGACTCGTACGCGGCCTGGGCGTCGGGGGCCTTCGACGCGGTCAGCGATCCACCGGAGCGGAAGGGGACCCCCAGCCGCCGCGCCAGCGCGGCCATCGTGTACAGCACGAGCGCCGGCTCCGGCGTGCCGAAGGTCGGTGCCCCGGTCTGCATCGACATCGAGGAGGCGAACGACCCGAGGACGACCGGCGCGCCCGGACGCACCAGCTGCACGAAGGTCATGCCCGCGAGCGCCTCGGCGAGCGACTGCGCAGCGACACCGGCGGCGGTGACCGGCGCCATCGCACCGGCCAGGATGAACGGCGTGATGATGCAGGCCTGGTCGTTGGACGCGTAGACCTCCGCGGAGTCGAGCATCGTCGCATCCCACACCAGCGGCGAGGACGCGTTGATCAGGCTCGTCATGACCGTGCGGCCGGCGAGGTCGCCCCCGAAGGCGATCCGGGCCAGCTCGACCGAGTCCTGGGCCCGCTCGCCCTCGGTCACCGACCCCATGAACGGCTTGTCGCTGTAGCGCAGGTGGGCGTAGACCATGTCGAGGTGGCGCTTGTTGACCGGCACGTCGACGGGCTCGCACACCGTGCCACCCGACAGGTGCAGCGCCGGGGTGAGGTAGGCGAGCTTCACCAGGTTGTGGAAGTCGGCCAGTGTCGCGTAGCGCCGCCCGTCGTCCAGGTCGGTCACGAACGGCGAGCCGTAGACCGGGGCGAAGACGGTCGCGTCGCCGCCGACCTGCACGCTGCGTTCCGGGTTGCGCGCGTGCTGGGTGTAGGTGCTCGGCGCGCTGTCCTGCACGATCCGACGGCACATACCCCGCGGGAAGCGGACACGTTCGCCATCGACGTCGGCGCCAGCATCGCGCAGGAGCGCGAGCGAGCGAGGATGCCCCCGGAACTCGACCCCGACCTCCTCCAGGATCGTGTCCGCGTTGTGCTCGAGCAGCTCCAGCCCCTCCTCGCTGACCAGCTCGTAGGGGGCGATCCGTCGGGTGATGAAGGCAGGATGGACCGGCGCTGCGGCCGCCCGGGCGGCGCGTCGCCCCGCACGTCCACCGCTGCGCCGTCCCCGCGCCTGCGTCTCGCTCATGATCTCTCCTCGGGACCTACGTGGGGGTGGCCGTGCGCGTCCGTCGACGGCGCCCCTTGGGCGTCGTCGGGTCACCCGCACCCGGCTCCGGCAACCTGACCACCTCGGCGAGGTGGGCGGTCGACGCCGTGCGGTGCGGGATGCCGAGCGCCGCGACGAACAGCTCCTGGAACCTCGGCTCGGTCGCGGTCTCCACCTTGGTGACCGTGCGCACGACGCGTTCCATCTCCTGGCGTTGCTGTCGGGAGACCAACGCCCGCACCGCCCCGGCGCCCGCGGCGTTCCCGACGCCGCGGACGGCGTCCAGGGGCGCGTCGGGGATCAGCCCGAGCACCATCGCGTGTGTCGGGTCGATGTGGGCGCCGAAGGCCCCGGCCAGCAGGATCTCGTCGACGCGTTCGTAGCCGGCGTGCTCCATCAGCAGCTCGATACCCGCCCGCAGCGCTGCCTTCGCGAGCTGCACCGCACGCACGTCGTTCTGGGTGATCCGCAGCTGCGTGTCGCCCCGGTGCAGGACGTAGGCGTGGGTGCGCTCGTCCGCGACGACCCGGTCGGTGCGCTGCGCCGCCTCGGCGCGGATCACCCCCTTGTCGTCGATCACGCCCGCGAGGAACAGCTCGGCGATCACCTCGACGATCCCGGAGCCACAGACGCCGGAGATGCCGGTCGTCGCGGTCACCTCGAGGAACCCGGCGTCGTCGGACCACAGATCGCAGCCGATCACCTTGATCCGCGGCTCCAAGGTCTGCGGGTCGATGCGGACCCGTTCGATCGCGCCGGTGGTGGCGCGCTGCCCGCTGGACAGCTGCGCGCCCTCGAAGGCCGGTCCGGTGGGACTGGAGGCGGCCCAGAGGCCGTGCTCGCGGTCGCCCAGCACGATCTCCGCGTTGGTACCGACGTCCACCAGCAGCATCGAGTGGTCGCTGCGGTGCGGTCCTTCCGCGAGGATCGCCGCGGCGGTGTCGGCCCCGACGTGCCCGGCGATGCAGGGGCCGATGTAGACCCGTGCCGACGGGTTGCTGATCCCGATCTTCGGCGCCCGGACCTCGACCGCGTCGGAGGTGGCCAGGGTGAACGGCGACTGCCCCAGCGGCGTCGGGTCCACCCCCAGGACGAGGTGGTGCATGATCGGGTTGCCGACCAGGGTGAGGTCGAGCACCTGCGCGCGGTCCACCCCGGCGTCGTCGGCCAGCTCGGTCACCAGGTTGTCGAGCTCGAACTGCACCGCGGCGGTCAGCGCCGTCGCGCCCCCGGGGTTCATCATCACGTAGGACACCCGGCTCATCAGGTCCTCGCCGTACCGGATCTGCGGGTTCATCCGACCAGCGGTGGCCAGCACCTCGCCGTTGGCGAGGTCGACGAGGTGGCCCGCGATCGTGGTGGAGCCGATGTCGATCGCCACCCCGAAGGCCCGGTCCACGAACCCCGGCCACGCCGCGATCAAGGTGCGGTCGCGGATCGCGACGGTCAGCTGCCCGTCCTGGCGCTCGAGCGCGCCGTGCAGGTCGGCCAGCACCTCGAAGATCGGGGTGATGTCGGTCAGCTCCCACGTGGCGGCGAGCTCCGCGCGGATCCGATCGAGCGCGCTCCTGCCCTGGTCGTGCTCCGGCTCCGCAGGGACGACGAGGTAGTGCAGGCTGATGAGCGGATCGACGACGACCCCCTCGAGCTCCAACCCCTTGCGCACGATCTGGCGGTGGATCTGGCTCTCGTGCGGGACGTCGATCACGACGTCGCCGCGGATCTGCATGGCGCACCCGAGCCGGTGGCCCTCCCCGAGCGGACGCCGGCCGTGGTAGTCGGTCTCCAGCGACCCGGGTGGGCTCACGTCGTCGGGTGTCGCGGTGATGCCCCACTTGGCGTAGGCGCCCTGACCCGGGACGACCTGGCAGCGACCGCAGATGCCGCGCCCGCCGCAGACGGTGTCCAGGTCGACGCCGAGCTCACGGGCCGCCTCCAGGGCGGTCGTGCCGTCCGTGACCCGGCCGCTCAGGCCCGACGGCGTGAACACGACCCGACGTTGCTCGGGTGCCGGGTCAGCAGCCATGGGGATCAGCCGCCGGCCCGCGCCCGTCGTCCGCCCGGACGACCGACGCGCCGGCCCTCGTCAGAGCCGGGTTCGCGGTGGTCGCGGATCCACCTGGCACAGTTGGTGTCGGTCCCCATCAGCACGTCGGCGGCCTGCACCGCCGACTTCACCTCGGCATGCAGGGGGTTCATGATCGCCGAGGTCATGCCGCTGGCGATCGCCATCGCCAGGAAGGTGCCGGTGACCACGTGCCGGTTGGGTAGCCCGAAGCTGACGTTGGACGCGCCGCAGGTGGTGTTGACGTGCAACTCGTCGCGCAGGCGCCGGACCAGGCGGAAGACCTGCTGCCCGGCGGAGCCCATCGCCCCGATCGGCATGACGAGCGGGTCGACCACGACGTCCTCGCGTGGGATGCCGTGGTCCGCCGCACGGTCGACGATGCGTCGTGCCACCTCGAAGCGGACGTCGGGGTCCTCGGAGATGCCGGTCTCGTCGTTGGAGATGGCCACGACGGCGGCGCCATGCTTGGCGACGAAGGGCAGCACGCGCTCCATCACCTCGTCCTCACCGGTCACCGAGTTGATCAGGGGCTTGCCGTCGTAGACCGCGATCGCCGCCTCGAGCGCGTCGACGACCGACGAGTCGATCGACAGCGGCACGTCGGTGACCGACTGCACCAGCTCGATCGCGCGGCTCAGCAGCGCCGGCTCGTCAGCGAGGGGGATCCCGGCGTTGACGTCCAGCACGTGGGCGCCCGCCTGGACCTGGGCGAGCGCGTCCGCCTCGACGCGGCTGAGGTCCCCCGCCTTCATCTCCTCGGACAGCAGCTTGCGCCCCGTCGGGTTGATGCGCTCACCGATCATCACGAACGGCCGGTCGAAGCCGAGCACCACCTCCCGGGTGGCGGAGCTGATCACGGTGTGGGTCATCGGCTGCCTCCGGTCCCGTCGGCCGGGTGGGGTCGGTCGGGCTCAGCGGAGCGGTCCACATCGGGTCGATCGTCCGCGTCGTGCCCGGGATCGAGGTCGGGGGTGCCCTGCGGGTCGCTGAGGCCGCCTTGGCGGACCAGCGCAGCGAGCCGTGCACGGTCGTGTTGCGCATCGAGCCGCTCGACGAGGGCGTCGACCGCGGCCCGGGCGTCGCTGCCGTCCAGCGGGAGCGTCGTGCGCCGCCACTCCCCGATGTAGGCGTGGTGGTCGGTCTTGCCCGCCACGTTGGCGGCCTTGTCGATCGCCTTCTGGAAGCGCGACGGCAGGATCGCCTTGGCTTCGGTCTCGACGCCGGTCGCGGTGACCTGAGCCGGGATGTCCCGCCAGGAGATCAGGACCAACCCCGGTGCCGTCGTGCGTCGGCGGCGGCTCATGACGCCACCACCGGCAGGGTGCCGCGCCCCTCGGCCAGGTCGAGCATCCCGTGGCGCAGGTCCCCGTACCCCGAGAGCCGCCGCTGGTAGTCCAGGCCGAGACGTTCGGCGGCTTCGCGCGCACGTCGGTCGAGCTCGGCATCGTCGCTCTGCGCGAGGTAGACGACCCGGCGGTAGTTGCCGAAGTACAGCGGCGCGAGCTCCGGGTGGGCGTCCAGCCCGAGCCCGGCGAACACCAGCACGTTGACGTGCCGGGCGAGGTAGTCGGTGAGGTAGAAGGTGCCGGGCTCCTCGTCGTGGAGCGCGGCGAAGGCGTCACGGCCGGCGAACAGCTCGTAGCAGTGCGCACCCGGGAGCCGTTCGACACCCTCCTCTTCGCAGACACGGTCGAGCAGGCCGCCGGTGCCGCAGTCGGCGTAGCCGATCACGATGCGCTCGTAGGCGTCACCCGCGGCCCGGATCTTCTCGCGCACCCGCTCGGGGATCTCATCGGGCCGGTTGTGCAGCTCCGCCGGCAGCGCGGTCACCTCGACGCCGTCGAGATCGTGGAGCCGGGCGATCTCGATCAGCTCACGGGCGATCGCTCCACAGGCGATCACGAGCAACCGACCGTGGCTGTCCTGCGGAGCCCTGGCCTGCGGTACGACCCCGGCCTGCGGAACCCCGTCAGGTGTGACTGCGGCCGGCGCATCGGCCGGCCGCACGGGGAAGGTGACGAGACGGGTCATGCTGCTGCCGCGCGGCGATCCCTCATGAGTTGGGTGGCGATCTCGGAGGCGACGGCGGCGTCACGGCAGTAGGCGTCCGCGCCGATCGCCTCGCCGAACTCCTCGTTCAGGGGCGCGCCACCGACCAGCACGATGTAGTCGTCGCGCAGGCCCTTGTCGACCATCGTGTCGATCACGACCTTCATGTAGGGCATCGTGGTCGTCAGCAACGCGGACATGCCGAGGATGTCGGGCTGGTGGAACTCGAGGGCGGCGAGGTAGCCGTCCACATCGGTGTTGATCCCGATGTCGACCACCTCGAAGCCAGCGCCCTCGAGCATCATCGCGACGAGGTTCTTGCCGATGTCGTGGATGTCGCCCTTGACGGTGCCGATCACCACCT